>JAFSSQ010000063.1 GCA_017450965.1 Clostridia bacterium
CGCTAACGTCAAAGAAAAAGAAAATGTCTGCAACACACGTTGTCCTTACGACAAGCGATGCCGGCGTGGTGCAGGATAGCACTGTTTTGTGCGAGCAAGTGCGAGTCATTGACAAAGCAAGGATTCGCAAGAAGCTTGGGGGGGTGAAGAACTTGGAAAAAATCGAAGACATCAATCAGAAAATTTTGGTTTCTTTCGGGATTGGGGTTGCGAATACGCTATGTACACCAAATTAACTAAGGTCGTAAAGATTGACGAGCGCGAATGTGTTTGCTGCGCGTTCTACGGCACAGAAAAGTGCCGCATACATAAAGAAAGTAATACTCCAGATTGTTGTCATTGTGAGGTTATGGGAGCTATCCTCAATCAGCTCCACGTATTTGAAGAAATCCTCTCAGAAAGCGAGAGAAAAGATGAAAGTTAAGATTTGCGAAAAGTGCCCGTTTTGTGTGCGGAAAACGTGGACGCAGAGATATGAGCCGAAAGGCTATCATGCCATTGGGATGGTTCATGCTTACGCATATTGCAAATTCTATAAGGCTCGCGTGAGAGATGTAAAAGGCTGCAAAAAGGTAGTATAATAGAAAGGAGTGCCGCTATGTCAGATGAAGTACAAATTGTTGTAACACCCGAGATATATATGATGCAGATCAAGGGATTACAAAACGAACTGGCGAAGTTTCAGCTTGCGGTTCACGACTTGCAAGTGCAACTCGATTATGAGCGGAATCTTCGCGAGCGGCTCGAAGAACGATTTGGTAAACTTCCTGAGCCGGAGGTTCCAAAAGAAGAGAAAAAGACTCGTAAGAAGCGAGAAGTCACACCATATACAAACACATACTCAGATTTCAAGTCGGACGGCAAGCGCAAGGCACATCCGGCAGAACCGATTAGGTCATACGACGACTTCAAGAAAATTCAGGATTATTTTCTGACGAAGAACGACGTTCGAGACTGGATGATGTGGACGATTGGCGTAAGTCTCGGTCTGCGTATTTCCGATTTGTTATCTCTGCGGTTTGGTCATCTGATTGATAAAGACAAGGTGACTATTAAGCAGAGGATTGAAATCTACGAGCAGAAGACCGGCAAACTGAACGGTTTATTGATCACAGAATCTGTAAAAGATGCAATTCTGAGGTATTTGAAGGCAATCAAATACAAATTTGATTTAGATGATTTCTTGTTCGCCAGCAAGAAAACAGGCCAAAAAATGTATGAGGAACACGGTTGGAGGATTCTCTCGACGGCAGGGAGAGCGGTGGGCTTGCCAATCGTTGTGGGTTCTCATACGATGAGAAAGTCCTTTGCTAACATCGCCGCCTGCGTGGATAAGTCTTGTATTGATATGAACTCGATTACAAAAATTCAAGGACTTTTGAACCACAGCGATCAGCGTGTTACGATGAAATATCTTGGAGCTTATCAAGATATGTTCGACAGAGCGCGCATCGCCGTGAGTGATTTTGTACTTGGAAAATCTGGAATTAATGAAATCGTCGCCGGAAATCAATACACGGTTGATGACATTATGGGACGCTTGGAAGCTCTGGAAGAAATTTTATCAACCGAAAAGGAGCCACAATGAAAGACAAAAAAGAATTCTCAGTCGAGAATGTACACCGTGCAGCGTCAAGAAAGTTTAATCCGTGGGCGTTGTGCGAGTATCTCAAGAAGGATGGCGACATCAACGTCGTTGACAAAGAACTCGCCTTAAGGAAGACAGGAGACTCGTCGTTGTTTATCGTCGCCCTCAATGATATCTATGGATGGAACTATGAAGGCGATTTTAAGTCAGTCACCGCATACCTTGAGACGGATGGGTTTGATGTTTATGGCGGGACATACAATTTAATGACTCATTCGTCGATGCCGAGGCGGCTTGTCGCCTCAACAATAGAGCGCGAAAAGCAAAGAATGGCGTCCGGAAACATATCGGCATTTGCCCCATACATATACTCCGGTGAAAAACTTGCAGTGATTATAGGTAAATTAGCAAAAACCACTTGACAAGTTGTCTAAACCGGTGTTATAATTATAATAATACTGGGGGTATGGCGAGTATGAATTACGAACCGTTTTATGAACGATGTCGGTCATTACCCGAAACAGAGCGCAAATGGGCGGAAGCATTCTGCTCTACGCTTGATGGAGTGTTTGATGACGAGGCGTTCCAAAGTAAACAAAGAGCCTGCTCGCTCTTCTATGGAAAGGGGACTGGGCTAAGTAAGGCACAATTCTATCGTAAGAAAAAGTATATTGTAGAACTGTACCAGTGGCTGCAAGAACAAGGAAAAGTCACGCAGCAATTTGTGAATTACGTTTCGGGACTGAAATTAGAAGACGTGGTCTCGGGAACGGAATTGGATTTCTATTATTTCAAAGACCTCGATGCCGTTTTGGGCTTTGTAAAAGAGGTCGGAAGGAAATTCGACTTGTATCAAGATGACGATTTATTGGTAATTAAATCTATAGTTGTTTTGTCGTGGCACTCGGTCGATATAAAAGAAATGATAGGAATTAAAAAATCTGAGTTAGACACCGCAAATAAAACGGTTCACATCTCGGGGGCAAACGAAAGAACAATTCAATTGACAGAAAAAGAATTCAGCATACTAAAAATGTTCGCTGATAAAGATATCCACAAAGGATTTCCAATGTCAAAAATTCAAATGTATCTTTCTTCTCGCTTCCTGTTTAGATCGACAAGACAAACTCAAATGAGCGAAAACAACATAAACTGCTACTTAAAACGATTTAACGAAGAAGCCAGACAGTTTGGGCACGCTCTCAGTTTAACCGCTCTCAAAAAGAATGGGCTATTCTGTGAAGTTTTGGAAAAGGACAATGGAGAGCAATCCGTGAACTCCATTCTAACACCCAAATGTGCGGATCGCGCAATGGCGTTTGGCTATGCTCGCTTCTATCAGGCGTGGAAGGAAAGATACCACAAATAAACAAAAAAACGAAAGGTGGTATTCACAAAATGGCAGAAGTAAAGTACGAGGTAGTTAAGAAAATCAAGGTGCTGTCTCAGGGCACGAAGAAGACAAAGGAACTGAATTTAATCAAATGGGGCGCGATGGAACCCACTTATGACATCAGAAAGTGGGAAGAGGACACGCCCGGCAAAGGAATTACGCTTACTGCGGCAGAAGCCAAGGAGTTATACTCAGCCTTGGGTGCAGAATTGGGGGTATAAGGGGGGGTATAACAAATTGATTCTCTATTATCAGAGGCGGCTTCACCGCACGTTTGTTGGCAATCATTACGAAAATGATTTCTCGGGCGATTTCATCAAAGTGCCAAGCTATAGCATGAGGCCGGGGTGTGTGTCAAGCCCGAATGAGTATCCGTATTACGACTTGAAAATGTGCGAGGTTCAGAATCGCAAAGAGGCGTTTCGTGAAATAAACTTGTTTATGGAAGTAAACGGGCTGCATACAAATAACACGTCCGTTTTCAAAGGATTGAATGGCGACAAAGACACCTATATTGTCCTTTGGGAAGACTTTGGCGTGTATGGAACCGGACAAATGCCAATAATTGCGTGTTTTGTCATGTCGAACGATGAACGCATTGCTCACGGGTATCAGCTTGGCTACGGTTCGTTTTACGGAAATAAACCAATGTACGATGTTGAAGTAGATGATCCAGAACCAGACAAGTATTATCGAAGATATATAAACTCAAAAATTGGTTTATATGATCGTCACGGTGAGTCTATGCACGTTGAGCCGAATGAAGACGGAACTTATGGATGGGTAAATCCATCACGGGGAGGTGGTGAATAATGCCGCTTATTATAGCCGTCGTTGCAATTGTTGTTTTCTTTGTTGTAATTCACGATAAACAAAAGGATTACAATCGCGATAGCGCTAATCGCGAAAAAATGATGCGAAAGACAAACTCGTATCTCGAACGCGAAACGCTTGACGGATTTCTGCGCGAAGGCATGGCTTTTGATGAAGCATACAGTGCCACGATGTCGGAAATGGTCAAGCAAGGATATGATCCATGCATTCCAAAAGAGGCATATGGGAAACAAGACGCCGTTGGCTGCGATAGCGTTCCGCTGCGCGGGGAAACATCTTGGGTAGATAATCCCGGCAAGTATGATAGCGACACGGTCAAACGAAGACGAGACGAACACTACGGAGACGCTCGATTTGTTAATAGAACGAACACAAGCGACATTTATAACAATTTCCCAACGAACGAATTTGAGTATAGCCAAGACCTCAAGAGATCGACCTTGAAGCTGCAAGCAATTGAAAAAGGCAAATTCTTTATTTATCCCGGATATGGAACGTGTGAGGTCATTGGTCACAACTATAACACATTCGGAACAAAAGGAACGTACACGGTTCGAGTAGTTAAAACCGGAGAAATTGTTCACACCATACGCATCGGAGATAACAAAATCCGCCATATGAACGACAACTTCTGGAATTAAGGGCGCGTAAGAGGCGCGCCCTATAATTCGGAGTTATGAAGCCATATTTAGACAACGAGAGGAGCGAAAATGAAAGAAGTCAAACCTCCGAAGGGAGAGGAAATCTGGGTGTCGTATCACAAAGCGGACGGCACTACGGTTGCCATTCTCACAAGCAAGCCAACAAGAGATTTTTACTTTCTTTATGAAGTAAAACCAGATAACACTCTTAATAAACTCGGCAAATCCAAATCTCCTACCGAGCTTGAAGAAAAATTCAACGTAAGAACAAAGATGATGAAAGGAGCGTAAAATGCGACAACTTGCAAGCATTAAGACGGTCAGCAATCTTCTTCCAATCGAAGGCAGAGACCGTATTGAGCTCGCCGTTATCGACGGCTGGAGCGTTATCGTCAAGAAGGACGAGTTCAAGATTGGAGACAAGTGTGTGTACATAGAGATTGATTCCGTGCTTCCAGAACGTGAAGAATTCGAGTTCCTTAGAAGCAAAAACTTCAGGATCAAAACAATGAAGATGGCTGGCGTTGTCAGTTGTGGGATTTGTTTCCCGCTTAGCATTTTTCAAAGTTATGGAAAATTAATCAAGAATTCAGACGGTGATATTATTGGTGTGGAAATCTCATAATGTATATCTATAAAATTACCAATATTATTAACGGAAAGGTCTATGTTGGTCAAACCAATAATTTAGAAAAGCGCACCTATAAGCACTTTTATCTTGCACAGAACGGTTGCAAACGGCACTTATACAATGCGATGAGATACTATGGGCTTGAAAACTTTGAAATCAGCATTATTGAAGAGTGTTCATCGGACGAGGCTTCTGATCGTGAGCAATACTGGATAAAGGAGTATAAGTCTACGAATAAAAAATATGGTTACAACAAGACTGACGGCGGAGAAATGAGCAATAGCTGGGAGCACAACGATCACAAAGAACGAACGAGGCGCTTATTAAGCGAAAAGCTTAAGGGACATGCCGTTAATCAAGAGGCCATACAACGCTGCGCCGATCGGCGCAGAGGAGTTCCGTTAACAGACGAATGTAAGAAAAAGATTTCCGAAACGCTGAAACAAAAATACCGCAGCGGTGAACTTATCCCAAATCCCCCTCCTCACTATGACGTTACCGGGTTACGACATTCCGAAGAAACTAAAAAGAAACTGTCAGATTATCGCGCTGGTAAAAGCTATGAGGAAATATATGGGGACGAAGTTGCAAAATCCTTAAAAGCACATAGATCTGAGTGCTGGAAAGGTGAGAATAACCCTCGACGCAAGTGTGTTTCAACCGAAGAAATTATTCTGTTGGTTAAAATGGGCAAAAGCAACAAAGAAATCGCGGATGAATTGAATATCACTACAACGACAGTTTGGAATAGGCTGAAGGAGCGAAATTTTTTGGCATCTGAAATAAGGAGAAAAGAAAATGAAAATTTATTTTGAAGAAGGAATGGACGTAACCGAAATATTGGGAGTCAAGCAGTATGAGCCGACAATGGATAAAGAACCGGAGATTAAGGAAGCAAAAAAATCCAAATATCCGAAATTCCTTATGAGGTTCGGGTGGTTCAGAAAGCTTGTGCTTCCAAAGAAACAAGCAAAGGGATTCCCGAATTTCATCAGTAAGACGGACGAAACCCGTATTCAGAATATGCCGTTCATCCTCGAAGACAAACGTCAGTGGATTGCGACAGAAAAGGTTGACGGTCAAAGCGGTTCGTTTTGCTTGGTCAGAAAGAAGTCGTGGATTCCGTGGGTCAAGGATAAATTCGAGTATATCGTTTGTTCAAGGAACTTGAGGCTTTGGAAGAAAGATTCTTCGTCTTACTGGTCGGTGTCTGACAGATACGATATGGAAAAGGTTCTCCGTAATCTTATTGGCGATTGGAACTGGGTTGCTATTCAGGGAGAATGTATTGCTTCTAACGTACAGGGCAATAAGTACAAGGTTTCAACGCCTGACCTCTACGTGTTCAACCTTATCTATCCCGATGGTCGTGTCGGTTCTTGTACGGCCAAAGAGATTTGTGAAAAGCAAGGATTGAAGTTTGTCCCGATTATCGCCACCGATTATGTTCTTCCGGACACGGTTAACGAAGTTCTGGAATATGCACACGGTCAAAGCGTTATTGGCGACACGCTCCGCGAGGGAATCGTCTTTAGAAGCAGCGATGGTAAACTGAGCTTCAAAGCCGTTGATCCGCTGTTTCTTATCAAATATGACGAATAAAGCCTATATATCGGCAATAATGAGTCAAATTTGACAAGTTATAGAGAGGTTGAGATGAAAAGAAAAACGTTTTCGGAAGTCGTTGCTGACTTCATCAGAACAAACACGAACACGGCAACGCCAATTAAGGGCAGAGTAATTGCAACAGAATTTGGAATTAGCGGCGCCGAAGTTCGTAAATACATCAACAAAGCCAGATGCGATGGACATCCGATTTGTTCGTCGGCTCACGGATATTACTATACAACCGATCCGACGCACATCCAGCGCACCATTGATTCGATTCAAGGGCGCATCGGAGCGCAGATGTCCGCCATCAATGGCTTGAGATCAGTACATAAAATGTGACTTTGATTATGAAGATTTTACTATACGTATTAGCAGCAATCGGTGGCTTGTTCGCGGCGTTTTCTACTGTTGTAATCGTTGGAATCGCGTGGACGCATTGCCCCGAAGGAATAATTAAGAAATGGAGGCGAGAACATGCCAAGAAGTGATGAAGTATGTGCCTTTTGCGGCGGCGTGATGCCGGAGGGCTATGGATGGGCGTGCCCAAGTTGCTCTGCGCCAAAGACGCGCTGGAGGTCGGATTACAATAAGGGCGACGTTGTACAATTCACAGAGAACCACAAGTGGAGAGGTTGTCTTGGAATCATTACCGAGAACAAGAAGTGTGGGAAAGACAATCGTCTTATGGTCGCGGTTCAGGTTCCTGAAAGCGGAATAGCATACATATACACAATGGAAAGCGATATGGACATCGAATATGTTGGACGCGCAATTCTGGAGCCGTCAACCTCAGAGAAAGAAGAGTGATGTTATGCCGGTCAATTGGGCGACTTCGACAACGGCGTCATCGTCCTTTGTGTTTACACCGACCAGCACGACAACATCGTCAACTTCTTACGCCTTTGCATATGGATATGGCAACGAAGTCAGAAGAGTTGTCTACGACGAAATAGATCCTAACGGCAAGCGCGAAGAACACGGTTTAACATTTGACGATCTTGTAGACGGAGCGCACGAAGATGTTGAATAGTGATAAAATAAAGGATTTTGCCAATAAATTTGGCGTTCGGGACATTCAAATCACGCATTCATACGAGGATGAATCTTCCGCGTCATTGGAATTATCTTTAAGCGGTTTAGAACGATTGGTTACCGATATTGAAAGAGTTAAGGTTTCCGATGTGCCCAAAATCAAAGCTATAGACATTAAACCAAATGAAGCTATTGTTTTGAAATACAATATGGGAGCGCTGTCTTACAGCGAACTATGCCAAATAGTTACAAACGTTAAAGAGATATTCCATAAGAATCCGTTAGTTGCTCTACCGGATGATATTGAATTGATGACTATGCCAGTTGATGAATTAGAGAATATCAAAAATTACATTGGAGATCTGATTCTTTGTTCAGACTTTGATGGTATTGTAAAGGCGCAAAAGCAAATAAGCAGCGCAAGGAGTTAACACATGTCACACAAACTGGATGACTACGGCGACATTTTGAGCTCGCAAGACGTCAGAGCAATCCTGAACATCGGAGCCAATCAAGTTTACAATCTTCTAAAAACGGGGAAGATTAAGAACTTCAAGGTTGGCTCCGTCCGCAAAGTTCCTAAATGGTGCCTGCGAGAATATATTGATGACGCGGTCGCTGACATACATACTACACAAAAGGAGAATGTATATGACAGCAGTTCTGAAGATTAAAGGCGACCGATACTACGCCGTTCTTAATTACAAAGAAGGAACGGAGTACAAGCAGAAATGGATCTCGCTTGGTTTACCAGTGAAGAACAACAAGCGAAAAGCGGAAGGAATGCTTGACGAAATAAAGAGAGAGTACGCCGACGGATATGAAACGCCGGCGGGAGATATGATGTTTACCGCATACATTAAACAATGGCTTATTAAGAAAAAGCCGTGTGTAGAACTCTCAACTTGGGAGGGATACCAGATATATGCAGAGCGCCATATCATACCCTATTTTGAGCCACTACGGCTCTCTCTGCGGGACTTAAAGCCGAAGCATATCCAAGAATACTACCAGTACAAATACACGTCAGGAAGGCTCGATAACAAGCCCGGAGGGCTATCAATTCCCTCCATAAAGAAACACAGCATTGTTATCAAAGAGGTTTTAGATGACGCCGTACTTGCAGAACTAATAGTAAGAAACCCAGCCAACGGTATTAAGATGCCGGCAAAAAACATTTCAACCAGAGAAAAAACGTTTCTGACAGCCGATAAGGCAAACTTGTTACTAAAGGCTTTTGAAGGACATCCTTTACAAGCACTTGTATATGTGACGCTTTATTATGGGCTGCGCCGGTCAGAGGTTTTGGGGTTGAGATGGAGCGCGATTGATTTTGACCGCAATACGCTTTCGATCAATCATACGGTAGTTAAAAACCGGACAATCGTGAAAAAAGATACCGTGAAATCTCAGACGAGCTTCCACACATACCTCTTGATAGACGATGTAAAAGACGTGCTTCTACAGGAGTATAGGAAGAAAAAAGAAAACGCGCAGAAATTCTCTTCCGCATATAAAAACACCGATTACGTTTTTACTTGGGAAGACGGAACGCTATTCCGTCCCGATTACATCACGAGGGGGTTTCAGCGAGTCTTAAAGCACAATGGGCTTCCGATGATGCGTTTTCACGATCTGAGGCATAGTACGGCAAGCATTCTCTACGATAAGGGTTGGGACATTAAGGATATACAAAGCTGGCTGAGGCACTCCAGTATTGACGTGACAAGTGATATATATACACACATCACGGAAGACCGCAAATCGAGAATGGCAACAGAGTTAAACTCAACGTTCAAGATTTAGAAAGGAGATCAATGAGAAACCCAGCGCGAATCAAGCCGTTCTGCGACAAACTTCAGAAGTATTGGAAAGAAAAAATTCCAGACTGGAGATTTGGACAGTTTATGAGTAACTTCCTCGGATGGGTCGTTCAAGAGACCGGGAGAGATATTTTCTTCACAGAAGACAACGAAATGACCGAGCTCCTCGACAAATTTTTCGCAGAAAACGTCTGATTTATTATCGTACTTTTGGGAAGTCCCGTGGTAGAATTTTTGAATTTCCTCGATAACAAGGGCATAATTCAGTCAATTCCTTAAAGGAATTCACTAATGTTCTATTAGGGAACCCAAAAGAAAAAACGAAAGGAAAACAATATGAAGCTACTTTGGTTTGTTACCGGTTACTTTGTCATATCGCTGATTTTGTACATCGTTTGCCGAGCCAAATGCAAAAAGAACGCGGTGTTTAGAATGCCAAAAAGTAAATGGGTGTTTTACATACTGTCGTTCACTTGGGGCTTGCCAACGGTGGTAATTGGTGCGATAATTGCATTGTTCGTGAGACTCGCGGGACATAAACCCAAGAGATACGGATGGGAATGGTGCTTCGAGATTCCAGATCTCGGTTGGGGATTGGAGTTGGGGCTTTTCTTCATAGCTCCCACGGGGCACGAGAGCGTCCATATGCACGAACACGGGCACGGGATACAGAACATATACCTCGGAATATTCGATCCTCTGGTGGTCTCTGTGCCGTCTGTAGTGCGATTCTGGTACCGCGAAATCCGCGAGAAGCTCGGCAAGCCGTGTAAGACAAAATACGATGATGCGTGGTTTGAGGCGTCGGCCTCGGAAAGCGGAAAGGTATTCATCAAACGGTTAAGAGATGAGCAAAAGTAATCATCACAAGAAAGAGTATGAGATCGACGAATTTGCCCGACATTACTACTGTCAGAACGCAAGGCTTCGGCAGTTGAGAGAAGATAAACACAGGGCAAAAAAGAAAACCCGCGAGAGAAACCGGCGGGCTGAAAAGTGGGCTGAAGAAGAGGGTTATGAAGAGGAATTCGTAGAGGAATTCGTAGAAAATTCGTAGAAGACCTGTCTTCAATTTAATAATCTGTTCACAATATCGTAAATCTGCACAGGATTCTGGGCAAGAAATAAGCCCGAACTTAGTCAAATTACACTAAATTCGGGCTTATTTTGGTCTGAGTGACTGGACTTGAACCAGCGGCCTCTACCACCCCAAGGTAGCGCGCTACCAACTGCGCCACACCCAGACGCACATTCTGCGATCTCCGCGATCGCGCCGCAGGACCGGCGTTCTGCCGCGGAAGACCCGTTTTTGCGCATGGGTATTATAGCACGCCCGGTTTTTTCTGTCAAGAGAAAAAACCTTCTTTTGCAAAACATTTTCGGACTTTTTGAAAAAAAGTTTTCCGGTGTACGTTTTTTACGATTTTTTCGTATTACGATCAAAACGGAAAGCAAAGAGGGGAAGGGAGCGGACACGCTCCGGCGCCCGGTTTTCCCGTTGCCCCGGCGGGAAAACGCTTTGCGCGGACAAGATAAAAAACAGGAAAAAAAGGAGACAAAGACAAAATGAATAACGGAAACGGATTTTACGACTGCGGCGAACTGTACGGCTGTGAGGAGCGGCCGCTCTCCCGCGCGGAGCTGCTCCCCTATCTCGACCGCCTGACCGATCTGGCGACGGAAAAAGAGGAGGAGATCCGCGGACTTTCCGCCGAGGTGGAGCAGATCTTCTCGGAACTGGAAAGCATCCGGGAAGAGGTTGCGGGCCTCCGGACCTATCTGTGAGGCGCGTATGAAGGAAGTCAGAATGACCCGCTCCTCGCTCGAAGAGTACCGCTCTCTCATCCGGGAGACGCGCGCGGAGGATCTGCGCCTGCGCGCGCTCGCCCTGGAGGCGGAACGGCTGAAAGAGGAGGAAGCCCGCCGCGAGGCGGAGGAATACCGGCGCGAGATCGAAAAGAATCTGGTCCGCTGCACCCTGATCTGCGGCGCCGTGCAGAAGTTTATCAACGGTATCGAAAGCAGCCGCCTCCGCCGGATCTTCACGATGTACTACATCTACGGCTGGAGCTGGCAGAAGATCGCCTTTGAGATCGGTTCCCACTGCGAGGGGACGCCCCGCAACCTGCACCGGCGTTTTCTCGAACGCTCCTTTCCGGACGAAAGGTAACGCGCGCGGCCGCCTCCCCCCGGAGGCGGCCGTCTTTTTTTGCGGCAAAACTTTCCCGCGTTCCGAAAAAAGTCTTTACAAGTTTTGTAAAATGTATTAAAATAGATCAGCGCGTCAGCGCGCAAAAAGCAAAAGAACCGGCCGGGACCGACCGGCCGCTCGGGAAAAGTATGAAACGCAGTATCTACGATATCCTCGCCCGCCGCTACGACGAACTCAACGGCGCGGTCGACTATCCCGCCATCGCCGCTTACGTGACGGAGGGGTGCCGCCGCTTCGGCCGTCCGGCGAAGAGTGTGCTCGACCTGTGCTGCGGCACGGGCGAGCTCGCCCTTCTTCTCGCCGGAGAGGGGCTTGACGTGACCGCGCTTGACCGTTCCGCCGAGATGCTCTCGGTCGCGCGGGAGAAGGCGCGGCGCTCCGCCGCGGGGGAGACGGTCCTCTTTCTCTGTCAGGATATGCGTTCCTTTGAGCTCTACGGCACGGTCGACGCCGTCGTCAGCACCCTCGATTCCTTAAACCATCTCGCCTCTCCCTCGGAGCTTGCCCGCGTGTTCGCTCTCGTTTGCAACTATCTTGAATACGGCGGGATCTTCTGCTTCGATCTCAATACCCGCCGCAAATACGAGCGGGTCTACGGGCAAAACGACTATATCCTGGAAACGGACGGTCTGTACTGCGGCTGGCAGAACTTTTACGATAAAAAAAGCGGTCGGGCGGAGTTCGCCCTTTCCGTTTTCCGCGAGAGGGAGGACGGCTGCTACGTCCGCGAGGACGCCGTCCAGCGCGAGCGCTGTTTTTCCGCCCGCACGGTAAAACGGACCCTCGCCGCCGCCGGACTGGAGTTTTGCGGCGTCTTCGACGCCTATACCTTCGACCCGCCCGCCCCGGAGAGCGAGCGCGTCTGTTATTTTGCAAGGAGACCCCGAAACGACTGATATGAAACCGTCAAAGATCACCCGTATGATCACGCGCGACGGCAGCGCCCGCGTCCACGTGATCGAGTCCACCGCGATCGCGGCGCGCGCGATGGAGATCCACCGCACCGCCCCGACTTCCTCCGCCGCGCTCGGACGGCTGCTGACCGCCGTTTCGATGATCGGCTCGATGCTCGGGGAAAAAACGGACGCCCTCACCGTTTCCCTCGCGGGGGACGGCCCGGCGGGCAAGCTGATCGCCTGCTCCGACTGGATGGGCAACGTCCGCGGCTATATCGAAAACCCGCAGGCGGACCCGCCGCGCAAACAAAACGGCAAGCTCGACGTCGGCGCCGCGGTCGGCCGGGGCGCGATGCGCGTTTTGCGCGACTGCGGCGGCAAGGAGCCGGAGATCGGCTCGGTCGAGCTCGTCTCCGGGGAGATCGCGGAGGATATCGCCGCCTACTTTGCGCAAAGCGAGCAGATCCCCACCCTCTGCGCCCTCGGGGTCCTGATCGGCAAAAACGGCGAATGCCTTTCCGCCGGCGGGGTGCTCGTGCAGCTCCTCCCCTTCGCCGACGAGGCGGTCGCCGCCCGTCTGGAGAAAAACGCGGAAAACCTGCGGGATCTCTCCCGCGTGATCGCCGCCTGCCCGGAAGAGGAAGATCCCAACCTCCGGCTCGCCGCGCTCGCGCTCGAGGGGATCGAATACGACGTGTTCGACGAGATCCCCGTCTCCTACCGGTGCGACTGCTCCCGCGAGCGGACCGCCCGCGCCGTGCGCAGTCTCGGCTTTGCGGAGGCCTCGTCCGTTCTCGCGGAGGAGGAGGCGGCGGGCCGGCCCGCCCGGATCGAGGTCGGCTGCCGCTTCTGCGGGAAGAAATACCGCTTTACAAAACAGGACATTGAGAAAATGTTCGGAAAGAAAAAGGATTGAAGATATGCTCTCACTCAAGAAATCAAACGCTTTTGAAGCGCCGAAGGGCCCGGTCCTCGTCGTCGTGATGGACGGCGTCGGCATCGGGACGCACAACCCCGGCAACGCGGTCGAGCGGGCGAACACCCCGACCCTTGACCGGCTCTCTTCGACCTGCCCCTGCCTGAAGCTGAAGGCGCACGGCACGGCGGTCGGCCTTCCCTCCGACGACGATATGGGCAACTCCGAGGTCGGCCACAACGCGCTCGGCGCCGGACAGGTCTTCGCGCAGGGCGCCAAGCTCGTCTCCCAGTCGATCGAAAGCGGCAAGATGTTCGCGGGAGAGGCGTGGAAGGAGGAGATCGCCGCGGGGAAAAACGGCACGCTCCACTTCATCGGTCTTTTCTCGGACGGGAACGTCCATTCCCATATCGACCATCTCAAGGCGATGGTCCTCCGGGCGAAGGAGGAGGGCGTTTCCCGCGTCCGCTTCCATATCCTGCTCGACGGCAGGGACGTCGGCGAGACCTCCGCGCTGGACTATATCCTCCCCTTTGAGGAGTTCCTCCGCGGGATCCGCTCCGCGGACTTCGACGCGAAGATCGCCTCGGGCGGCGGCAGGATGCAGATCACGATGGACCGCTACGAGGCGGACTGGAGCATGGTCGAGCGCGGCTGGCGCACGCACGTGCTCGGAGAGGGAAGGACCTTTTCCTCCGCCGCGGAAGCGGTCGAGACCTACCGCCGGGAGACCGGCGCGATCGACCAGGATCTCCCCGCCTTCGTCATCGCGGAAAACGGCCGCCCCGTCGGTCCGATCGGGGACGGCGACGGCGTGATCTTTTACAATTTCCGCGGCGACCGGGCGCTGGAGATCTCCCGCGCCTTCGAGGGGGGCGCGGACTTTGACAAGTTTGAGCGCGTCCGGGTCCCGAAGGTCGTTTACGCCGGGATGCTTCAGTACGACGGGGATCTGAAGATCCCGCGCCGCTATCTCGTTTCTCCTCCCGAGATCACGCACACGATGGGCGAGTACCTCGCCGGCAGCGGCGTTCCCGTCCTCGCGATCTCCGAAACGCAGAAGTACGGCCACGTGACCTACTTCTGGAACGGGAACCGCAGCGGCAAGTTCTCCGACGAGCTGGAGACCTACGTGGAGATCCCGAGCGACGTCGTTCCCTTCGAGCAGCGCCCGTGGATGAAGTGCGCGGAGATCACCGATAAGCTGATCGAAGCGCTGGAATCCGGCAAATACCGCTTCCTGCGCGTCAACTACCCGAACGGCGATATGGTGGGTCATACCGGCAGCCTCGACGCGACGGAGATCGCCGTGGAGGCGCTGGATCTGCAGCTCGCCCGGCTGCTCGCCGTCGTCGACCGGCTCGGCGGCGTCGCGATCATCACGGCGGACCACGGCAACTCGGACGAAATGTATGAGCTCGATAAAAAAACCGGCGAGCCGAAGAAGAACAAGGACGGCTCCTATAAGGCGAAGACCAGCCACACGCTCAACCGCGTCCCCTGCTGGATCTGCGACAGAAGCGGCCGGACCGATTACGCGGTAAACGAGGACGACGGCAGCTACGGTCTTTCCGCCGTGGCGGCCACGGTCGTCAATCTCCTCGGCTACGAAAAGCCGGAACCGTGGGATAAAGGGCTCATTCGCCCTGTTCGCTGATTTTGTAAAAGATCAACAAAAAAGAAAGGGTCTTGCCCCTTCGGAATCGACCGATTATTGGCGAATATGTCCAAAATGCGGCGGCAAACGTTGACTTTGCCGCCGCGTTGTATTATAATATATTGAAATCTTTTTAATTTGATCCGTTTTCGGGCGGATCCCGGCTTTGTATGAAAGTATTTGATCGGAACAGAATATTATCCCTGATCCTGACCGTTGCCGCCGTTTGGGCGTCATCGGTTTTTCCCGTTTCCGCTTCCGATCCCCAGATCCAGGAATCGCCCTCCGCCTCGGCGGAGGACGTCCTTTCCGCCGCGCCGGCGGCCGGAGAGGTGCCGGACGTTGCCGAAAAGGTCAGCCGGGAAAGCGCCGCCAAAGCGCCCGTGCAGGACGGATACTATCGGCTCGTCAACGTTTCCTCCGGCAAATACCTGGACGTTTTTTCCGCTTATTACGATTCGCTTCGCCGCGCCCATCTCGATGAAAAGCGCACGGCGGATTCCCAGATTTTCGCCCTGATCCGCCACGCAAACGGCAGTTATTCCCTTTGCCCGAAGACGGACGATACCTCCACCTTCCTCTCCCTTTCCGCGGAGACGGAGGAGGGCGGGTATCTTTCCTGCGTGACGGAAAGCACGGGATACAGCAAGTTCCGCCTGGAGAAGAACGCGGACGGCAGTTATGCGATCTCGCCCGCCGCGGCGGAGCTGTCCGGGTACGCGCTCGCCGAGTCGGAGACCGAACGTTATAACGGGCTTTACAGCTTCTGCGAGCTGCAGAAGCGGGACGCGTACGCCGACGCGCAGAAGTGGATCCTCGAGTCGACGGGAGAGTTTCTTACCCCCACGCTCCGCATTTCGGAGACGGAGGCGACCGTGAAGCTCTATACGATCAGCAGCGTTTCCGCCGCCGCCTATCCCGCCGCCTATAACGAAAATATCAAATGGACCTCGTCCGATCACAAGGTCGCCGTCGTGGACGGGAATGGCGCCTTCTCCGCGCTTGCCCTCGGCACCACCGTCCTGACCGCCGCCTGCGGCGGCGAGTCTCTTTCCTGCACCGTTACGGTCGGGGAAAAGATCGCCACCACCTGGTACAGCCAGTGCAACCTCTATTCCGGCGGCTGGAACGCCCTGCCCGTTTCCCGTCTGATCTTCGTTTCCGGGATGGCAAAGCCCTTCTTCCTTGACAACTGGAACGGCAAGATCGACTGGATGGACGAGGGGTGCTATCTCTGCTGCGCGGCGATGGTCCTGCACAACCTTGACGCGCGTAAAACCGAAGGATACGATTTCCGCAGCGGACAGACGGGCAATCTCCCCGCCGATCCCTATACCGTCGCGCTTGCCAATACGATGAACTACGGCGCGTCCTCCGCCTCCGAGATCCTCTACGGGGATCCGATCCTCGTGGGGATCCATAACATCGCCGCCGCCTTCCGCGTGGGCGGCGAGCCTGTTACCGCACAGACGACGTACCTGTATTCGCTCGCTCAGATCCGCGATCTTCTCAAGGATCATCCGGAGGGAGTCATCGTCGGGATGGCGAACGCCAGGGGGCGCCATTACGTTGTGATGACCGAGTGCGTCAATCCGGACGCGGCAAACCCGGACGATCTGCAGTTTCTTGTCTGCGATCCCGGCGCGTACTATCCCGCGCAGGGCAACAACGTCCCCTTTGAGCAGTCCTATTCCTATCAGTCCATGTATTACCGCACCTGGAACTTTTACGAGGTCACCGTGCTGAACGCGGCGCAATAAGGGAGAGGAGAAAAAGCGTGAACCGTTTTCATTTTCCGGAACCGGAGATCAAAAAAGAATACGACGTCGTCGTGATCGGCGGCGGTGTTGCCGGCGCCGGCGCCGCTTTGGCGGCTGCCCGGGCCGGCGTTTCCGTTTTACTCCTGGAAAAGGCCGCCCTGCTCGGCGGGCTCGCCACGATCGGGCTGATCAACTGGTACGAGCCGCTCTGCGACGGAAAAGGGAAGAAGCTGATCGGCGGCGTATCCGAGGAGTTTTTGCATCTTGCAATCCGGTACTGCGAGGATACGCTGCCGGAGGACTGGCGGGTCAAGGGCGAGTCCGACGCCGTCTCCAAACGTTACACCACCCACTTTTCCCCGAGCGCCTTCGCGCTCGCTCTTTTTGAAGCGCTGGACGGGGCGGGCGTTACCGTCCGCTACGACACGCTGGCGACCTGGCCGCAGATGGACGGGGGCGTATGCCGCGGGGTCCTCGCGGAGACGGTCGGCGGGTGCGAGTATTATCCCGCGAAGATCGTCGTGGACGCGACCGGCTCCGCCGAGATGTTCGCGCGCGCCGGCTGCCCGTGCGAAAACGGACAGAACTATATGTCCTTCGTTTCCCATTATTATTCTTATACGAGCGAAAAACTGCCCAAGCTCTGCGCCCTCCGGACCTGGAAGGTATCCGGTTCCGGCATGACGGGCAAGGGCCAGCCCGAGGGCTTTCCGCTGCAGGCGGGCGTTACCTCCGACGAGGTCAACCTCCATATCCAGACGGGTCAGCGGATCCTGCTTTCCCAGCTGCACGGGATGGAGCGGACCGCCGGGGAGCTCGTCGCGCTGCCGATGATGCCGCAGTTCCGCAAGATCCGCCGGATCGTCGGGGCGTACACTCTGACAGAGGAGAACCTCTATCAGCGCTACGACGATTCGGTCGGCGCGTTCGCCGACTTCCGTCCCTCCCGCCGCGGCGAGTGGTACGAGATCCCCTACCGCACGCTTTATCACCCCGCCTTTCCCAATCTGATCGCCGCCGGACGGATCATCTCCGCCGCGGGCGAGGCGTGGGAGGCAAGCCGGGTCGTTCCCGTCGCCGTTCTCACCGGCGAGGCGGCCGGCGCCGCCGCCGCCCTGTGCGTGAAAAACGCGGTCTCCGTACCCGACCTTTCCGTCCGGGAGCTGCGCTCCCATCTTGCGCGCGGCGGCAACCTTGTCGACAAACCCGAATAACGAAAAAAGGGCGCCGGATGTTTCGAAGAACATCCGGCGCTTTTTCTTTGCGGGAAGGGCGGAAGGTCAGGAGGCCTCCGCAAATTTTTCGTTGAGGTTGTCGATCTTTCTCTGCGCGGCGGTCTCGAAGGACTTGGTGATCTGCTCAAAGCGGTTGGTCATGGCCTTCATCATATCGGTAAGCTTGCCGGTATAGCCGCCGACCTCGTAGAGGATGCCCGGGTCGAAGGAGCGGTTCGCGAAGATGATCTCCAGGCAGGGAATATCGCGCTCGTCCCGGACCTCGCGGCCCTTGAGGGTCTGCTCATAATAGGCGGGCGTAACGTAGCGGGAGGCGAGATAGGCGAGCATCTCGGTGATGACGCCGGTGCGTTCGAGATCCCCGTTGAAATGCTCGATCGCGTACATATTGGAGTAGGTAGCGCCGACGTATCCGCCGTATTCTTCCTGCGTTTCGTCATATTTCGGGTAGGGGAGGATGCCGAAGTCCATATCCTCGTTGCGCAGATCGGGAAGGATGCGGAACATCGTGGTCACGAACAGCCCCTGGCCCTTCGCAAAGAGCGAGATCATCCCGCCGGCGTTATTGACCTTGGCGGAATACTGGTTCGAGTAGCACTGGAGCGCGTATTGGTTGTCAAAGAAGATGCCGGTGATCCGTTCGGCGAGGGTGGAGGTCTTGTCGTTATACAGGGTCAGCTCCAGCGCCCCCGTTTCCTGGTTGACGCTGCCGATCTTGGAGCGCGTACCGCCGAAGCTCGCCTGGAACGCGTCGTTCCAGCAGAGCAGACCGTACCGGTCGTTTTCATCCATCACGTCGTTGCCGTCCAGATTCTCGGAGACGGAGCGGATATAACCCTCAAACTTATCCCAGGTCCACTTTCCGTCAAGAACGAGGTCATAGAGGTCGGTGATCTTCTTTTCGTTGGCAATGGTCTTGGAGAAGAGGATGCAGTGGGTGGCAAGGTTGTCGGTGATCCCGATATCGCCGTTGGTGTAGTACATCTTCCCCTGAATCGCGAGGTCGATATTGGCGCGCTGATCCCACCAGGACTGATTGAGGTCAAGATAGGGCACCGTCTTCAGGTCGGTCAGATAGCCGTTGTAGGCGGAGGCGGCGGCGTGCCAGGTCGAAAGACCGCAGAGATCGTAACGACTTTCACCGGCGGTGAAGTCCTGCCGCATGATCGAGAACCCGATTCCGGTGGAGAACACACTGCCCGATTCTTCGTGGGCTTCGATCACGATGTCAAGCAGCTGCTCGATCTCGGAATTGCGGCGGAAGATCGCCTCGTTGACAACGTCGTAATCGGTGTTGTCGTTTTTGAAATCAACGAACTTGATCACGTCGCAGAGGCAGGAAAGGGTCCGGAAGGAATAGCCGTCGTATTTGACGTCTTCCGGAACGTTGGGGTAGGCTTCCGTTTCCGCCGGGGCGCTTGTCGCGTCGTCGGACGCGCCGGGGGCGGCCGTCTCGTCCGTCGGCTTTTTTTCTGCGCAGGCGGAAAAGAGGGATGTCAGCATACAAAGCAGAAGAAGGGCAACAAGAATTTTTTTCATGCGTAAACCTCTCTTTTAATAATGTTTGCAGATTTCCATTTTTATCTTATCACACCCGCGCGGCAAACGCAAGACAAAAATCCGGGGAAAAAACCCGATGATTTTTGTATTATTTCCGCCCTCCGCCGCCCCGCGTGTGCAAGAGAAGCGAAAGACGGATGTTTCCCGCAGCGGGAAAGATCACTGCCGCGCGGCAGGCGCCGCAGGACTCTTTTTCGCGAGCCGCGCAAAGAGCCGGAAAAACGCCCGCTCGACGAAAAAGCCGATCGCTCCGTAGAGAAGGAAAAGGAAGTATTCAAGCAGGATCTTCGGCAGCTCGGCGTTTTTCTGGTTGCGGGAGGCGGCGGAGAGGAAGGGGATCGTCGTTTCAAACAGCTCGGTCAGCGCGGGGAGGAGGCAGAGGAGCGCGGCGGTGAAAAGCGCGGCGAGGAAAAAGGCGCGCTTTTTTTGTTTTTCCTTTGCGCGCGCGGCGATCGCGATCCCCGCGAACGCGCCCGCCCAGATCAGCACGACGCGCAAAAAATCAAACGCCGCGCGGGAGAAAAGGGCGTCCTCGTTGGAAGAGAAGATCTCGGCGAGCGAGGCGTCCGCGCGGGCGGGGGCGACGAGGAGGGGAAGCAGCTCCGCCGCGAAAAGAAAGAAAAGGAGCGCGGCGGAGGATATGATCGCAAAGGAAAACCGGGCGTTTACCAGCCCGAATACGATCCCCGCGGCGCCGGCGAACAGTACGGCGACCGAGAGAAGCGAGGAGAGATAGTAGAGAACGGCGGCGAGGGGAGAGTCCTCCGCCAGCCGGTCGGAGAGGGAGGGGAGGAGAAAGGCGTAGAGAAAGGTCCCCGCGGCGAGAACGAGGATAAGAAGAAGCGCGGGCTTGCGGAGACTCTCTTTCGGTTTTGCGTTCGGAAGCGGCATGATCGGTCCTCTCGTTTTTTGGATTGCGGTCCGGCGGGGAAGCGACAAGGGGTATTTTTTGCCCGGCGGGCGAATAGAAATAAAGAGAAAGGAAGTGATGAAGTGAGCGGATTTGTGCCAAAGGCGCTGCGCTGCGCCGATCTGTACGAATATCTGGAAACGCTGGCCGACGGCTGCCCCGAGATGGGCGTGGAGCTGTTCGGCAAAACGATGATGGGAGCCCGCATCCCCGCCGTGACCGTCGGGGAAGGGGAGACGGGGATTTTGCTTGTCAGCGGGCATCACGCGTCCGAGTGGATCACGGGGCTCGCCTTGCTGCGGTTTCTCACCGAACTGTCCGACGCGATCCGGACGGGGCGCCGGATCTACGGTCTGGATACCGGCTTTTTACTTTCGCAAAAACGCCTGACCGTGGTCCCGCTGCTCAATATCGACGGCGCCGCCCTCGCGATCGACGGGCTGCCGGCGGATCATCCGCTCGGCGAACGGCTGATCGGGATGAACGGCGGGAGCGAGGATTTTTCCCATTGGCAGGCCAACGCCCGCGGCGTGGATCTCAACCACAATTACGCCGCCGGCTTTGCTGAGTACCGGAAGATCGAGGCGGAAAACGGCATCTTTGGGGGCGCGCCGACCAAATACAGCGGCTCCTATCCCGAGTCCGAGCCGGAGACGGCGGCGCTTTGCGCCCTGATCCGGTCGGTCGGCTTCCGCGCGGTCGTCTCACTCCATACGCAGGGGGAGGAGGTCTACTATTCCACCCTCGGCTACGCGCCCGCGGGCGCGCGGAAGACGGCGGAGGACATCGTCCGGCTGACGGGCTACCGCCTTTCCGCTCCGTCCGGCACCGCCGCTTACGGCGGGCTCAGCGACTGGTTCATCCGGGAGTTCGACCGCCCCGCCTTCACTCTGGAGTGCGGAAAAGGGAAAAACCCGCTGCCGCTGGAGCAGGAGCTGGGGATCTATCTCCGTTTGCGGCGCTTTTTCTTCACGCTGCCGACGATGGTGTGATCCGTCAGAGGAGATACCCCGTCAAAAGTCCGATCGCCGCCGAGAGGCAGATCACAAGGATCGGATGGACCTTTTTGAAAACAAGGAGAAGGGAAAGAAGAAAGATCCCGAGGGAGACGTAGAAGGATACGTCCGTCAGAACGGAGAAGGAGAGCCCGGCGGGGAAGAAGACCGCCGCCGCGACCGAGAGCGCCGCCGCCGCGATCAGCCCGACCACGGCGGGACGCAGCCCCGCCATACAGCCGGACACGGCGCGGCTTTGACGGAACCGGAGATAGCATTTTGCCACGATCAGGATGATGACAAAGGAGGGCAGGATCACGCCGAGCGTGGAGCAGAGCGCCCCGAAGATCCCGCCGACATCCGATCCGACGTAGGTGGCGACGTTCACGGCAAAGGGACCCGGCGTGCTCTCGCTGACGGCGATGAAGTCGATCAGCTGTTCTTCGGAGAGCCATCCGTGCGCCAGCACCTCCTCCCGGATCAGCGGGAGCATCGCGTACCCGCCGCCGAAGGTGAAGGCGCCTACCTTCAGAAAGGCGAGAAAGAGACGGAGAAAGATCACCGTTTTTCCCTCCTTTCCTTCACGAGCGTGAAGACCAGCCCGAAGAGAGCGCAGCCGATCAGCACCGGCAGGACGGGGAAGGAGAAAACGCCCGCGCAGAGAAAGGACGCGCCCATGAGGAAATAGGCGAGCGCGCCTTTCGGGCATTGTTTATACATCGACCACAGCGCCCGGACGATCAGCGCGAGCACGCCGGCGCGGATCCCGGAAAAGGCGTAGACGAGCGGCCGCACCTCCGCGAAGATCCGCAGAAGGGCGGAGACCGCCAGAAGGATCAGAAAAGAGGGAAGCACCACGCCGAGCGTGGCGCACAGCGCCCCCGTAAAGCCGCAGATCCGGTATCCGACGAAGGTCGCGGTGTTGATCGCGATCGGGCCCGGGGTGGATTCCGCGATCGCGATGATGTCGAGCAGATCCTCTTCCCGGAGCCATTTCCGCTTTTCGGTGATCTCCCGCTGGATCAGGGGGATCATCGCGTATCCGCCGCCGAAGGTGAAGGCGCCGATCCGGAGAAAGGTGAGAAAGAGCGCGGGCAGTTTTTTTGTCTGTTTCATTTCACGTCTCCGCACAGCGGCGCGGTCCGCGCGGCAAGCTCTTTTGCGCGCCGCGCGCCCGCGTTTTTCTTTTTTGATCCGGGAAAGAGATTGACGCCCCGGACTTCTTATAGTATAATGATCCTGTCAAAAAAAGTCAAGGGAGGCGCGGCGATGACGATCTGGAACCCCTGGCACGGATGCCGCAGGATCAGCCCCGGCTGTCTGCGCTGTTATATGTACCGCCGGGACGCCGCGGTCGGGCGGGACAGTACGGTGATCGAAAAGACCGCTTCCTTTGACCTTCCCGTCCGGAAAAAGCGGGACGGAAGCTACAAGCTCGCGGAGGAGGGAACGGTCTACGTCTGCATGACCTCCGATTTCTGGATCGAGGAGGCGGACGGCTGGCGGCCGGAGGCGTGGCGGATGATCCGCGAGCGCTCCGATCTCCGCTTTACGATCGTAACCAAGCGGATCGACCGCTTTTTTGTCGGCCTTCCCGCGGACTGGGGCGAGGGGTATCCGAACGTTACGGTCTGCACCACCTGCGAAAACCAGGCGACGGCGGATTTCCGCCTGCCGGTCTTTCTCTCCCTGCCGATCCGGCGCCGCACCGTGATCCACGAGCCGATGCTGGAGGAGATCAAAATCGCCCCCTACCTGGCGGGCGGCGGCATCGCCGGGGTCATCTGCGGCGGCGAGTCCGGGCCGGACGCCCGCCTCTGCTCTTACGACTGGATCCTTTCCACCATGCGTCAATGCGCTGCCGCGGGCGTCGCCTTCACCTTCAAGCAGACGGGTGCCCGCTTTGAAAAAGACGGAAAGATCTACGCGGTCCCCCGCTCCCTCCAGATCCCGCAGGCGCGCAAGGCGGGGATCGACCTGGCGGGAAGAGGATAGAAAAACGCCCTCGGCGTGACAGACATAAAAAACCGGAAGGACGGCCGTCCTTCCGGCTTTTCGTTCAGTTGACGCGGATCACCGTGTTTTTCTCTTCGTAGCCGTCGAGCGGCAGTTCCCAGACGGTGTCCTCGCCGTCCGTCTTCACGAGGGTAAAGCCGAAGTCGCGGTAAAAATCCTTGACCATCCCGTTTTTGGCGGTTTTGAAGTAGTACCCCCGCAGGCGGGAAACGCCCTTTTCCTTCGCGCCGCGGACCAGCGCGTCGAGCATCGCGTGCTCCATGTTCCGCTTCAGCACCCGGCAGCTCATCAGCCACAGCTCGATCTCCAGCGTTTCCCCGTTTTTGCGGCCGTAAACGACCGAGATCACGCCGTTGTCCCCGAATTTGTCGGAGAGCTTGCCGTAGAGGGTCACGCAGCCGGGGTCGTTTGCCACCGCCTGCATTTCCGACTCGGTCATCCGTTTCGTCGTCAGGTTGAACTGGTTGGATTTGTTCGTCAGCTGCGCGATGCGGGGGAGGTAGACCGGCTCAAAGGGGCGGATCTCCGCGTGCATCTCGAGAGAAAGCAGGTAGTCCCGGTAATCGGCAAAGCTGCGCTGCAGACGGGTGCGCTCGGCGTTGGCGTGGTACATCTCGCCGCGCTTGAGATCGTCGCGGGAGAGGGCGGTCGCCTCAAAATATCCCTGCCGGTCGATCGCGGTGATATACCGCTCCGGCGCGTCCATCACCGGCGCGGAAACGCCCGGCACCTGCGCCGTCACGATCGCGCGCTCGGCGGGGTTGTCGTCCACGAACACCATACTGTCCGGGAGGATGTTCAGCTCCTCCGCGATCTCGGTGAAGTTCAGATCCTTCGGCTGCCAGTTCGCCTTGATCGAGATGAAGTCCTCCGGCCGCAGCGTCCCCTCGGGATGCCGCAGGCCCGCGAGGGCGTTTTCCTCGTCGTTTTTGGAGTTGACGTTCAGTAGGATCCCGTAGGAGGAGAGGTCTTTGAGATAGCGCTGGAATTCGCTGTATACCTGCCCCATCGAAGTTTCGTGCCCGATCTCGATCCCGTCCACGCCGTCGTCCCCCACGACCCCGCCCCACAGCGTGTTGTCGAGGTCGAGGACCAGCGCCTTTTTGTTCTTGCCGTAGACGGACTTGACGATGCACGCCACGTTGTAGGCAAACGCCGGGATCGCGTCGAGCGAGAGGCAGTATTTATACATGTGCCAGTAGAGGGGGTCGCTCCAGCGGGCAAGTCCCCAGTCGGCGCTGAGGTAGTCGATGTCGTTGAGGTAAAAATCCTCGTGCGAGGCGGCGTAGGCGGCAAAGCGTTCGTTGAGCCGGGCGATAAAGCGCACCTGTCCCCGGCAGTCCCACGCGTCGCGGTTGCCGAGCAGCCGGAAAAAGGGCTTTTCAAAGTTGTTCTGGATGATCGGGCAGCGGTAGACCTCGCGCAGATGCTCCCACATCGTCTCAAAGCGCGCGTACTGCCCGTCGAGCAGAGCGGCAACGCTCTCCTCTCCGTCCCCGGCGGCGGGGAGCGCGGTCAGGTTGCGGCGGGAGGTATGGATGAAGATCAGATCGGGCGCAAAAGTCCGCAGCTCCTCGGAGAACATCGCGTCCTCGTAGTAAAGACCGAACTCCGATTCGTAGAAGGTCGGCTCGATGCCGAAGTCGAGCAGAAACAGCTCCAAAATCGAGACGACGTCGTGCGTGGTGGAGCCGCCCAGCACCGCGATTTTCTTTTTGAGACGTTTCGTTCCGTCGGCGAGCAGCTCGCGCCGGATCGCGCGGCGCCGGTCAAAGATCGCCTGCGGGTCAAACGGGTACTGAAGCAATGCGTGCATATCGTCCTCCGCGGCTTACGCCGTGTTTTTTCTCCTCTATTTTACACTCTTTTTTTCGAGAAGTACAGAGGAAACGCGAAAAAAACGAAAAAGAAACGGCTTGCCGCGGCAAGCCGTTTCTTTTTCACGCCTGATTCGGCCGTATTTCCGTTTTCGCCTTGTTGCGGACCGAGTCGGGTTTCGGGCTGATCTCGCCCGCCTTTTTGAGCGCGAGCTTGGTCAGCGCGGGACCGACGATCTCGTAGACGAGGACGGAGAAGAGCACGATGTTGCGGATGAGCGCCCCGCAGCCGGGCAGGTTCTGCGCCGTGATCGTCATCCCGAGGGCGACGCCCGCCTGCGGCAGCAGCGTGACGCCGAGGTATTTTTTCACCGTTTCGGAGCAGCCGGTGAAGGAGCAGGAGACGCGGGCGCCGAAGTATTTGCCGAGCGAGCGGGCGGCGAGGTAAACGATCCCGACCGCCACGACGGAGAGCTGCGCGATCACGTCAAGCTCCAGCTCCGCGCCGCTGATCACGAAGAAAAGGACGAAGAGGGGAGCGGTCCACTTGTCGCAGCGTTCCATCAGCTCCTCGGAAAAATCGCAGACGTTGCAAAATACCGTGCCGAGCATCATGCAGGCGAGCAGGGGAGAGAAGGAGATCCGGAAGCCGCCGAGATCGAGGCGCAGCATCGAGAGCGCGACGGTGAGAAAAACGAAGGTGATGGAGATGGCGAGCCGCTTGGAGTTGGAGTGGAAGAACTGTTCGGCGAGGGAGAAAAGCAGCCCCGCGGCGGCGCCGAGCAAAAGGGAGAGCACGATCTCCGCCAGCGGCTCCCAGAGCATCCCCGTGAGGTTGATCTCGCCGGAGGTCAGCGACTCGGCGATCCCGTAGGAAACGGCGAACAGGATCAGCCCCACCGCGTCGTCGAGCGCCACGACGGGGAGGAGTATCCGCGTCAGCGGTCCTTCCGCCTTGTACTGCCGGACGACCATCAGCGTGGCGGCCG
>JAFSSQ010000064.1 GCA_017450965.1 Clostridia bacterium
ACGGCGAGGATCATTTTTTTCTGTGCGCCGATCATTTGAACTTTCTCCTCAGAACGACGACGGTGCCGACGGCGAGCACGGCGAGCGGCAGCACGAGGATCAGGGCGGCCGTCCAGCGGTTGGCCTGCGCGGTGGTCATATCCTCGATGGTGTCATAGCTCGGCAGGACCTTCAGGTCGAGATCCGCCGGGATGAAGTCGCGCCCCATCTGCTTGAAGGCGGCGTAGAGGATGTCCTTGTTCGCGTAGACGTTCGACTGGATATATTCGTCGTTTGTAAAGTCCGCGGTGGCGGAGCAGAGAACGTAGGAGGAGAACGCCTCGTTGTTGATGACGCGCGTTTCGCGGGAGACGACCATCAGATTGTAGGAGCCGTTTCCGTCGACGGGCTGGCCGTCCCGCATGGCGAGCGCGTCCTCGCTCGAGCGGATGACGGCGGAAATGTCGCGGGAAGCGTTGCTGCCGTAATAGGAATACGCGCCGGTGGGGACGGGGGTCTCCGAGTCGGAGGAGAGCTCCGGCGAATAGAGATCGGAGAAGGTGATGGGCGCGGCATATTCAAAGATGGTCTTCGGCGGCGAATCGGTGCCGGCGATCTCCGCGACGAGGGAGGAGCCGAGGACGTTTTCGGTGTTATAGACGCCGACGACGGAGTACCCGTCTGTGGAAACGGCGTTCTGCTTGTCGCGCACGACGGAGTCTTCCACGACGACGCCCCACTGATAGAGGTATTCGCGCAGATTGGAGAGTCCGCCGACCGAGAGCGGATCGAGAAAGACCATCAGCGAGCCGTAGTCTGAGGCAAGGAAGCGGTCGACCGTCTCGAGCTCGGAGGCGCTTCCCTTCTCCGGATCCTTCGCGCTGAAATCGTACTTCGGATCGTTGATGACGATCAGCCGCGCGTCGGAGTCCGGCTGCTCCTTGGAGAGGTCGATATAGCGGACTTCGTAACCCGCGCTGCGCACCAGCTCCTCCAGCGCCTCGCTCTTTTTCTCCCCGTGGTTCTGGGTGAAGTAGGCGACCGGCAGGTCGGAGGCGGTGACCGAGAGGATCGCGGCGGCGAACTTTTCCTCGCCGTTGAACGCCCAGATCGTCCCGTCCGAGTTTGCGTAGTAGAAGGCGTTGGCGGAGAGGATGCGGAACTCGTCTCCCGACTCGATGATGACCGAGGAGGTGGAGATCCCGGAGGACGCGCTGGTCAGCGCGTATTTCGAGAAGAGGGTCGGCTCGCGGTTCGCGTTGATCGCGTCCACGCTCGCCCACTCGAACGCCTCGGCGATCTGCAGGGCGGTCTCGTAGACGTAGTTGGTGAGGGTGTTCGACTTGAGATAGTCCGGCTCGTGGCAGAAGAGGATCCGCACGGGCGAGGCGACGTCCGAAAGGGCGGTCTTGAACGCGTCGGAGAGGGTGAAGACCAGCTCGTCGGTCATATCGGTATAGATGTTATACTTGCCCGCAAGGGAGGTGAAGATCACGTTGATAAAGAGGACGCAGGCGACGAGGAGCACGCTGAGGACGGCGGCGACGGTGCCGTGCGTCAGTCTGCGGCCGCGGCGAACGGTGTTTTTCACGGTCAGATCCCCCTTTCCTTACGCCCAGCGTCTGCGCTCGTAGACCCGCACGGTCAGGTACAGGAAAACGAAACAGACGGAAACGTAGTAGAGCAGCGCGTTATAGTCGAAGATGCCGTAGGTGAAGTTCTGGTAGCGGGAATAGACGGAAAGCCAGTTGATCAGATACCGGAAAACGTAGAGGTCGATATACTGGTTGGCAAAGCCCATGATGAGAAGAAAGAGGAGCGCCCCGATGGTGGCGACGGCGGCGGCCAGCTGATTTTCGGTCAGGGAGGACATGAAGACCCCGATCGCGATAAAGGCGCTGCCGACGAGGAAGAGGGCGATATAGTTGCCGACGATCTGTGCGGTGTAGGGCGCGGCGAAAAGGTAAAGCGGGATCAGATTGAAGGTGGAAAGAACGAGCATCCCGAAGAAGACCGTTTCCGCCGCGAAGAACTTGGCGGCGACCATCGAGGTAATGGAGATCGGCGCGGTGAGCAGGAGCTGCTCGGTGCGCAGTTTTTTCTCCTCCGCGAACAGCCGCATCGTGAGCAGCGCCGAGACGATCACGAGAACGAAGAGCGAATAGGTGAAGTAGGAGGAAACGTCGGTCGTCTGGGACTGCAGGGTCGTCAGCGAGAAGAAAAACCCGGAAACGGCAAGGAAGATCGCCGCGGTCACGTAGCCGATCGGGGTGGTGAAATAGGCGCGCAGCTCGCGCTTGTAAATGGCTTGCATCCCGGATCCTCCTTATCTTGCTTTCTTTTTCGCCGTTTCGGCTTTTTTGTCGATCAGTTTGATGAAAACGTCCTCGAGACTCATCCCGATCGGTTCGAGGCCGAGGATCGGCCAGCCGCGCTCGGCGCAGGTGTAAAAGAGACTTTTGCGCATATCGGTATTCGGCGCGCTCTCGCAGAGGAAGGCGTAAGCGTCGCCCTCCCGCTCCGGGAGCAGCTCGACGTAGGTCATGCCGGGCTTTTGCCGGATCGTATCGAGCACCTCGCTCTGCGGACCGGCGATCTTCACCTTGAAGCGGCGGTTATCCTCCAGCGTGCGGGTGATCTCCTCGGTCTTTTCGTTGGCGACGATCTTGCCGCGGTTGATGATCACGATGCGCGAGCAGGTCGCCTGCACCTCGGAGAGGATGTGCGTGGAGACGATCACGGTGTGCTCGCGCCCGAGGTTGCGGATCAGATTGCGGATCTCGATGACCTGCTTCGGGTCGACGCCGACGGTCGGCTCGTCGAAGATGATGACCTCCGGATTGCCGATCAGCGCCTGCGCGATGCCCACCCGCTGGCGGTAGCCCTTCGAGAGGTTTTTGATCACCCGGGACCACACGTCGGAGATGCGGACGACGTCGCACACCTCTTTTAAGTGTTTTTTGCGGTTATAGGTGCATTTTTTGAGATCGTAGACGAAGTTGAGGTATTCCTCCACCGTCATATCGAGGTAGAGCGGCGGCTGCTCGGGCAGATACCCGACCATCTTCTTCGCCTCCAGCGGATGCTCGAGGATGTCGATGCCGTTGATCTCGGCGGTGCCGGAATCGGAGGAGAGGAAGCCGGTGAGGATGTTCATCGTCGTGGACTTCCCCGCCCCGTTCGGGCCGAGAAACCCGACGACCTCCCCCTTTTCGACGGTAAAGCTGACGTCGTCCAGCGCAAAGTTGGAGCCGTAGCGCTTGACCAGATGCTCGATCTTGACCATAAGAAAACCCCGCCCCGGAGGGCGTCCTTTCTGTTTTTGCGAGTCTATGCTATCACCGTTTTGTGAAAAACGGATGAAAATCCGGAAAAAAGATCAGCTGCCGGAGCGGACGATCGCCCCGTCGAGAAACTCTCCGGTGAAGACGCGGCCGCTCGGCCAGGTGTAGGTGCCGTGGCCGGTGATGGCGTTTTCCCTGAAGTCGCCGGTATAGGTCTCCCCGTTTGCCCAGACGTAGGAGCCGGTGCCGTCGCGCATATCGTTGAGGAACGAGCCTTCGTACCGGTCGCCGTTTGCGTAGACGAAAACGCCCGCGCCCTCCTTGCGGTCAAGGACGTAGTCCCCCTCGTAGGAGGCGCCGTTTGCGAAGACGAGCTTGCCGCGCCCGTCCTTCTTCCCTTCCCGGAAGGAGCCTTCGTACCGGTCGCCGTTTTTCCAGGTGTAAACGCCGGAGCCGGAGAAGAGACCGCCGGCGAAGCCCCCTTCGTACTTGTCTCCGTTTGCGTAGGCGAGCGTCCCCTGCCCTTCCATCACGTCGTTGACGAAGATCCCGCTGTATACGTTGCCGGAGGAAAAACTGAAGGAGCCGACGCCGTTTTTACGGAAGTTTTGCAGCTTTCCGTAGTAAACGTCGCCGTTGGAGTAGGTGAGCTTGCCGGTGCTGCGTTTGAGGGTCCCCGTCAGGCCGTTTGAAAAGGTGAAGCGGCCGGAGACCGGCTCCCCCGAGCGGATGAATCCGATAAACTTGACCCAGCTCCCGTCGTCAAAGGTTGCTTTTTTGTAGCGCAGGCCGCAGAAAAGCAGCGCCAGCACGACGGCGAGAACGAGGGCGAGCGCGGCGAGCGCCGCGGCGAGAAAGGGTCTGCGCCGTTTCCGGCGGAGACGGTGAAAGCCGCGCGGCCCCCCGTCGAACGGGTCCGAGGTTTCGTAAAAAATGCCGTCGTTCATAGCGAACCTCCGAAAAGGGACGTAAGCGCATTATCGGTCATGCGCAAAAAGGGCGAGAGCAGAAAATAGGTCAGCACCAGCGCGGCGGTCGAGAGGAGGATCGCGAAGAGCAGCGCCGGCACGCCGTTGCCCCGGCGGGCAAAGCGCCGCTCCGAGGGCTCGCGCTTTTCGATCGGAAGATAGAAGCGGGCGCGGCCGAGCCAGGAGAGGATCCCCCGGTCGGAGGCCGCCGGCTCCTCCTCCCCCTCGGGGGGCAGGACGGAGACGGTTTTGCGGAGCATGGAGCGGGGGCGCAGCGCGCGCAGATACCGCGCGCCGGAAAAACCGCCCTCCTTTGCCGTGATCGCGGTCTCCGGGGAGAGCGCCTCGCGCCCGAGCAGGCCCCAGATCACCCGCCCGGTCGTCTGTTTGTAGAAAAACGAGGCGACCAGCGCGATAAGGATCCCGAGATAGACCGCCAGCATCAGATAAACCAGGCCGGCCGGATCGGAGATGTCCAGATAGGTAAAGGACAGGTCCCGGTAGTAGTCAAGGATCATTTCCCAAAGACTCAACGCTTCCCTCCCGCCGCGCGCGCGGCTTGCTTCTTCCCTGCCGCGTTCGCGCGGTCAGTGTTTCGGCTCGATCTTCCGGATGCCGCCCATGTACGGGGCGAGAGCGGCGGGGATATTCACCGAGCCGTCGGCGTTCAGGTTGTTTTCGAGGAACGCGATCAGCATCCGCGGCGGCGCCACGACGGTGTTGTTGAGGGTGTGGGCGAAATACTTGCCGTTTTCCCCTGCCACGCGGATCTTCAGGCGGCGCGCCTGCGCGTCGCCGAGGTTGGAGCAGCTGCCCACCTCAAAATATTTCTTCTGCCGCGGCGACCACGCCTCCACGTCGAGGCTTTTTACCTTCAGGTCGGCGAGGTCTCCCGAGCAGCACTCCAGCGTGCGGACCGGGATGTCGAGCGTGCGGAAGAAGTCCACGGTGTTCTGCCAGAGGCGGTCGAACCATACGGGAGACTCCTCCGGCCGGCAGACGACGATCATTTCCTGCTTTTCAAACTGATGGATGCGGTAGACCCCGCGCTCCTCGATACCGTGCGCGCCTTTTTCCTTGCGGAAGCAGGGGCTGTAGCTCGTCAGGGCGTAGGGGAGCTTCTTTTCGTCGAGGATCGTGTCGATGAACTTGCCGATCATCGAGTGCTCGCTCGTGCCGATCAGGTAGAGGTCCTCCCCCTCGATCTTATACATCATCGCGCTCATCTCGTCGAAGCTCATCACGCCCGTGACGATGTCCGAGCGGATCATGAAGGGCGGCACGCAGTAGGTAAAGCCGCGGCCGATCATGAAATCGCGCGCATAGGAGAGGATCGAGCTGTGGAGCCGCGCGATATCGCCCATCAGGTAGTAAAACCCGTTGCCCGCCACGCTGTGCGCGGCGTCGAGATCGATCCCGTCGAAGCGTTCCATGATCTCGGTGTGATAGGGGATCTCAAAATCCGGCACCTTCGGCTCGCCGAAGCGCTCGCGCTCCACGTTTTCGCTGTCGTCGCGGCCGACCGGCACGCTCGGGTCGATGATGTTCGGGATCACGAGCATCCGCTCGCGGATCGCGGCGGCGAGCTCGTCTTCGCGTTTTTCCAGCTCCGCGAGGTCTCTCGTTGCGTCCTGCACGCGCTTTTTCGCCGCTTCCGCCTCCTCGCGCTGACCCTTCGCCATGAAGGCGCCGATCTCCTTCGAGGCTTTGTTTTTCAGCGAGCGCAGCTCGTTTGCTCTCGTTTCTGCGGCGCGGCGCTCGGCGTCCAGCGCGATCACCTCGTCCACCATCGGCAGCTTGCGGTCCTGGAACTTCTTTCTGATATTCTCCTTGACCGCCTCGGGATTTTCCTTCAAAAACTTAATGTCAATCATCGTTTTCTCCTCGGTTCTTCTTCCCTTCCCTCTGTCCGGGCGGGTCGAAAAATGTAAATATTGGTAATTCTGGAAATATAAGTCAATTTAGACCGGTCAGAGCGAGATCTTTTTCCCGCCGTTGAGCGCGGCGAGCAGCTCCTCGAGGTCTTCGTTGTCCTCGTAATAGATCTTCAGCGCCTTTTCCCTGCCGCCGGCGATCTTCACGCGGCGGCCGAGCGCCTCCCGGGCGCGGTCCTCTAACGCCCGCGCGTACACTTCCCTTTCGCGGGACGCCGGCGCGGGGGCTTTTTTCGGCGTGTTTGCCCGTTTGACCGCCGTTTCCGTCTCGCGGACCGACCATCCCTCTTTGGCGGCCTGATCGGCGAGACCGTCGATCGCCTTCCGGTCGGCAAGTCCGAGCAGCGCTTTCGCGTGTCCGACGGAGAGCGCGCCGTCCCGCAGCAAAGCGAGCGTTTTTTCCGGCAGCTCGGTCAGCCGCATCATATTGGCGACCGCGCTGCGGCTCTTTCCTATTTTTGCGGCGATCTCCTCCTGCGTCAGCTCCCACACTTCGGCGAGCTCGCGGTAGGCGAGCGCCTCCTCGACCGGGTTGAGATCCTCGCGCTGGACGTTTTCCACCAGCGCAAGCTGCGCCGTGGTCGCTTCGTCCGGCGAGATCACGATCACCGGGACCTCGGAGAGCCCCGCGATCTTCGCCGCGCGGAACCGGCGTTCCCCCGCCACGATCCGGAAAAACCCGTTCCCGGATTCCTTAACGAGAAGCGGCTGCAGCACGCCGTGCGCGGCAAGCGAGTCGGCGAGCGCGCGCAGACCTTCTTCGTCAAAGGTTTTTCTCGGCTGATCGGCGCGCGGTTCCAGCCGCGAGAGCCGGACGGTCATATAGGAAGACGCGGCTCCGGCGCTGTTGCTGTCGAAAATCGTGTCAAGGCCCCGTCCGAGGCCCGTTTTTTTGATCGGCATCCTGTTTTTCCGCCTTTCTTTTACAAAAATCGCCGGATCCGGACGTTCAGATCCGTTCGGTCAGCTCTTTGGCGGCAGCCATGTATTCCTGACTGCCTTTGCAGTTTTTATCGTGATACCAGACCGGAACGCCGAAGCCCGGCGCCTCCGAGAGCTTGACGTTGCGGGAGATCGTCGCGGAAAAGAGCTTGTCCGCGTAGTATTTTTTCAGCTCCGAAACGCACTGCATCGAGAGGACGAGCCGCCCGTTATACATCGTCAGGAGGATCCCCGTTACCTCTAACTCCGGATTGAAGTGCGTTTTGATCTTCGAGACGGTGTTCATCAGCATCCCGAGCCCCTCGAGCGCGTAAAACTCGCACTGCATGGGGATCACAACGCCGTCCGCCGCCGTCAGACCGTTGAGCGTCAGCATCCCGAGGGAGGGCGGGCAGTCCACGATCACGTAGTCAAAGCCGGAAAGGATCGGGGAAAGCGCTTCTTTCAGGCGGTATTCGCGCCGGTCCATCTCAAACAGATCGAACTCCGCGCCGGCGAGGTTGATATTCGACGGGATGACCCAGCAGTTTTCAAAAACGGTGGGCACCACCGCCGCTTCCGCGGAGGCGCTGCCGATCAGGACCTCGTAGGTGGTGGTATGGACGCCCCTCTTGTTGATGCCGAAGCCGCTGGAGGAGTTTCCTTGCGGGTCAAGGTCGCAGAGAAGGACCTTTTTGCCGAGGACGCCGAGAGACGCGGCGATATTGACGGCGCTGGTCGTCTTGCCGACGCCGCCTTTCTGATTGGCGAATGCCAGGATCTTGGCCATAACGGACCCCTTTCGCTTTCTTTGTCCTTATTATACGCCGCGGCGCGGGAAAAGTCAACGGGAAAAGGGAAAAGAGAGAGGGAAAATGTTCCACGTGGAACAACGCCGACCGGCGGAAGCCGGACGGCAGTTAAGTTTGCGCCTGCGGCGCAAGTGCAGTTTTGCCTCCGGCAAAGGGAAGAGCCGCTTCGCGGCGTGAAGTTGCTCCCATCGGGAGCAGATGAAAGAGACAGAAGAGAAGGGGGGAGGGGAATTGTTCCACGTGGAACAGAGCCGCGCGTTGCCGGACGGCAACGATATCCGTTTGCGCGGATGATATTCGCCGCGACGCGGCGGGTTGAAGGGTACAAAAGGGAAGAACGGCGCGAGCTTTTGCCTCCCTCTTGATGACCCGTGCCCCAAAAGGTCCGTTGGACCTTTCCGGGGACCCCGCCGGGCCGGTGGCTCGCGGAGCGAGACGGAAGGAGTTCCCCCGTTCCCGTCAGCCGCCTGTCTGACGGGGACGAAGCGGGATCAGCAGGGAAGAGCGAGGCGCGTTTGCTCCCCGTTCTTTTTTTGGAAAGTCTTTTCGCTTCCTTTTCTTCAGAAAAGGAAGGTCTCTTTCCTTTTTCCGTTCATCTTTTCCGGGGGAAATACATATATAATATAAAGGAAGGAAACTGTTTGCGGAGGCGGGGCGGGTTTGGCTCTCCGGCGGCGGGGAAGGGCGCCGATCCGGCGCAAAAAAACGGGTAAAAATAACCAAAAATGGCGATATTTTTTGTATGTTCACAAAAAGTTCACAAAAAAACTCTTTTCAGTTCATAACTTACCGATAGAATAGCAAGCCCGTGTGGGGGAAAAACGCGGTTTTTCGACCGATCCGGATCTGCCGGGTCACCCCCGGTGGTTTTTTTGCGCCGTTTTGCATAAAAAAACGAAAACGGCGAAATCATCTCATACTGAACATCCGAAAGGAGACGATATGATCCACGGCACGACCGGGCTCATCCGGCGGGCGCTTTTGCTGCTGCTGACTTTGGCGGCGGTGACTCTCTTGTGCGCGACCGCCGTTTTTGCAAAGCCCGTCAACCTGATCCCCGTTTACGGCGGGGACGTTTTACAGCCTTATTACGGCAGGATCGAAAACGGAGCCGTCTATCTTCCGTTTGCGGCGTTTGCCGCCGCGAACGGCACGCCCGAGCTGACGGAGGGCGGCTCGGAGGGCCTGCCCGCCTTGGTGGCGTCCGGGGAGGAGCTTTCCGTTTCCGTATATCCCGGGCACGCGTTCCTTTCCTCCGGCGACCGGTATTTTTACGCGCAGGGGCTCCCGGCGGAGGAGCGGGACGGCGTTTTGTACGTTCCCGCGCGGCTTCTTTGCCCCGCGTACGGTCTGCAGCCCGTTTTTAACGAAAAAGAGCTGACGCTCACGCTCGTGCGGGAGTACCGCCCCGCCGCCTCCGGCGAGGAGGTCTACGACGAGGAGTCGCTTTACTGGCTCTCGCACATCATTTACGCGGAAGCGGGGATCGGCGAGCCGTTTGACGGCATGATCGCCGTCGGGAACGTCGTTCTCAACCGCGTGCGCGATCTTTCGGCGCCGAACACGATCAAGGAGGTCATCTTTGACAACCGCTTCGGCGTCCAGTTCAGCCCGGCCTACACCCCCGTGATCTATGAGGAGCCGACCGAGCTGGCCGTGATCGCCGCCAAGATCTGCCTGGAGGGCTATTCGATCGACCCCGATATCCTCTTTTTCTACTCGCCGCGCTACGTCACGGCGGAGTGGATCGAGACGACCCGCCTCTACAAGTTCACGATCGGCAATCACCGGTTTTTTGCGTAATACGGCCGCCGCGTGCGGCGATCCCCGCGTTTTCCTCCCGGAAAACGCGGGTTTTTCCTTTTTTCTTTGCATATCTTGGCTTTTTCCGCCGCCGGATGGGTTTTTCTTGCTTTTTCTTTTCTTGGCAGGTATAATAATTTTGTATTAGTATACAACAAAATCGGTAAAAACGGGGGGGATCTTTATGAAAAAAGTCTGGCTTCTCCTTTTAACGGCGGCGATTCTCAGCCTTCCGTTGTTTTTGCTTGCCGCGCAGGCGGACGAGGCGGTCGTCTTTATCGGCGGGGAAGGGGATAGTTACGCCACGCTCGCGGCGGCGGCGGCGGACCTGCCCGCCTCGGGCGGTACGATCGTCGTGCGCGGGCCGCTCGATCATCCGACGGGGAGCGCCGTGAATATGCCCGCGAAGAAGGTCACGGTCACGTCCGTCTGGGAGAACGCGGACTACGCCGAGACCGCCGGCGCCTATTTCGGCCTCGGGCGGACGCTGAACCTCTACGCGCAGCTTACCTTTGAGAATATCACGGTCAAAATGACCGCGACGGGCAGCTACGGCAACATCTACGGCCGCGGAAATCCCCTGATCGTAGGGGAGGGCGTGACCACCGTCGCCAATGCGAGCACCGGCAAATACCCCGCCCTGTTCGGCGGTTTTTCCGCCGCGAACAGCGGCACGGGGTATCAGGCCTCCGTTTCCGTGGCGAGCGGCACGTGGCAGAACGTGTACGGCGGCAGCTATCTCGGCGCGTTCAACGGCGAAAGCCGCGTCACCGTGACGGGCGGCAAGATCGTCGAGCTTCTGTGCGGCGGCAGCCGCAACGGCACGCAGACCGGAAACACGCACCTCGATTTCAGCGGCGGCGAGACAAACGACCTCTGCGGCGGCGTGTACGGCGTGTCCGGCAGCTCCGGAGCGCTGACCGGCGATATCGAGATCGACGTCCACGGGACGGCGAAGGTACTGAATAACGTCTTCGGCGCCGCGTACTACTCCAATATCGTGTTCAACGGCAGCATCGACATCGACCTCTACGGGGACGCGCTGCTTTACCGGCACGTTTACGCGGGCTGCTACGGCACCAAGGACAAAGCCAACGTTACCCTGGGGAGCGGGGGCTCCGTCGTACGCGCCCGGGAGAACGTCCGCTTTGTCCGGCCCTCCGACGCCTCGAACGTCCTCTCTGCCGGCTCCCTTGCGGGTACCGTCAAGGGGAACGTCCGGGTCGTTGTGGCGGATAACGCCTACTTCCCCGGCAACGTCTACGCGGCGGGCTACAGCGGCAGCGTGGACGGAAACTCCACCGCCGAGATCACCGGCGGCGAGGTCCGGGTGAACTTCACGGCGGCGTCGCGCAGCGGCTCCGTGACGGGGACCGCGACGACGATCGCCCGCGGCGGCAAGATCGGTTACTATTCCGCCTCCGAGCCGTACAGTCTCCTCGGGAACAATACCGGGACCGTCGGCGCGGCGGTCGTGCTGCTGGACGGCGCGGACGTGGGCGGCAAGGTGTCCCTCGGCGGCGCCGTCGGCACCGTCACGCTCAAAAGCGGCAGCGCCTCCTACTGCGAGGACGTCTGCGCGGTCGATCTCTCGGACGGCGGGCTTCTCTCTGTCGGCGGAACGCTGAACGCCTCCTCGATCGTCGGCGGCGGGATCCTCCGCGTTCCGGCGACCACGACCGTTTCCGCCGGCAGTCTGAGCGGGTCGCTTGTCTTTCAGATCGCGGGCGAGCCGGTCGCCAATCAAACGTACCTGACCGTCGCCGAAAAGGCGGCGGGGGCGGAAGTCCTCTACACGCCGGTCGACGACGAGGTCCTCTCCGAGAGCGAGGACGGCGGCGTCTGTACCTATACCATGCTCTACGGGGAACGCTACGACGTCGTTACCGTGCGCATCTACTACTATAACCACCGCGGTACCGGCGTTCAGCCGAACGCCGTGCTCCGGCGGGGCGTCTACAGCGGCGGCGAGAAGATCGAGGATCTGACGGCCGGCACCGAAGGCGGGAAGAACTACATCGAAGCGTCCCTCGCCCCCGGTCTCTACGGCTGCAAGGTGTATTACGGCAACGGATCCTCCGACTACCGGATCAAGTATTTCTACGTCAGCGGCAAGACGGCGGCGCAGGAATACGACCTTCCGCTTGAGCCGTACGTGGAAAACTCCTGGTCGGAGAACGTCTTCTCCAACCTCACGGACGAGGTGGCGGCGCTGTTCGGCACCGACGATCTCATCGGCTACGAGGGCTTCGACACGCCCACCTTCTCGCTTGACGGGAGCGTGCGGAACTTCATGAACAACACCCAGCTCTGCGATTACGTCGACGCGCTGGCGGCAGACTGCGAGTATCTTTACCTCTACTATCCGTTCGCGGAAAGCGCGATGGGCAACCGTACGCCGGTGCTGGTCTTCACGCTCGACGATATCGGCGGCATGAGCTTTGACGAGGCCGCCGCCTGCCTGCGCGCCCGGCACGAAGGGAAGCGCGATATCGTCCTGATCACGGGCGGCAAGCACGGCAACGAGCCCGCCGGCATCGAGGGCGCGCTCGTCTTCTCGAAGGATCTGACGGGCGCGTACGGCGAAGAGGTCCTTGAGAAGATCGGCGCGATCGTTGTGATCCCCTCTGTGGAGGTGGACAACAACCAGCGCTTCAAGCGCGACACCGCGGACGGGATCAACCCGAACCGCGATCTGATCGCGGTGAATCTGGACTCCTCTAAAAATCACGTCTACGTCTACAAGAGCTTTATGCCCTCGGTGACGATCGACTGTCACGAGGACGGCGGCAACTCCGATATCGATCCCGGCGACTTCTCCGTCGAGAATCTCGACGACCTCTGCATCCGCTACTCGAGCAACTTCAACTCGCCGATCCACGGCGCGATCCTTCAGGAAGGCACCTTTGACGCAAACGCGCTCCGCGGCACCCAAATCATGATGGACGCGCTCGCGCGCGTGAGAGAGACCGGTCTGCGCTCCGCTCCGTATTATTCCGCCTCCACGGCGCCGACCACCACCTCCACCTACTCCGCCATCCGCGGCGCCTACGCCTTTTTGGTGGAGACCATGCGGATCTGGACCGGCACGGGGCGCTACGCCCGCGCGGTCTTCGGCATGGAGCAGGGGTTGAAGGCGCTGATCGCCGAGGTGATCGAAGCGGACGGCGCGCTCGCGGCGGACGTGTACGCAAACCGCGCCCGCGTCGCCTCGACCGCCGCGTACGACGAAAACAATCTCTTTGCCGGCAAACATTCCTCCAGCGGGATCCACAAGGTGTACGCCCCCCGCCCGACGGTCTTCGTTTCGGGCGTGTGGAAGGACGCGGACGCGGTCAAGGCCTTCAATCTGACGGATACCCTCTCGGATATGATCATCCTGCCCACCGCGTACGTCGTGTCCGCGGACGCGGAAAGGATCGGCGAGGTGCTGGAGATCCTCGATCTTCAGGGCATCCCCTACACGAAGCTGAAGGCGGGCGCCTCGATGACCCTCCGCCGGTACAGCGGCGGGTACGAGAACACGGTGATCGGCGCGGCGGAGGAGGTGACCTTTGAGCACGGCGCCTACGCCGTGACGATGAACAACAGCGACGCGTACCTGATCGCCTACCTCTTCGAGCCGAACAGCCACCGGTTTACAAGCGAGCAGGACCACCAGATCAGCTTTGAGCACATGGGCAAGCTCTCCGACGCGGACGGGCTCTACCGATCGGAGGAGGATAACGTCTATCTGACCGTCGCGGCGCTGAAGGACGCGCCCGCCGCCCTCGCCTTCACCCTCTTCTCCCGTACCGCGGAAGACGACGCCGTGATCCGGCTCTATCCCGCCTCGCTTTCCGACGCGGAGATCCGCGCGGATCTCGCCGAAGGGACCCTCGCGCTCGATGCTGACGCGCAGAAGGGGGAGATCGTTTCCGGCGGAAACGGCTATACCCAGAGCGTGACCTTCTCCGCCGACGCGGGCGAATACAAGCTGGCGATCTTCAAGGCGGGCAAGCACGCGCCGCGCGTTCTCGCCGTGACCCTTGCCGGGGATCTCGATCTCGGCGAAGTCCGGCTCCTGCTTTACGGCGACGCAAACGACAACGGCGCCGTCAACGCTCAGGACGCCCTCCAGATCGCCCGCTTTGCCGCGGGCAAGAACTCGGTGTTCGGCTCGACCGGGGACGCCGATTGGGAAAGCTACCGGCTCTTTGCCGCCGCGGTCGTTTCCGGCGGGACCTCTCCGAACGCGCAGGACGCGCTCCAGATCGCCCGCTGCGCCGCCGGTAAGGTTTCCGTCTTCGCCGCCTTTGGCTGACTCGCCGTCTTTCTGATCCTCCGGATAAGGAAAAAGAGAAAGGCGCGCCGCCCGTCCGATAAGGAGCGGCAGGGAAGCGAATGACCGTTTGCCGCCTCGGCAAAAAGGCCCGGCGCTCCGGAGAAAAACCGGGCGTCTCCCTTCAATCAAGATGAATTGTCAAGTGAAGTGCAACAAATTTTGAATTGAAGCGTTAAACAAATCAACTGGTTTTTGGAATTTAAGAACTTTTTTGGGCCTGGCGTTGATCAACGCCAGGTTCTTTTTTAGGGTCGCAGGACTGACACGAGA
>JAFSSQ010000065.1 GCA_017450965.1 Clostridia bacterium
GACCACAGCCGTAGGCTCAACAGCAGGCGCGACCACAGGAGCCGAAGGTGCGGCAGTAGGTGCCGGATATCCCACAACCACATTAGCCGGATCCGGCATAGCTACCGGAGCGGCCGGCACAACAGGCGCAGCCGGCGCAAAACCCGCCGGCATCCCGCCCGGCGCCGAAAACTCCCGCGCCGGCGCCGCAGCAGCCCTCTCCCGCGCCGGCGCCCAAACAAGCGCCGGCAAACGCCCCCGACGGCGTTTCCGCCAAAACAGAGGTGGTGATCGACACGGGCAAGCTCCCCTCCCGCGCCTTTACCGACCGCGGCCGGAAGAACGAAAAGGACTCCGCCGCCCCGGTGCGCGATAACCGCGATTACTCCCGCTTCTGGCTGATTTTCTGGCTCACGCTGCCCTTCACGCTCGTCCTCGGTCTGGCCGGCGCCGCCGTTTTTGCCGGTCTGATCCTGCTGCTCGTTCTCTCGATCGCGGGGCTGACCGCGCTTCTGATCGCCGTGGCGGTCGCCGGCACGGCGCTCGCCCTCGTCGGCGTCATCTACGGCGCGATCCAGTTCTTCTCCGGCGCGGCGCCCGCCGGTCTCTACGAGATCGGCACCGGTCTGATGCTCGCCGGCGGCACGATGCTCGCGGGCATCCTGCTCTACAACGCCGCCGTCCGCCTCGCGCCCTTCCTCATCCGCAAAACGGCGCAGCTGATCGCCTTTACCGCGAGGGCGCTCAAAAAACTCTTTGTGAAGATCAAGGGGGCGATGGCACAATGAAACCGGCATCCATCATTTTTCTCGTCGTGGCGCTCGTCGTCACGTCGGTCGGCTTTTTCCTCTGCCGCAGGGCGGAGAAACAGGCCGAGGCCGAGGGGATCGAGCTTTTCAACTCCTCCACCGACGAGGACGGGAACAACGTTTCCACCCTCCGCTACGACACCGACGCGATGCAGAAGATCTCGGTTACCTTAAACAAGGGGACCGTCTATCTCCGGCGCGGCACGGAACAGAAGGTGGAAACCTATAATATGCTGGACGGCTTTTACCTCCGCGGCGTATCGACCAATATGCTCCAGATCAACGATACCCTCGGCGTCGTCGATATGTTCAAGGAGGGCGGACTCGGCCTCTCCTTCAACGGTCTGCGCAATATCCTGCGCAGCTTCGACCTGATCCGCAAGGAGCGGGCGGTCGTCGTCTATCTTCCCGACGGCGCCTCCCTCAACAGCATCAGCGTGTCCGTCCGCACCGGCGACATCGTGCTTGAGGACTTTTTCACCGACGCCGACCTCACGCTGAAAACGGAAGAAGGAAACGTCCGTCTCAAAAACGTCTCCGCCTCCGGGCTTTTGCAGATCAGCGCCGGGCAGGGCGGCGTCTCCCTTACGGATGGCTTTGCCGGCGATCTGCGGATCGCGGCGGAAAAAGGCGACGTCTCTCTGGAAAACACCCTGCTCAAATCGGCGGCCGTGACCGTCGGGGAGGGAAACATCTCCCTTGCGCTCTCCTCTCCCCTCGTCTCCTACGCCGCCGTCCTCTCCGCGCCGGACGGGATCACCGTCAACGGGACCGCCGCCGGCGTCAGCCTCTCCACCGGCGTCCAGAGCGATCTTTCCGTTACGGCAAAAACCGCCGCCGGAAGGATCACCGTTCAGGGCTGACAACAAAAAAAGCAGATCCGCGGATCTGCTTTTTCTGCTGCCGCCGTTTCGGCGGCGTCCCGTTCTATTTTTTCAGAAAGGAAGCTTTCCCCGTGGATCATCCTGTTTTTCCGGACGGAGGACCGGTCTCTCCCGCTCCTTCTCCGGCGTTCTCCTCCGTCCCGCCGCAGGGCGCCGTTTTCGGCGCGCCGCAGCCCGTCCCCTCGCCGGAGGCGGAAGCAAAACGCGCCTACAGCCGGGTCGGCATCGCCTTTTTTGCGCTCGTCGCCGTCTCGCAGTTCGCGCTCGCGCTCCCCGTCGCCCTCCTTCTTTTCTTCTTCCCGTCGCTTGGGTCGGAGGCGTGGTTCAACGTTCTCTATTCGTTTATCGCGCTTTACTGCGTCGGCCTGCCCGTCGTGCTCCTCTGCCTGATCGGAGCGCCGAAAAACGAGATCGTCCGCCGGCCCTTTTCCTTTGGCGGCTTTGTGAAGATCGCCGTGATCTCCCTCTCGGTGATGAACCTGCTGAGCTTCTTTTCTCAGTGGTTTGTCGGGCTGCTGGAAAATCTGCTCGGCACCGAGATCTCCTCGCCGCTCGACTCTTCGCTGGAAACGTCCGGCGTCTGGCTCTACCTTCTCTCCGCCGTCGTGATCGCGCCGGTCTTTGAGGAGCTGCTCTTCCGGCGGATCCTGCTCACCCGCCTCGTCCGCTTCGGCGAATGGCCCGCCGTGCTCGTCGGCGCGCTGATCTTTTCCCTTGTGCACGGCAACTTTTTCCAGATCTTTTACGCCTTCGCCGTCGGGGTCCTGCTCGGCTGGCTCTATCTGCGCACGGGAAAGCTCCTCTACCCGATCCTGCTCCACTTTACCGTCAACTTCTTCGGCTCGGTGCCCGGCATCCTGCTCGAGCGGTTTACGGATACGGAAGCGCTCGAGGCCTTTTTCGAGGATCCCTCCGCCTTCTCGGCGGAGGCCTTCTCCGCTCTCCTCCCCACCCTCGCCGCCTACGGCGCGTACCTGATCGCGCTCGGCGCCGTGATGATCTGCGGCCTCGTCTTCCTTCTCCTCTCGTTCCGGCGGGAGCGGCTTCGCCTCTCCCTCTCCCCCTTCCCCGCGAAAAAAACGGCGAAACTGGCGCTCGTCAACGTCGGCATGATCCTCTTTCTCATCCTCAGCGCCGTCGTGATCCTCGTCAGTCTCGCAGAAGGAGCTCTCCTCTCATGACAAACGAAGAACGTTTTATCGACCTCTACCGCTCAAAGATCCGCCGCGAGGGCGCGGATAAACTGCTCGACTTTCTCCGCTCCCCGCAATCGGACTTTTTCACCGCGCCCGCAAGCGCCCGCTACCACAGCGCCTGCGAGGGCGGGCTGCTCGCCCACAGCCTCAACGTCTACGACTGCCTCTGCGACTACCTTGCCCGCCGCCGCGTGACCGACCTCTACGGGCTCTCCTGCCCCGAGGAGAGCGTGGCGATCGCCGCCCTTTTGCACGATCTCTGCAAGGTCAACTGCTATAAAACGAGCTTCCGCAACCAGAAGGACGAAAACGGCGTCTGGCAGCGCGTTCCCTTCTACGAGTTTTCCGACCCCCTTCCCTACGGGCACGGGGAAAAATCCGTTTACATCATCTCGGGCTACCTCCGCCTCACCCGCGACGAGGCGTTCGCCATCCGCTATCACATGGGCTTTTCCGGGGGCGAGGATCCCCGCAGCGTCGGCGACGCCCTGCAGAAGTTCCCCCTCGCCTTCGCCCTCTCCGTCGCCGATATGGAAGCTTCTTATTTTATGGAAAAGAACTGAAGGACATGGAATACCCGACCGTTTTTACCGCCGCCCTCGCAAACGTCCCCTTTACCGTTTCCTGCCGCTTCCCGCAGAATAAAGCCTTTTTTGCCGATTACCTTTCGGACGGGGAGCCGCGTTTTTGTGTTGCGCCGGAGGAAAAAGATCTCCTCGCCGCCAAAGAGAGTTACCTTCGCACCATGCGGGCGGAGGGAAAAACGCCCCTCCCCTGCAGCGAGCCCTTTCTCGAAAACCTCGCCCTCCACGCCCTCATCGCCGAAGAGATGCTCGCCTTCGACACCCTCCTCATGCACGGCTCCGCCGTCGCCCTCGACGGAGAGGTCTTCCTCTTTACCGCCGAAAGCGGCGTCGGCAAAAGCACCCATACCCGCCTCTGGCGGGAGACCTTCGGCGAGCGCGCCTTCGCCTTAAACGACGACAAACCCCTGCTCGCCGTGCGGGAAGGCGGCGTCTTCGCCTGCGGCACTCCCTGGTGCGGCAAGCACGGTCTCAACCGCAACGCCGTTCTCCCCCTCCGCGCCGTCGCCTGGCTCACCCGCGGACAGACCAATACGATCCGCCCCCTCTCCCCCGCCGAGGCGATCCCCACCCTCTTTTCCCAGTGCTACCGCTCCGAGTCGGAAAAAAGCATGGAAAAGATCCTCCGGCTCGAGGACGCCCTCCTGCGCCGCGTCCCCTTCTTCAAGCTCGCCTGCACCATCTCCTCAGACGCCGTCCGCGTCGCCTACGAGGGGATGACGGGGAGAAAGTGGAAAAAATGAAAAAAGAAATCTTCCTTTTCTGAAGAAAAGGAAGCGAAAAGACTTTTTGAAAAGGGATAAAAAGAGAGACATCGCGTTCAAAACGAACCGAATACGAAAACCGCCCCGATAAGCATGGGGCGGTTTTCTGCTTGGCCGGAAAAGCCAGAACCCGCAAAAAAGTGCGTCTCAACTCTCCCGCGCCGTGCGCAGACGGCTCCCTTTGCGCAGAATGTTCGCACCGTTGTCGCTCGTAGGGGCGATTCACGAATCGCCTGAGGTTGCCCGCCGTTCGGATAGTATAAGGCGTAATCCATCCATCCGGCGCCGGTAAAGTCGTATACGACCTTGTTTCCCGCGGAGTCCGCGGTTTCCGTCAGAAGTCCGTAGGAGCCGAAGGTCTTGGAATTGCCCTCATTGTCCCGC
>JAFSSQ010000066.1 GCA_017450965.1 Clostridia bacterium
ATCCTTACCGCCCGCCTACTCCTTCACCCGCTGCGCGGGAGCTCCCTCCCGGAGGGAGCCAACAGAGCCGCGCTCCTGACGACGCGCGGCAAAGAGATCCGCCTCCGGCGGAGGATCTCCACCCTCCGGGTGGATGAAATCGCTCTGCGAGCGATGAAATCCGCCGCTTTGCGGCGGGTGACAGTTACAAAAAGAAAAAGCGGCGGGAGATAAACCCCCGCCCTACAAGAGAAACCGCGTTCCCGTTATATTGTAGGGCAGGGGCTTGCTCCTGCCGCAATGCCAAAACAGAAAGCCGACCCACGCTTACCGGGTCGGCTTTCGTATTGGATTTGCTTTGAATACGCTCTCTTTATTTAATATCCCTTTTCAAAAAGTCTTTTGCTTCCTTTTCTTCAGAAAAGGAAGATTATTATTTCCTCAAATTGACGATGAAGTACTGGATCCCGGAGCCGAGGGTGGTAACGGAGACGACGGCGAGGAAGAGGTAGGAAAAGAGCCTGTCCGGGGTGCCGAGGAAGGGGGAGAGGAGGGTCGGTTCGAGGAGAAAGACGCAGACGGCGACCATCTGGGAGACGGTCTTGACCTTCCCGAAGAGGGAGGCGGAGACGACCTTCCCTTCCCGGCCGGCGAGCAGAAGCCGGAGGGAGGTAACGGAGAACTCGCGCAGCAGGATGAGGAAGATGACCCAGACGAGCAAACGGCCGAAGAGGGTATCGGCGGTGACGGCGAGGATCGCGGTGAAGGCGCCGAGGATGAGGACCTTATCGGCTACGGGGTCGAGGAACTTGCCGAAATCGGTGACCATGTGATATTTCCGGGCGATATGCCCGTCGAGCAGGTCGGTAAAGGAGATCAGCAGGAAGACGCCTGCGGCGACGAGGCGGGAGCCGAGCGTTTCGGGGGTATAGAGGATCAGCGCCATGCAGACGGGAACGAGGACGATCCGCAGCATCGTGAGGACGTTGGGCAGGTTAAGGTATTTTTTCTTCATAGCCGCTCCTTTCACAAGAGGGAAACGTTTCTGCCGATCAGGTCGTAGTCCTCGGCTTCTTCTATTGTAACGTCAACGAAGCGCGGATACGCGAGTTTTTTGTCGGACCGGAAAAAGACTTTTCCGTCCACGTCGGGGGCGTCGGCCTCGCTGCGGCCGACGTAGACGCCGGCGGGGATATCAAACCCCTCGCAGAGGACGCGCAGGGTCTTTCCGACAAAGCTTTTGCCGCGGCGCGCGGAAACGCCGAGCTGGATGCGCATCACCTCGTCACAGCGGTCCTGTTTTTCCTGTTCGGAGATCTGGTCGGGGAAGGAGGCGGCGGGGGTATTCTCCTCGGGGGAGTAGGCAAAGGCGCCGAGGCGGTCGAACTTCGTTTCTTTTACAAAGCGGCAGAGGGCGCGGAAGTCCTCCTCCGTTTCCCCGGGGAAGCCGACCATCACGGTCGTGCGCAGGGTGATACCGGGGATGGCGGCGCGCAGACGCGCCACGGCGGAGCGGATCACGTCGGAGCCGCCGTGCCGGCCCATCCGGGCGAGAACGGCGTCCGAGATATGCTGGACGGGGAGGTCGGCGTATTTGACGACGCGCGGATTGTCGCGCATTTCGGCGATCAGCTCGTCGGTGATCTTATCGGGATAGAGGTAAAGCAGGCGGATCCACGGGATCTTCGTTTCCGCCGTGATCGCGCGGATCAGCTCGGGGAGCCGGTAGGCGCCGTAAAGATCGAGCCCGTAGCGGGAGGTGTCCTGCGCGATCAGGCAGAGCTCCTTCACGCCGAGCGCTTCGAGGTCCTTCGCTTCCTTTACGAGATCCTCGATCGGGCGGGAGCGCATCTTTCCGCGGATGAGGGGGATGGCGCAGTAGGAGCAGCGGTTGTCGCAGCCCTCCGCCACCTTGAGATAGGCAAAGCCCTCCGTCGTCAGCACCCGGTCTCCGCCGAGGGGGGCGGCTTCCTTATCGCCGCTTGCGCGCCAGCCGCGCTCGCCCGCCAAAACGGCCTCAACGGCCTCGACGATGCGGTCGGCGCTGCCGAGCCCGACGACGGCGTCCGCCTCGGGCAGATCCCGCAAAATCTCCTCGCCGTAGCGCTCGGCGAGGCAGCCGGTCACCACGAGCCCGCGCAGCTTGTGATGCTCTTTGAGCCACGCAAGGTCGAGGATCGTATCGATCGACTCCTGCTTCGCGCTCTCGATGAAGGCGCAGGTATTGACGACGATGACGTCCGCCTCCGCCTCGTCCGGCGTGATCTCGTAGCCGGCGGCGGCGAGGCGCGCGAGCATCGTTTCGGTATCGACGAGGTTTTTGGCGCAGCCGAGGGATACAAATCCGACTTTGGTCTTCATAACAGGGTTTCCTCTCTTGCGGTCTCAGTACCCGTAACGAGTGAGAAACGCGCGCATTTTCCGGCTCTCCTCGGCGCTTTGCGGCTTTTCTTTGCCGAACTTGCGGAGAAGGAGGGTCCGTTTGTTTTCCTCAAAGGGGATCTCCCCCTCGAGAAGGGAAAGGGCGTTTTGCACGTCCTCGCGGGGATAGCCTTTCCCGAGGAGACTCGCCTCGATCCGGCGCCTGCCCCACAGTTTTTCGCGGGCGTCGGCAAGGATCCGGTCCCGCAGGAGGGCGTCGTCGTCGAGATAGCCGTTTTCGCGCATTTTTTCACAGGCGAAGGCGGCGTCCTCGCGGGAAATGCCCCGCTGCCGGAGCTTGCGGCAAAGATCCGCGGAGGAGTTATCCCCGTAGGAAAGCAGCCGGAGGGCGGCGCGGACCGCCGCGCATCGGCTCTCCGCCGCGAAAAGGGCGTTTACTTCCTCCTCGCTCACCTCCCGCGGGGGAGAAAAGAGGTAGGGAAGCGCGTCCTCGGAAAAGAGGAGGAGCGTTTTTTCCTCGCTGCCGGCCGTCCCCTCGCAGAGAAGGAAGAGGGAGGCGGTCTCCCCGTCGCCGGCGGCGCGGCAGGCGGTCACGCGGAAGGTCATGTCTCGTCGCCGAGATCAAACTCCCGCAGCTCGTCGAAGTCCTCGTCCTCCGGCTCCTCGACGATCTCGCCGTCGAGATCGGCGGAGAGAGCGCGGATCTTTTCCTCGATCTCCGCCGCCAGCGCGGCGTCGCTCTCCAGCGCCTTGCGGGCGTTGTCCTTGCCCTGGCCGAGGCGCTGTTCGCCGTAATTGATCCAGGCGCCGCTCTTTTTCAGCACGCCGAGGGAGATGCCCATTTCAAGCAGCTCGCTCGTTTTGGAGATACCGGTGCCGAAGAGGATATCAAACTCCGCGGTGCGGAAGGGAGGCGCCACCTTGTTTTTGACGACCTTGCATTTCACGTGGTTGCCGTACGCCTCGCTGCCGGTCTTGAGCGTTTCGGTGCGGCGGATGTCGATGCGGACGGAAGCGTAGAACTTCAGCGCGCGGCCGCCGGTCGTGACCTCGGGGTTGCCGTACATCACGTTGACCTTTTCGCGGAGCTGGTTGATAAAGATCACGATGGTATTCGATTTGGCGATCGCGCCGGAGAGCATCCGCATCGCCTTGCTCATCAGCCGGGCGTGCAGACCCACGTTGGACTGGGAGAGGTTGCCGTCGATCTCCTGCTTGGGGACGAGCGCCGCCACCGAGTCGATGACGATGATGTCCACCGCGCCCGAGTTGACGAGCGCCTCGGCGATCTCCAGCGCCTGTTCGCCGTAGTCCGGCTGGGAAACGAGCAGCTCGTTGATGTCCACGCCGATATGCTTCGCGTAGATCGGGTCGAGCGCGTGCTCCGCGTCGATGAACGCCGCGGTGCCGCCCGCCTTCTGCACCTCCGCGATCACGTGCAGCGCGACCGTCGTTTTACCGGAGGATTCCGGTCCGTAGATCTCGGTGATGCGCCCGCGCGGGATCCCCCCCACGCCGAGCGCACGGTCAAGCCCGATCGAGCCGGTCGATACCGCGCTGACCTCCAGGGCGGCGGCGTCGCCGAGCTTCATGATCGAGCCGTCTCCGTAATCCTTCGAAATGCGGGAAAGGACCGATTCGAGGGCCTGCTTTTTCCCCTCCGCGTCGGTCGCCGGTGCCGCGGTCTTCGCCGCGGATTTTTTCGTTGCCGCCATAATGTTTCTCCTTCGTTTGTGGTTTGAAAAAGGAACGCTCCTTCCTTTTCTGAAGAAAAGGAAGCGAAAAGACTTTTAAAAAGGGGATTTTGCGCCCGCTCCTTCGCCGCGGGCAAGGGAGATCCTGTCCCCGCGGGACCCCCTGCTTTTCTGAAGAAAAGGAAGCGAAAAGACTTTTTGAAAAGGGGTTATGAGGAGCGAACAAACACGCTCAGGGCCAAACCGCCGGTCATGAGCCTACCCGTCGGTTTGCTTTGGCTGAAAAACGGTTTTGCCCCGCTTCTTTTGCCCCAAGCCGGTTTTCAATAGGTCGGCGTATCGAGCAGCCAGACGCCGTTTTCCTTTTTGAGGGTGAGGACGGCGTCGTCGTCCGGGGCGCCGTCGAGGGTGGCGGAGAGACGGATCCTCGCCTCGTTTTCCGTCGCCTTCTCGAGCTTCATCGTTTCGTAGAGGAAGGCGCGGCGGCCGGGCAGGATACTTTCCGTGTCCTTATACTGCATCAGGTTCCCGTCGCCGTCCTCGGTAAAGCGGGCGAGCAGCGCGCCCACGTCGTTTGTGACGCCGGTAAACGCCGTTTCCTCGAGGCGGGCGGCGTAGTCGGCGGTATAGACCGCCTCGGTCGCCTCGCGGATGAGGTCGGCGGTGTAATAATCCGTTTTGTCGATATCGACGTAGCAGTAATCGGTCCCGGTCACGGACGCCACGGCGGGCAGACCCGCGCCGTAGTAGATCTCGTTCAGGATAAAGGACTGCTCGCACAGCTCCCGCACGCGCGGGGCGAGCTCCTCCGCCGTCGGCTTTTTCCCGCAGGCGGGGAGAAAGAGCAGCAAAGCAAGCAGGAGCGGGAGGACGGCCGCGCGCCCTCCCCTCCCGGAAAACGCCTTACGCTTCATCGTTTTGCGGGGCGCCGGTCTCCCCCTCTCCGGCGGGCTCGGCCGGTTCGGCCGTTTCGGGGGTTTCGGCGGTTTCGGCGGCTTCTTCGTCCTTTTCGCTCTTGGGGAGCAGGGCGAAGTTGACGACCGAGGCGTCCCCGGAGGTACGCATCACGATCACGCCGGCGGCGGTGCGGGAGTAGACGGGGATCTCCGCCGTATCCATCCGAATCACGATGCCGCTGTCGGTGATGATCATCAGGTCGTCCCCGTCGGCGACGGCGGCGATGTTGACGACCCGCCCCGCCTTTTCGTTGACGTTCTGGCAGGTCACGCCCTGTCCGCCGCGGTTCTTCATCATCCGGAAATCGTCGAAGGGCACGCGCTTGCCGCAGCCTTTTTCGGTGATCACGAGCAGTTTTTTGTCGGGATCGACGAGCGCGGCGCCGCAGACCTCGTCCCCCGCGTCCTTGAGGCGGATGCCGATCACGCCGCGGGCGCTGCGGCCCATCGGGCGGATCGTCTCGCCGGAGAAGCGGACGGCGTAGCCGTTTTTCGTCGCGAGGACGATCTCGTCCTCGTCCGCCATCCGGCCGGCGTAGAAGAGCTCGTCCCCCTCGTCAAGGGTGAGGGCGCGCTTGCCGGACTTGCGCTGGTAGGTAAACTCCGCCATCGGCGTCCGTTTGACGACGCCGCGTTTGGTCACGAAGAGGAGATACCCCTCCTCCAGATCGGAGACCGAGAGGACGGAGGAGAGCTTCTCGCCGTCCGAGAGCTCGAGGACGTTCGCGATGCTCGTCCCCTTCGCGGTGCGGGAGGACTCGGGGATGCGGTACGCCTTTTTGGTGTAGACGCGCCCGAGGTTGGTAAAGAACATCAAAATCGAGTGGCTGTCGGCGGAGATCACGTCGCGGATGAAGTCCTCCTCCTTCGTGCCGGCGCCGATGATGCCCTTGCCGCCGCGGCGCTGCGCGGAATAGGTGTCCGCGGGCAGGCGCTTGATGTAGCCGCACTCGGAGAGGGTGATCACGCAGGTGTGGCGGGGGATGAGATCCTCGTCGAGGATATCGTCCTCCGCTTCGACGATCTCGGTGCGCCGCTCGTCGCCGTAGCGGTCCTTGATCGCGAGCAGCTCCTCCCGGACGATCGCGCGGACGCGCCCCTCGTTTCCGAGGATGTCGCGCAGATCCGCGACCGTCTCCTCCAGCTTCTTCAGCCGGTCCTCGATCTTCTGCCGCTCGAGCCCGGAGAGCTTGCCGAGGGTCATATCGACGATCGCCTGCGCCTGTGCGTCGGACAGGCCGAACTCCGCCATCAGCGCCTCTTTCGCGTCGGGGATGGAAGCGGACTTTTTGATGATCTCGATCACGCGGTCGATACTGGCGATCGCGATCATATACCCCTCGAGGATATGCATCTCGCGCAGCGCGCGCTCGAGATCGTACTTCGTGCGCCGGACGACGATCCCCTCCTGGAAGGAAACGTAGTTCTGCAAAATCTCCTTCAGCGTGAGGATCTTCGGCTCGCCGTTTACCAGCGCGAGCATATTCACCGCGCACGTATCCTGCAGCTGGGTGTATTTGTAAAGCTGGTTCAAGAGCACCTGGCCGTTGACATCCCGGCGGTACTCGATCACGATCCGCATCCCGGCGCGGCCGCTCTCGTCCCGCAGGCCCGTGATCCCGTCGACCTTCCCCTGCTTGTGCAGCTCCGCGATGCTCGCCACGAGCATCGACTTGTTGACCTGATAGGGGATCTCGGTCACGATGATGCGGCGCTTGTCCTCCTCCACCTCCGCGCGGGCGCGGACGCTGATATGCCCCTTGCCCGTCGCGTAGGCGGCGTAGATGCCGTTCGTGCCGTAGATCACGCCGCGGGTGGGGAAGTCCGGGCCCTTGATATACTGCATCAGGGTCGCGGTGTCGGCGTCCGGGTCGTCGAGCAGGCAGACCGCCCCGTCGATCACCTCGCCGAGGTTGTGCGTGGGGATATAGGTCGCCATGCCGACGGCGATGCCGATCGAGCCGTTGACGAGCAGATTGGGGAAGCGGGAGGGAAGCACCTCCGGCTCCCGGCGCTTGTTATCAAAGTTGGGGACGAAATCGACGACGTCCTTTTCGATATCGGAAAGCATATGGTTGGCGATCTTCGACATCCGCGCCTCGGTATACCGGTAGGCGGCGGCGCCGTCGCCGTCGACGTTGCCGAAGTTGCCGTGCCCTTCGATCAGCGGATAGCGCAGGGAAAAGGACTGCGCCATCCGGACCATCGTCTGATAGACCGCCACGTCGCCGTGCGGATGATAGCGGCCGAGGACGTTACCGACCGTGGTCGCCGATTTGTAAAAGGGCTTGTCGGAGGTGAGGTGATCCTCGTACATCGCGTAGAGGATGCGGCGCTGCACCGGCTTCATCCCGTCCCGCACGTCGGGGAGGGCGCGGCTGGTGATGACGCTCATCGAATAGTCGATAAACGAGTTTTTGACCTCGTGCTCCATCTCGACCGGCAGGATCTTTTGGTGCGAGTAGTCAAGATTATTGTGTTCCATGTTTCCTATCCTTTACTGAACGTTAGAGAAAGTTCTAACAAGCGTTCGTCTGTTTTCGACAGGCGGGGTTTGTCGAAATATCCCGCAATCCCTTGCGGCTGTAAGTTTCTACAAGGTTTTCGACAGGCTGTCTAAAACCCGTTTCTCAGATATCGAGGTTTGATACGTATCTCGCGTTCTCCTCGATGAACTTGCGCCGCGGCTCCACCTGGTCGCCCATCAGGACGGAAAAGACCTCGTCCGCCTGCACGGCGTCCTCGATCGTGACCCGCAAAAGGGTGCGCGTTTCGGGGTCCATCGTCGTTTCCCAGAGCTGCTCCGGGTCCATCTCGCCGAGACCTTTGTAGCGTTCGGTATCCGCCTTTTCGCCGAGCTCGGCGATGTAGCGGTCCCGCTCCTCGTCGGAGAAGGCGTAGCGCACCGTCTTGCCGCGGGAGACTTTGTAGAGCGGCGGCTGGGCGAGGTAGATGTTGCCGTTTTCGAGCAGCTGCCGCATGTGCCGGAAGAAGAAAGTCAGCAGCAGGATCCGGATATGCGAGCCGTCCACGTCGGCGTCGGCCATGATGATGATCTTGCCGTAGCGGAGCTTGGTGATATCGAAGTCCTCGCCGATCCCGCAGCCGAGCGCCTGGATGATCGGCGTGAGGGAGGGATTGGAATAGACCTTGTCAAGCCGGCTCTTTTCCACGTTGAGTACCTTCCCGCGCATCGGCAGGATCGCCTGGAAGCGGCTGTCGCGGCCGTCTTTTGCGGAGCCGCCTGCGGAGTCTCCCTCGACGAGATACACCTCGGTCAGCTCGACCGATTTTTCCTGGCAGTCGGCGAGCTTGCCGGGGAGGGTGGAGCCCTCCAGCGCGTTTTTGCGGCGGGTCAGCTCCCGCGCCTTGCGCGCCGCCTCCCGCGCCCGGGCGGCGGTCATCGATTTTTCAAGGATCATCTTGCCGACCGAGGGGTTCTCTTCGAGGAACTCTCCCAGTTTCTGGCTGACGATCCCGTCCACAAGCGTGCGGATCTCGGTGTTGCCGAGTTTTGCTTTCGTCTGGGACTCGAACTGCGCGTCCTCCAGTTTGACGCTGATCACGGCGATCAGCCCCTCGCGCACGTCCTCGCCGGTGAGCTTTTCGTCGCCCTTGAGAACGCCGATCTTCGCCGCGTAGGCGTAGAGGACCTTTGTCAGCGCCGTTTTGAAGCCGACCTCATGCGTGCCGCCTTCCACCGTGTGCATATTGTTCGCGAAAGAGAGGATGATCTCGTTGTAGCTGTCGTTATACTGCATCGCGACCTCGGCGGTGCTGCCGTTCTTCTCCCCCTTCATATAGATCACCTGGGGATGTACGGCGTTGCCGCGCTTGCCGCCTTCGTTCAAATACTCCACAAAGCTCCGGATCCCGCCCTCGTAGCAGAGATCGTCCTCGCGGACTTCCTCGCCGCGCCGGTCGATCAGGCGGATGCGGATCCCGCCGTTGAGGAAGGACTGCTCTCTGAGCCGCGTGAGGAGCATATCGTGGTCGAAGACCGTTTCTTCAAAGATCTCTTTGTCCGGCAGAAAGCGGCAGAACACGCCGTGCAGGTCGGTCTCCCCCTCGCAGCGAAACGCCCGCGCGACCTTGCCGCGTTCGAAGCGCTCGGTGTAGCGCTTGCCGTCGTGGCGGCTCTCGACCTCGACCCACTCGGAGAGGGCGTTGACGACCGAGGCGCCCACGCCGTGCAGGCCGCCCGCGATCTTATACCCCCCGCCGCCGAACTTGCCGCCGGCGTGCAGGACAGTGTAAACGACCTCCAGCGTCGGTTTCTGCAGTTTTTCGTTCATGCCGCCGGGGATGCCGCGCCCGTTATCCTCGACCGAGACGCTGTTATCCGGCCAGAGGGTCACCGTGATCTCGTCGCACGCGCCGGCCAGCGCCTCGTCGATCGAGTTGTCGACGATCTCGTGCACGAGATGGTGCAGCCCCTTGAGGGACGTGGTCCCGATATACATACCGGGGCGCTTGCGGACCGCCTCCAGCCCTTCGAGGACCTGGATCTGACTGTCCTCGTACTTTTCGGTCACCGGGGCGTCGAACCCGCTTTTTTCGATCTCCATAGACTGTATGCTCCCTTTCGTGATTTCACTTCTTGTTTGGCGCGCCGGCGGCGGAGGGCCGCCCCTTCAGCGCGGCGGCGGAAAGCGGCGTGAACAGCACGCGGCTCTCCCCCTTTTCTCCCCGGTAGAGGACGAAGGACTTCGGCAGATCCTCGCTTGCGCGTTCGGTCTTGCCGTCCCGCTCCGCCTGTCTCAGATACCGTCTCGTATCCTCGCCGCGGCTCGCGGTATCGAGATCGAAGATCCCGATGATCCGTCCCCGCCGCAGGATCCGGTTCTTACCAGCATAAAGATACATCATTTTTTCCGTAACGAACGTACACCGTCCGTTTTTTTCCGTTTTTTATTTTTCAGCCGGGCGGAACACGCCGGCGTCGGCGCGTATCACCCGCTCGCCCGCGTCCCCTCCCCGCTCCTCGCAGGAGGTGATAAGGAACTGCTTGCCCTCCGACCGGCGCCGCAGGTAGTCCCGCCGGCCCGCGTCGAGCTCGCTGAACACGTCGTCGAGTAAAAACACGGGATATTCGCCGGTCGTTTCCCGCGAGAGTTCCCCTTCCGCCAGCTTGAGGGAAAGGACCGCCGTCCGCTGCTGCCCCTGCGAACCGGTCAGCCGCAGAAAGTCGCCGTTGAGGCGAAAGACGAGATCGTCCCGGTGGACGCCGTGCTGCGTCGTCCCCGCGAGGATATCCCGCTCCCGGCTCCCCGCAAAGAGCGCCTCGTAGCGTTTTTCCCCTTCTTTCGTGTCCTCCGGCTCCTCGATATCGCAGTCGTAGGTGATGCGCAGCGTCTCTTTGCCGCCGCTCATCTCGCTCATCGCAAACTCGGCGAAGGGGGAGATGCGTTTCACGTACAGCGCCCGCATCGCCGCGATCTTCGCGGCGTAGCCGGCGAGCTGCCGGTCCCAGACCGAAAGGATCTCCGCGCGGCGGTTTTTTTCCGCGCCCGTCATCCCGGGAACGGCAAGACCCTTTAGGACCGCGTTGCGGTGATCGAGCGCGATGCCGTAATTGCCGAGCAGGTAGATATAGTCGCGGGAGAGCTGCGAGATCGCGATATTGAGGAACTCCCTCCGCTCCGCCGGCGCTCCCTTGACGATCTCGAGATGGTCGGGGCAGAACAGCACCGCCCGGAAACGCGAGAGCATCTCGATATTCCGCTCGATCTTCACGCCGTTGACAAAGCGCTTCATCTTTTTCTCGGAATACTCGATGAAAAGCTCCTGCTCCCGGTCGCGGTCGGTATATTCGTTTTTCACCGAAAAGAAGGTCTCTCCCGTCCGGCAGAGATCCTTGTCCGGCGTCGAGCGGAAGCTCCGGCCGCGCGCAAACAGGTAGATCGCCTCCACGAGGTTAGTCTTTCCCTGCGCGTTGTTTCCGAGGATCAGATTGACCCCGGGGGAAAAGGAGACTTCCGCCTCCTTGATATTGCGGTAGTTTTTCAGCGTGACTTTTCTGACGAACACGCAAAACTCCTCTTTCGTTTTTTCAGTCTGTCAGCTTGACGGGAAGGACCATATAAAGCTGCTCTTTTTCGCCGTCATCCTCCGCCGGGCGGACGATCATCGCGTTGCGCGGTCCGCGCAGGGAAAGGATCACGTCCTCGCCGTCCACCGCCCGCAGGATATCGAGGAGGTACCGGCAGGAGAAGCCGATCTCCAGATCGGCGCCCTCTTTTTCGCAGACCAGCTCGTCGGAGATCTGGCCGGAGAGGGAGGTGGAGGAGAGCTTCAGAGTGTTGCCCTCAAACTTCAGCCGCAGGCAGCTTTTCGCCGCGTTCGCGCTCCGCTTTTCGGAGACGAGGGCGGCGCGCTCCAGACATTCCGTAAAGTAGGCGCGCCCGATCTTCACCCGGATCGGCAGATCGTCCTGGATCACGCGGCCGTAGTCGATATACTTCATGTCGATCAGCCGGGTAAAGAAGATCAGGTCACCGATCACGAAGACGATGTGCTTTTTCGCCGGTTTCACCGTCATCAGCTCATCTTCCTCGTCGGAGAGCATCTTCATCAGCTCCGCAAGGCTCTTGCCCGGGATGATCATCGAGAGGTTGCCCGGCAGCTCTTCCTTCATCTTCGCGTGATATTCGCACTTCGAGAGAGTAAAGGAGTCGCAGGCGACCATCGAGAGCCGGTCGTTATCGATTTCGAGATACCCGCCGCACAGCTCGGGATGCGTGGAGTCGCCGAGCGCGATCGAATGAAAGGTGTGAGAGGTGATGGATTTGAAGACGCTCTGCTCCAGCACGAACCCCCATTCTCCCTCCAGATCCGGCGGCGGGGGAAACTCCTTGCCGGATAGCGCCCGCATCGTGTAGCAGACCCGGCCGCAGCGCAGACGGGCGACCATCTTGTCGGTCACCTCCAGCTCGATCTCGTTTTCCGGCATCACGCGCACGTACTGGTAAAAATCCTGCGCGTTGAGAACGAACGAACCGGGCTCCTCGACCTTCACGTGCAGAACGGAGCGGATCCCCTTTTCGAGATCGTAGGTGCCGATTTCGCAGCGCCCGTTTTCCGACGCTTCGATCAGGACCCCCTCCAGCGCCGTAAAGGTGCTCTTGGAGGAGACGCACCCCATCGCGGGCGTGAGAACGTTCAGCAGTTTGACTTTGTCAAAGATTACTTTCATCGCGTTTCTCCTTTTTGCGGCCTTGCCGACTTTCTTTTTTTATTTCTTTTTATCTTAATTTATGTAGTAGTAGCAGTAGGGGCGTTCAATCTGTTCAAAACCGCCCGCAGCCCTTGATATGACCGGTATTTTCCGTCTTCCGCCGGCTGTCGAAAACTTTGCGTTTTGAAGAGGGAGGAGGAAAAAAACCGCGCGGCGCGATTTTTTTCGCCGTTTTCAAACGTACAAAAACGGGTTTGCACAGAGAAAACTTCGACAATCGACAGGGGGTTGTGTAAACCTTTGTACGGTTTTTGCGCCTTTTCGTACGCTTTTAACGCTTCTTTTTCCGGTCCTCTTGCTTCTTTGTACGCTTTTTACGCCTCTTTTTTTCCGTTCAGCCCTTGATATCCGCGATCAGCTCGCTGATCTCCTCCTCGTAGGCGGCGTAGTTTTTGATCATGCCTTCCACTTTGGAGACCGAATGGAGGATCGTGGTGTGCGACCGGTTGAAGAGTTTTCCGATCTCCACGGTGGAAAGATCGGTCAGCGTGCGCAGAAGGTAGATCGCCTCGTTGCGCGGGTTGACGATCTCGACCGTCTGCGCCTTGCCCTTCAGCTCCTCCACCGGAACGTGGAACTTCAGGGAAACGGTGTTGAAGATCCGGTCGATCAGGACGTTCTGCGGCTCGCTTTCGGTCAGAAAATCCGCGATCGCCTTGCGCGCCGTCTCCACCGTGATCGGCTGTCCGGTGAGGAAGGAGACCGCCGCCGTTTTCCGCAGCGCCCCCTCCACCTGCCGGATGTTCGTTTTCAGTCGGTCCGCCATGTAGGTCACGACCTCGTACGGCACCTCGATATCAAGCTGCTTCGACTTCTGTTTGATGATCGCCATCCGCAGCTCGATGTCCGGCGGCTGGATATCCGCCATCATCCCTTGCTCAAAGCGGCTGCGCAGCCGGCTCTCGAGCGGGTTGATGTCTTTCGGCGGTTTGTCGCTCGTAAAGACGATCTGCTTGTTGTTTTCGTAGAGGTAGTTGAAGGTGTGGAACACCTCCTCCTGCAGCCCGGTGCGGTTGGCGATAAACTGGATATCGTCGATGATAAGGATATCCGCCTGCCGGAACTTTTCCCGAAACTCCTCCGAGCGGTTCGAGGCGATCGAGGCGATCATCTCGTTTAAGAACTCCTCGCCCTTGATGTAGATCAGCTTGACCTCGGGGTGCTCCTTTTCGATCTTGTTTTTGATCGAATACATCAGGTGCGTTTTGCCGAGTCCGCTCTCTCCGTAAACGAAGAGGGGGTTATACATATCAAAATCGTCGTTTTCCGGCCCGGCGATCACCGTTTCCGTTACGGCGAGGCAGGCGGCGTACGCTAATTTATTCGAGGAACCGACGACAAAGTTTTCAAAGGTATATTCCTGCCGTCCGGGCAGAGAACGGGGCGCCCCGGCGCCCTTTTTTTCCGGCTGCGCGGGCGGATCGTTCGGCAGGGGAATATCCTTTCTCCGGGTGTCCTCCCCGATCAGCGTGACCGGCACGGGATGGCCGAAGATATTGGCAAAGCATTTTTCCAGCAGAGGAAAATACCGGTCCTTGACCATATTGCGCATGAGGAGATTATCGAGGCGCAGGATCGCTTTGGTGTCGTCGATCTCCTCCGCCGTGATCGTCCCGAACCAGAGATTGACCTGCCATTCGTCGATCTCCTCCTTCAGGGCGGCAAAAACGAGCTGCCAGATCGCGTCCTTTTCGTTTCTCTGCATAGGTAGACCCCTCTTTCCGGTGTTTTCCGCTCAAAAAGCATACTTCCCCATAATTATATAATATTATAACATAACTATATTATTTATTGCAAGAAGAAAAAAAGAAAAAATAAAAAGAATCTTCCTTTTCTGAAGAAAAGGAAGCGAAAAGACTTTTTAAAACGGGAGAATAAGGAGCGAACAAAGCAAGCCGTATCAAAACGCCGGTCGGTACGTCTGACCGGCGTTTTGCCCCAGCGGAAAGCCCAAATCCGGAAAAAGCGTCTTCATTCTCCCGCGCCGTGCGCGTTTGTCTCCCTCCCGAGCCGCGCTCGCACGAGCGCGGCAGTGAAGTTTGCGGCAAAGCCGCAAGCGAAGTTCCGCCTCCGGCGGAGTGAAGCGCTGCTTGGCAGCGTGAAGTTTCTCCCAAAGGGAGAAGTGAAAAGTTACAAAAACGGGAGAACTCCTTCCGTCACCTTCGGTGACACCTCCCTCAAGAGGGAGGCGAAAG
>JAFSSQ010000067.1 GCA_017450965.1 Clostridia bacterium
CGGGTATCTGAAAACGCTGTTTTCGGATGAAATCACAGAAAAACTCATTTTTAATCGTATCGTCACGGAGCAGGAAGCAAGAGAACACTCCGAGTATTTTTATCGTTTCATTTCCGCAAACGGCTTTTTGTACGTTCCGGATCCGCCGATCGACGCAGGAGCGCAAGTGTTTCTTTACGGACAGGTCAAAGCGGTCTGTACCCGCACGGTCGACACGGCGGATCGCGTGGTCTTTACCGCCGCGTTGGAAATCGATGATACGGCAAGAGAAAGCTGGAACATTACAGGAGACGTGACCTTTGATTACGTTCTGGAAAAGCAGAACGGAAGCTGGGTTTTTACCTCGTTCAAACTTCCTTATTACGCCGCAAAATCGCTTTCCTCTCCCGCGACGGGCGACTCTGCCGTCTTTCTTTTCTCCGCGGCGGCGCTCTCTCTCGGCGGCGTTCTCCTCGCCGCGAAAAAGAGAAAACGGGCAAATTGAGCGGCGATATGAAAAGAGCAGGCTCCGGCCTGCTCTTTTCTGTTGTCTGCCGGAAGGAGTTCTCCCGTCCCCGTTTGCCTCCCTCCCGAGGGCCCGAATCCCCAAAAGGTCCTCCGTTAGCCTCCCTCTTGAGGGAGGAGGACCGCTTGCGGTGGAAGGAGTTTTCCCGTCCCGGTCGTTTCTTTCTTCTCGCCCTGATTATCTTTAACTCCTTCCGTCGCCTTCGGCGCCACCTCCCCCAAGGAGGAGGCTAACGGGTGACGCCGCGCGGCACAAAACGGAAGCCGCGGGGCGTCTGGCCCGCGGCATCCAATATCTCCCGCCGTCCGCCAAAGGAAAAAGCCGACCCGGAGCGTAACGGGTCGGCTTTTGAATTGCGAGCGTCCTTGAACGCGCTGTCTTTATCCCTTATCCCTTATCCCTTTTCAGGAAGTCTTTTGCCTCCTTTTCTTCAGAAAAGGAGGCGCCTGTTTTTCTTCAGAAAAGCGGGCTCTCCTCCGGCCAGACGAAGGTGGGGTTGAGGTCGCGCTCGCCGTTGTCGATGAGGAGGTTCTGCCCGGACATGGAGCGGTTTTCAAGGGTAAGGAAGACCACCCAGTCCGCGACCTCGTCCGCCGTCATCCATTTTTTGAGCGGGGTGACCGCCATGATCTTTTCCCAGCTGGCCGGGTCGCTTGTCACCGGGTCGTTGGAGGAGGTGAGAACGCCGCCGAGGGAGAGGGCGTTGCAGGTCACGCCCCGGGGGGCGAGGCGGATCGCCGTGTTTTTCATATACCCGACCACGCCGGCCTTAGAGGCGGCGTAGAGCGGGAACTCCTGACCCGATACGGCGGAGGCGGAGGCGTTGAAGAGGACCGAGCGCAGCGACGGCGCGTCGGCGATGTATTTTTCCGTGACGTTGATCGCGCCGGTGAGGTTGTTTCCGATATCGTCCCCGCTGTTCTGCGTGCCCGCGTTGTTGAAGAGGACGCCCACGTCCGGGATCTCCGGCAGGGAAGCCGCGTCCCGGATATCCGCGATAAAATGCCGGTAGCGGGGATGGACGACGGCGGCGGGAGCGAGGTCGATGCCAAACACGTCGTGCCCGAGCGCGAGAAACCGCCGGACGGCCGCCGCGCCGATCCCGCCGGAGGCGCCTGTGATCACGATATTCATGCGTGTTTCCTCCTGTATTCTTCGCCTACGCCGTCTTTTTTCCATTGCTTGAGAACGTAATAGCCGAACGGCGAAAAGACGATCTCCATCAAAAGCTCCAGTCCCGCGCCGAGCAGAGAACAGGTCAGGCACTGCGTGAGCGTCCAGGAAAACCCGTCCCAGAAGACCGGCGCGAACACGGTAAAGGTGAGAACGGCGAAGATAAAGTTATCGCAAAACTGTCCGACAAAGGTCGAAAGGTAGCTGCGGGTCACAAAGGCGAGCTTGCCGTCCGGGTTTTTTAAGAACAGCCGGCCGATGCCCCAGTTGAGGAAGTTGTTGATCAGAGCGGAGGAGAGGAAGGCGACGGTGCTGCTGAGCAGGATGAACCAGGTCCCCCCGATGATGGTGTTGAAGGCGGTGTAGTCCGTTTCGGTCGGGATGACGCTGACGAGAAAGAAAATAAGGCAGACCAGCAGATTGACGGCGATGGCAAAGACGGAGAGCTTGGTCGCCGCCTTCGGACCAAAGGCCTTGGTCACAACGTCCATACAGAGGAAGGAGAGCCAGGAGACGAGGATCCCGCCGTCGATCGCAAGCCACTCGGACTGGTAAATCGTTTTATTGGCGAGGATATTCATCGTGACGACGGAGACGGTGAAAAGCGCCGCGACGGGCCCGGGGATGCTGCGGAAGAGGAGTTTGGCGTCCGCGAGCGCGTTTTTCCATTTTTCTTTCATACGTTTCTCCTTATGGATTTGTCTGCGGGAGGGCTTGGAGCGGATCCGAAAAAACTGCCCTCAGCCGCCGAAAAAGACGTACTAAGGGCAGAAAGATCCCGTTGTTCCCTTAGTTTTGATCGCCGGATCGCTCCGGCCGGCAGGATGGTTACGAACTGCCGCCTCCGCGCGGAAAGCGCGGAAAATGATGCTGTGTCATTCCTCGGGGTTCACGCCGGGACGGTAGCGCGGCGGTTTCCATTCGGTCTGCCACTTCGTTTCATAGTAAGCTTTGTTTTTCTCAAAGAGCTTGCGGTAGGTCTCGTTTTTCAGTTTTTTGAACGAGACGCTCCCGAAATGGTGGATGAAAACGTCCTCCGCCAGAACGAGACGCAGCCCCTCGCGGCGGACCGCGGCGGAATAGTCGTCGTCCTCAAACATCCCGACGCCGTAGTGCTCGTCAAGCAGGCCGATCTTTTCCGTCAGGTCGCGCCGGAAGATCACGCAGAACATCGCAAGGATCCCTTTGTGTGCGTATTCCCGCCCCATGCGGCGGGCGGTGTATTCGTAGGCGGCGGCGTCCATTTTTTTGACGTTTTTCCCGTAGCTGACGTTGATCATTGCCTCGTTGCCGATAGAATTGGTAACGGGGCCGGCCATCCCGACGCCCTCGCGCCGCGCCCATTTGACAAGCCCGGTGAGCCAGCCGCGCGTGACGAGCGTGTCGTTGTTGAGCAGGACGACATACTCGCCGCCAGAGGCGCGGATCCCGTCGTTGTTCCCGCCGGCAAAGCCGCGGTTCTCCGTGTTGAAGACGGGGCGGATCCGGTCGGATCGTTTTGCCTCCTCCGAGAGCCACTCCGCCGTCCCGTCGGTCGAGCAGTTATCCACGATCACAAGTTCATAGTTCGGGTAGGCCGTTTTGTCGAGAATGCTTTTCACGCATTGCTTGGTGTAATCTAACTGGTTGTAGCAGAGCAGCACGATGCTGACGGAGGGGAAGCAGCGCTCCGCCGCTCCGGCAAAGGCGCGCGTCCGCTCGGACCAGTCGTTTTCCCTGGCAAACGCCATGCATTCCTCCGGCGAGGCGAGCGTGTCCGTTCCGTTCAGACATTCCGCCACCCGGTCGGCAAAACGCTCCCGGTCGTTTTCCAGATAAACGTACTTCCCGGCAAAAGGCTGCAGTTCCGGGATCTCGGTCGCCACGACCTTCTTCCCGGCGGAGAGATATTCGTAGAACTTGACCGGGTTGGTCGCTTTGATCAGATCGGTGGACGCGTCGAAGGGGATCAGGCAGACGTCAAAATCCGCGAGCAGGTCCGGCAGCTCGGCGTAGGGTTTTTCCCCGGGCAGCTCGACGTTCGGCAGAGCTTCGAGAAACTTCCGGCCCTCCGTGACCGCGCCGATGAGCACGATCCTTTCTTCCGGAAAACGCCGTGAGAGGACCTCGATGGTTTTAAAATCGAACCAGTGCGCGATCGCCCCGTAATACCCGATCACTTTTTTGGCGGAGGACGCTTTTGCGCGATCCGCCGCACGATGGAAATGGGCAAACTCCGTTCCGTTGCGGACGATATGAACGTTTTGGCTGTACTGTTTTGCCTTTTCCGCCAGATGGGCGGAACTGGCGATCACAACGTCGCAGGCGGTGAGCATTCGCTGGCAGGCAAGCTCGGTTTTCCGGTTGGCGGTATCCTTGAAATCCAGATAGTCGTCCATATAGTCGGCGGCCATCGGAAAACCGTACCGGTTTCTCAGATAAGAGGCGCCGGAGATCCAGTTGGGATAGTCGAGCACGAGGAGCGCATCCCGGATCCCTTCGCGCGCGACCAGCTCGTCGAGCAGAGCGGGGAAATCGGCTCCGCCGTCCGCAAAAACGGTGGAATAGACGGCGGCGTGCGCCTGATTCGGCAGCGCAACGACCCGGAGGCCGTTCTTTTTCTTCTGGATCGAATAACTGCCGTTCCCGGAGAATCCGGCGTTGATATAAAAGACGCGGTGACCGCTTCCGGCAAAATAATCCGCGATCTGCTGCGGACGCTGATACCGGAAGTCGTAATCAATGACCGAGAAGATGATGATGTCATACAAGCGGTACGGTTCGTTCAGGCAGGAGCATTCCGGCAGAACGGCGGGAAGGTTTTCTCCGTCTGCGTAGTCCGGCAGGGCGGAGAAGTTCCCGGAGACGGCTTCCTCTAAAAACTCCTTTTCGCTTTGCAGCGGAAGCAGGATCTGCTGCAGAGGACTGAAACGGCGATCGGAGTCTGTTTTCCCCCTGAAAAGCCGCAGACGAAGCCAGCGGCGGAAAGCGCGCCGCTCGGCGCGGTCGCGGGAAAACCCTTGATACTTCCAGCGCCGGAAAAGGTTGAGCAGTTTGAACCCGCGGGAGCGTTCCGCGTCGTCGCAGGCGGAAAGGATCGCAGTGGCCTGCCGGCAGGCGCTTTCCAGCGCGGCCTGGCGTTCTTCGGCGAGTCTGGTTTTCTCCCGGAGCTCATTCTGAAGTTCGTAAACGTTTTCTTCGCTTTGGCGCAGCGCCTCCACAAGCTGCTTCGACTGTTCCTGCGTCTTTTTCAACGCTTCTTCTGCAAACCGGAGGCGGGCGTTTTCGTCGCCGGGCGTTTGGCTTTCGTCTGTGCGGATCTCATATTCCTCCCGCCCGACCGGGGAAAAAGGCGTATCCCGGTCGGCGGCGGAGTTGATTTTTTCGTTTGGATTCATCGGGTCTCCTTTGCGAGAAGTGTCCGTCTGCGCGGCCAAGAGAACGCGGGGCGCAGTCGGGCAAACAGAAAACACATGATTGGATTTTATCAAAAAAGAGAAAAAAAGTCAAGTCTGCTCCAGCGCGGCGCGGACGGCGTCCGTAAGGCGGGAGAGGACCTCCTCGCCCGTCCCCTGCATCGAGCAGCCGGCGGCGCGGGCGTGCCCGCCGCCGCCGAAGAGGGCGCACAGGTCGCTGACGTTTACACTCCCGTCCGAGCGCAGGGAGATCTTGAAGACGCCAGGCTCCCCGTCCTTTTCCTTGATCGCGGCGGCGACAGCGACTCCGCGCACAGAGCGGACCGTGTCGATCGCGGCGGAAAAATACTCGGAGGCGAGACCGCCGCGCACGGCGTGGCTGAGCAGCGCGGCGCAAAAGCGCCCGCCGAGCAGCAGCCGGACGTTCTGGAGGGTGATGCGCTCCGCCTCCAGCTCCTCGGGGGAGCGGCTCTCAAAGAGCAGATGGTTGATCGCGGCGCCGTCGCACCCCGCCTCGAGCAGGCGGGCGGCGATGCGGTGGGTCTTCGGCGTCGTGTTGGAATAACGGAAACAACCGGTATCGGAGGAGAGGGAGAGGTAAAGATTTTCCGCCATCCCGGCGGGCCATCCGGCAAACCATCCCTCCCCGCGGAGGATCTCCGCGATCTCAAAGACGATCTCCCCGACCGCGGCGGCCTCGGGGACTGTGCAGAAGTCGGCGAGACGTTCGCTTTTTTCGTGGTGGTCGAGCATCAGATCGATCCGCCCCTCGAAAAGCGGCGCGAGGGCGCCGAGCTGCGAGCGGGAGGCAACGTCCACGCAGACGACCGAGGAAAAGCGCGCGGGATCGATCCCGTCCGGCATAAGGATCCGGTCCGGGACGAGCGGCAGGAGGGAGTCCGGCGCCTTGTCCGGCGCGGCGATCTCCGCCCCGCCGCCGAGTGCGCAAAGCAGTTTTTTCAGCGCCATCGCGGAGCCGAGGGTGTCCCCGTCCGGCGAGGTGTGGCAGAGCAGCAGCGTGTCCCGCATCGAGCAGAGGCGGTGCGCCGCTTCCCCGACGGTGAGAGAACGGAAGTCAGTCATCGGTTTCCTCGCTTTTCTCCGTTTGGGAGGCGGTTTTTTCTTCTTCGGGCAGCACCTCGCGCAAAAGCTGCGCGATCCGCGCGCCGTGAGCGATCGAATCGTCCCGGATAAAGGTCAGCTCCGGCGTGATGCGGAGGTTGAGCCGGCGGGCAAGCTCCCGCCGCAGGTATCCCGCGGCGCTCTCGATCCCCGCGGCCGCTTCGCCTCCGTCGTCTCCGTAGACCGAATACCGGATCTTCGCCGTTTTCAGGTCGGGGGAGACGTCCGCGGAGAGGATGCTGATCATCGGACCGGCCAGCCGGGGGTCCTTGCTGGTCTGCAGCGCGAGGGAAAGCTCCTCCCGCACCGCGTCGTTGATCCGGGCGCGTCTGTAAGATGACATGGTGAACCGCCTTTCTTCCTTGTTTCTTTTCTATTTTACTTCCTTTGGGCGAAAATAGCAAGAGGAAAACCGAAATCTCTTTTCCGCGCCCCGCGGCGGCTCCCAAACGTTGACTTCCGGAGAAAAGAAAGGTATAATAGACTCGCACCGCCTCTGCCGCAAAGAAAAACGCCCCGCCCGGTTTTCAGGACTTTCAAAGAGGAGAAAAGGTATGAAACGCATTCTCGCCGCCGCTCTTGCCCTGGTCCTTCTGCTGGCTTCTCTGTCCGGCTGCCGTCCGTCGCCCGGACCGCTGTCCGGCGCGGACCTGTTCGCCGGAAACCCGATCCGCGCGGTTACCTTTTCCTCCGGCCCGGAGGGGGTGCGGTACGCCTTTTCCGGCGGCGACGCGGAAACGGTCCTCGCCTTTTTCTCCCGGATGGTTTTTGCGCCGGACAGCGGCGTTTCAAACGGGGAAACGGGCGCGGACTGGCTCGTAACGGTCGATTACGAGGACGGCGGCGCCGACTCCTTTACGATCTCACAGGACTGCGCGCGCCTTTCCAAAAACGACGTTGCGTACCGGCTGACCTCGTCTTTTTCTCTCGATCTTTCGCCGCTGCTCGACCCGCCCGAGGAGGTCTCGGAGAGTAAGCAAAGCGTGTTTCTGACCGTTGCGGAAACGAAGGAAAGCGCGCAGGCGTTCGGGGAGGACTGCTTTTATGCTTACGACGCCGAGGGGCGTCTTTACCGGGTCCTGTGGACGGATTTTGACAGTCTGGAGGAAAACGGCTGGGTCGTCGTTTTCTACACCCGCTCCAAAACGCTCTACCGGCTACCCGCGTCCGGCGGATGGGTGCCCTGCCGCGAGATCGCGGCCTCCGGCGTCAGATCGGCAAAAGAGGAGCCGGCCGCGGAGGAGGAGCCGCTTTTCCGCTACGATAGATACCGGATCAGCGCCGATACGCGGGAGGCCTTGACGGACCGCGAATACGACCTTTACTGTAAGACGGTGGACTCGATCCTTGCGCACGACGGCGTTGTAAAGGGGTTTGAGTCGTATGAAGAGTTTGAAAAAGTAAAGAACGTCTTGTTCCGGGAGTTCATCCCGCTCAGGCATCTGATTCATACCGCGTACACCGCCGACCCGTATTTTTCTTATGAAAACGGCACGGCAACGCTGTTGTTTCTCGCCGACCGGGAGACCTGCGACCGGCGATACGCGCTCTTTGAAAACGTGATGAACGAGGCGCTCTCGACGATCAAAAAAGGAGACGGCGATTGGGAACGTCTTGCCAAACTTTATCTTTACGCGGCCGATCACATGACCTACGGGGACCCTCTCCCGGAAGCCTACTGAGAAGAGCAGCCGGAAGTCTACAGGGAGAGACTCGGCGACGATCTCTACGGCCACATTGTGTATCGGCGCGGCGTGTGCGTGGAGTACGCCCGGTTTTTGAATCTGCTCGCCTGGCAGATCGGGCTGGACGCAAAATATGCGGAATCGTCGGAGGGCAAACCCTCCGACCATGCGTGGTCTCTGATCCGCGTGGAAGGAGAGTGGTATCATTTCGACCCCTGCTGGCAGCATGGATCCGCTTCGTTCAGACGGATGACTTACTTTGCCATGAGCACGGCCACCCGGCTTTCCACGCTGGAATACGAGCAGGGCAAGGTGAAGCTCCATACCGTAAACGATTGGACGTATCAATGGGAGGAACTTCCGGAATGCGGGGCCGATATGGATGGCGGAGAGCGGGTCATCCTCTACGACTGGGTGATCGACGATTACAAAAAAGCGATGGCAAAAGCCGGGTCGCCCGGTACCCGGATAGGAGAAAAATAGCGGACCGCCGCGTCCGGCCGTTTCGGAAAAAGGAAAACCCACGCGGGAGCGTGGGTTTTCTGTCTGTTCGGGTCGTCAGCGCCGTCCGCCGAAGCCGCCTGGGCCGCCGGGGCCGCCGCCGAAGCCGCTTCCGCCGGCGGAGCCGACGGTCGCGGAGCTCTGGGTCCAGGTGAGGACGGCGGAGCCGTCTTTTGCGAGAGAATAACTCCCGTTCAGGACCATCGCGTCCGAGGCGATCCACACCGAGGAGTAGGACGCGGGGAGGGTAAAGGAGAGGATGACGCTGCCGGAGGCGTCGGTAAAGGTGTAGCTGCCGGCGGAGAAGGAGGTGCCGCTTGAGATATAGGTGTTGACCGAGCCGCTCTTCGGCGTTTCGCAGATCCCGCCGAAGGCGAGGATCGTGCCGCCCGTTACGCTGACGGTCCCGTCCGCGTCGACCGAGCCGGCTACCCCGCCGTTCGAGGCGCCGCCGCGGACCAGCGCGATCCCGCCGGACATCGTGAAGTTCCCGTTGGAGTCGATCGCGTCGGTATCGCCGGAGGGGGTCGTGACCTCCAGATACCCGCCGGTGATATTGATCAGCGGGGTCTTGCTGCCCTTGCAGGCGTTGAGCCCGTCGTCCTTACCGTAGACGGATACCGTTCCCCCGGCGATCGTGATGACGTTGCCCTCCAGCCCTTCGTGCGCCTCGGCGACCGTCACCTCGCCGCCGGAGATCGTGAGCTCGCCGTCCGCGTGCATCCCGTCGTCCGCAGAGGTCACGGTGATCCTGCCGCCCGTCACGGTGATGCAGCCGGTGGATTTTTTCCCGTTTTCCAGCTCTTCGCCGGCGTTGGCGTGCAGCCCGTCGTCCATTGCGTAAACGGAGACCGTCCCCGCGCTCACGGTGATGTCGTTTTGCGCTTTGATCCCTTTGGAGGAGTAGGTCGTTTTCTCCGAGCCGGAGCCGGAGGAGAGCTGCACCCAGTCTCCGCTGATCTTCGACAAGGAGACCGAGGTGATCAGATAGCCGTTCATCGCGGTATTGACCGTCTCCCCGCCGGTCGCCGCGGTGTAGTTGGAGCCGTCCGGCGCCGTGCCGGAGGGGAGGATATTGAAGAGAACGTTCTGGTATCCCGCGGGCGCCTTGACGAGCAGTCCGTAGTAGGAGGTCCGGCCGCTGCGGATCATCGTGCTGTAAACGCAGCGGACCCACGTTCCGTCGCTTTCCTCATTGTAGAAGTAGGCGTAAAAGTCCTTCGAGGTCGAGTAGACGCTGCTCGGGACGATCAGGTAGAGATCGGACGCGGCCTCGGCGGCGTTCACTTTGTCGGAGTAGGAGGCGGTGTAGATCCCGAGCTTGCAGGCCCCCTCGTCCTCGCTTATCACCACGTCGTATGCGGCGCTGATGCCGTCCTGCGCGGCGTAGATATCGGTCTGCCCGCCGCAGAAGGTGACGGTCCCGCGCTGTTTTCCCTTGGAGGAGACGTCGCTGTTCGAGGTCTTCACCCCATCGGAGGCGGTGGAGATCAGGATCAGCGTGCCGGACTTCACCGTCACGGAGTCGTTGCCTTTGAGGGCGTTGCCGGGAGCGGTTACTTTCAGCGTAACGTTTTTGATCGTAAGATCGTCCTTGGATTTGATCCCGTTGTCGTAGCTGCTTTCCACGATCAGCGTCCCCTTGCCGGAGATCTTGAGATCGCAGGCGGCCCAGATCGCGCCGTCGTCGTTTTCCTCGTCTTCCGCGGCGGCCGCCGCGCCGCCCGTCCGCTTGTCGGAGACGGTGTTGTAGGTGTTTTCCTCGGCGCTGACCGTGACTTCCGCCGCGCTGACGGCGCGGATGGGCGCTCCGTCGGAGGAGGAGACGGCGGCGTTTTTGAGGATCAGCTTCACCTCGTCCTCCTCGCCGGCGAGGACGACGATCTGACCGTCGAGCGCGCCGGAGAGGGTGTACTCGCCCGCGCTTTTGATCGTATAGACGTTTCCGCTTTGTTCAAAAACGGCGGAAACGTCGCCGGCTTTGAGAGAAAAGGTGCCGGTCGCTTCCTTTTTTTCGTCGGCAAAGTCCTAGATCAGCGCGGCGCTTTCGACGGGAGAGGAGGTGCTTTCGCTTTCTCCCGGCGTTCCGGAGATCGCGCAGGAGGAGAAGAGCAGCGCCGCCGAGAGGAGGAGGGCCCCCCCGATCCTCGGGATGATACGTTTTTTCATGGCAGGTCTCCTTTCTGTTGTTCTTCGCCTCTTATTGTACCGCGCAAACTGAAAAAAAACTGAAAAAAAGAAAAGTTTTCTTTCTGCGTTTTCGTCGGGGAGAAAAAACAAAGGGAAAACGCGCCGGCGGACCGGCGCGTTTTCCTTTCGGGCGGCGTTACGTCGCCGCGCCGCGCTCGGCGAGCAGCTTTTCCGCCGCCGCTTTGGAGAGCGCTTTGATCTTCTCCTCCGGGTGCTTGGAGGACTTGCCGCCGTTGCAGTAGAGGAAGTAGCGCCCGTCCTCCGTCCGGCAGACCGTCTCCTCGTAGCCGGCGGGATCGCCGAAGCGTCCGTGCGTCTCTTTGTGGAGGACGCACGCGCTCGCGGTATCGTACTGCGCTTTTCCGATCGTTCGTTTCATACGGGATCTCCTTTCTGTGTTTTAGAGATTGTCTCCCCGGATCGGCGGTTTTATACGCCCGCCGCGTTTTTTCTTTACAAACAGGAAAAACTCTGGTATACTGATCTTACGAAGCGATACGGAGGGATGGTATGGACGAAATACTCAGCAAATGCGAGACCTGCTCCAAGGAGCCGACCGATACGATCAACGTGGCGCGGTTTGCGGACAAGATCGCGTCCTGCTACGCGCGGGGCGATCTCGCCTCCGCCGAAAAACAGCTTTCCTTCTGGGACGCGGAGGCGCGCTCGCTCGGCGACGGGCGGGGGCTGCTCTCCGTTCTCAACGAAAAGGTCGGCGTTTATCGTCATCTTCATAAAAAAGAGGAAGGGATCGCCGTTTCCCGCGAGGCGGCGGCGCTGGTCGATACGCTCGGGGTGGGGGATACCGTTTCCGCCGCCACCGTCTTCGTCAACTGCGCCACGACCCTCAAGGCCTTCGGGCTTCCCGGGGAGGCGCTGCCGCTTTACGGGCGGGCGCGGACGGTCTACGAGAGGGAGGCGGGGACCGATCCCTATCTGCTTTCCTCCCTTTATAACAATATGGCGACCACGCTGACCGATCTCGGGGATCTCCCCGCCGCGGAGGAAAACTATTTGCGCGCGATCGCGCTGCTCACAGAGCAGGGCGGTTACGACGGGGAGGTGGGGATCAGCTACGTGAACCTCGCGTTCCTCTATGATAAAATGGAAAAAAGCGCCGAGGAATGTCTCGACGCGCTGGAAGCGGGCTGGGAATACCTGAACTCCAAAAAGATCAAACAAAACGGCGCCTACGCCCGGATCTGCGAAAACTGCGCCTCCGCCTTTACCGCTTTCGGCCTGCCGGAGCGGGAGCGGGAGCTGCGCGAACGCGCCAAAAAGCTCTACGAAGCGGAGCGCCGCGGTCAGGAAAGATAACCCTCTTTTCCCCGCACGGAAGCCTCGCCGGAAAAGACGCGGCGCAGAACGCCGTCCTCCCCCCGCACGGTAAGGGAGAAGTCCGGCTCCAGCCGCAGCGCCGTCGCGAGGTAGGTTTCCTCCCCGCGGCACACGACCACCTCCCGCCCGAGCGTGACGCAGGCGGTTTCATATTCTGAAAATACGGAAGGATCCTCTCCGGCAAAGACCCGGTCAAGCTCGCCGATCAGCGCGGCGGCAAGACGGGCGCGCGGAGGGGATTTTTTCGTTTCGGAAAAGAGGGAGCCCGCCGTCTTTCGCAGCTCGGCGGGGAAGTCCGCTTCCGTTTCGGCGACGTTCAACCCGATCCCGACGATCACGGAGGAAAGGGCGCCCTCCCGCACGGTCCCCTCGGCGAGGATCCCGCCGATCTTTTTCTCTCCGATCACGAGGTCGTTGACCCATTTGATCCCGCATTCGATCCCGCATACCGAGCGGATCGCGCGGCGCGCCGCCACGGCGGCGGAGGCGGTGATCCGGCCGGCGTCCGCCGGCGCGTCCGGGCGGAGAAGATAGGAAAGATAGATCCCCATCCCCGCGGGGGAGACAAAGGAGCGCCCCCGCCGTCCGCGCCCCGCCGTCTGCCGGTCGGCGACGAGACAGGTCCCCGCCGGGGCGTCCTCCATCGCGGAAAGGACGGTGTTGGTGGAGGAGACCGTATCGTAACAGAAGACCCGTTCGGCGCGTTCCCGCGGGAGGAGCGAGCGGACGGTCTTTTCATCCAAAGGAGAGAAAGAAGGTTTCATATTTTACTACCTCACGGTCAAAAACCAGTTTCCCGTCCCGTCGGGGGAGAGGAGGACGGAGGAGACGTTTTCCGGCAGGGAAAAGACGGGACCTTCCTGCCGGGAAAGGAGATAATCTCCGTAGCCGTACCACGCGCCGATCTCAAAAAAAACGAGGTATTCCTCGAGCGAAAGGGCGTTTTCCTCCATGATTTCGGCGTGCGGAGCGCCGACGTAGCGGAAATGCCACGGCTCGTAGGCGATACCGGTGATCGCGGTCTTGTCCGCCGGATAGCGGACGGTCAGCCCGTAGCGGGCGCAGTTTGCGTTGGCGTAACGCCCGGCGGCGGTTTTGAGGAAGGAATAGCCGCCGTATCCCCGGACGCAGAGGTCGAGCGCCAGTCCCGCCTGATGCTCGCTCGCCCCCACCGAGGCGGCAAGCTCGCCCGCTTCCCCGATCGTCGCGCGCTGTTCGTCTTCCGTCCGGTAAGCGGCGGTCACGAGCAGCTTTTCCCCGCACTCCGCCAGCGCGTCGGCGGCGAGCGCGGCGTAAGCGGCAAGCGTTTCTTTCGTCGCCCGGACGCCGCTGTCCCCGTACTCTTCAAGAGCGGGGACAAAGTCTTTTGGCAGCGGGTGCGCGGGGTCGATCAGCATCAGATCGTATCGGAGAGCCGCCTCCGGCAAGGCGAGAAGCGATTCAAGGGAAAGACTCCGGCAGACGGGATCGGTTTGCTCCGGCGTCCTCCCGTGGGAGACCGCGCGCGCGAGCCCGTGGATCAGCCGGAAGCGCACGTCCCCGCGCAGGGCGAGCGCTCCTCCGACGACTGCCAGAAGGGAGAGACAGCAGACAAGTAGGGCGATCCGTCCGGTTTTGCGTTTTCTTTTCATCTTTTTTCCCTTCCGCCTCCGCTTTGCTCTTTCTATTTTACCGCGTTTTGCCGGAAAAAGAAAGAGGCAATCCGTGAAAAGCGGGATTTTTTTGCCTTTTCTTCCGCTCCGGGAAGGAAAAGGCACTCTGTTTATGCTGACAGTTTTTTCCGCCCGCAAACCAGTCTCGTTTGTTGATTTTCACTTGACAAATCGCTCTCTTTGTGGTACTCTTACTACAAGTATATATATAAAAATATCAAAATGCTTTTTGCGCTCCCTTTCAGTATAACGAATTTTGCCCGGAGGATAACTTGGAAATGCGCAGTCTTTCATCCGATCCCGCTCTGCCGGAGATCCTGCCCTTTGAGAATAAAATATGGCTTTCCAGCCCCACCATGCACGGAGACGAGGAAAAGTGGGTTGACGACGCGATCCGTACCAACTGGGTCAGTACGGTCGGCGAAAATATCCGCGTTGCCGAGGAAACGACGGCAAAAAAAGTCGGCAGGAAGTACGCGGTGGGGCTTTCCTGCGGCACGGCGGCGCTGCATCTGGCGATCCGCCTGTGCGGCGTCAAGCTCTACGGAATGCCGAAGCCCGGGCACGGAAGCCTGGAGGGGAAACGCGCGTTCTGCTCCGATATGACCTTCGACGCCACGGTGAACCCCGTCGCTTACGAGGGCGGCGAGGCGGTCTTCATCGATACCGAGCGCGATACCTGGAATATGGATCCCGAGGCGCTGGAAAAAGCGTTTGAGCTCTACCCGGACGTCCGGCTGATCGTGGTGGCTCACCTTTACGGGACGCCCGGAAAATGCGACGAGCTCCGCCGGATCGCCGACCGGCACGGCGCGCTGATCGTGGAGGACGCCGCGGAGAGCTTCGGCGCGACCTATCACGGCGCGCAGACCGGCTCCTTCGGCGACGTTTCGATCCTCTCCTTCAACGGGAACAAGATCATCACGGGCTCCGCCGGCGGGATGCTGCTGACGGACAGCCGGGAGGACGCCGACAGGGTCCGCAAATGGAGCACGCAGAGCCGGGAGGCCGCCGCGTGGTACCAGCACGAGGAGCTCGGCTACAACTACCGTATGAGCAATATCATCGCGGGCATCGTGCGCGGACAGCTTCCGCATCTGGAGGAGCATATCGCGCAGAAAAAGGCGATCTATCTGCGCTACCGGGAGGGGCTGCGCGATCTTCCGGTCGCGATGAACCCCTGCGACGCGCAGACCGAGCCGAACTTCTGGCTCTCCTGCCTCCTCATCAACGAAGACGCCATGTGCCGCCAGGTGCGCGGCGACAAGGACGCGCTTTATCTCAGCGAGCCGGGCCGCTCCTGCCCGACGGAGATCCTCGAAACGCTGGCGGCGTACAACGCCGAGGGCCGTCCGCTCTGGAAGCCGATGCATCTCCAGCCGATCTACCGTGCGCACCCCTTCGTCACGCGCGAGGGCGAGGGCCGCGGACGGAGCAACGCCTACATCGCGGGAACGGGGATCGATACCGGCGCCGATCTGTTTGCGAGAGGGCTGTGCCTCCCGAGCGACAACAAGATGACGGCGGAACAGCAGAACATCGTAATCGAGATCATACATAGGTGCTTTGCATGAACAAAACCCTCGGGACGCATAAGCCGTACGGCCCTTACGAGAGGATCGTGAAACGGCCGCTGGATTTTATTCTTGCGCTGCTGGCGCTGATCGTTCTCTCTCCGCTTTTCCTGATTTTGATCATAGCCGGCGCGATCGCCATGAAAGGCAATCCGTTCTTTACCCAGCTTCGCCCGGGAAAGATCGGGAAAGACGGCAAGGAAAAGATTTTCAAACTGATCAAGTTCCGCACGATGTCAAACGCGAAAGATAAGGGCGGAAATCTTCTGCCGGATGAAAAGCGGCTCAACCGTTACGGCCGCATCCTGCGCGCCTCATCCGCGGACGAGCTGCCGGAATTGTTGAATATCATCCGGGGCGATATGTCCGTCGTCGGTCCGCGGCCTCTGCTGGTGCAGTATCTGGAACGTTACAATGCGCATCAGGCCAGACGCCACGAGGTCCGTCCCGGATTTACCGGATTGGCTCAGGTCCACGGACGGAACGCGATCTCATGGGAAGAAAAGTTCGATTGGGACGTGCGATATGTTGACCGGATTACCTTTGCGGGGGATCTGAAGATACTTTTTGAGACGATCCGGACCGTGGTCCGGCGCGACGGGATCAGCGGAGAAGGGTCTGCCACAATGATAGAGTTTATGGGGAGCGGCAAATGAAACTGACGATTATCGGGGCCTCCGGCCACGGAAAAGTGGTTGCGGGTATCGCCGAGTTGTGCGGATACGACAAAATCGATTTTTTGGACGATAACGAAAGTCTTACCCGTTGCAGCAAGTGGCCTGTTCGGGGAAAGCTCTCTCTGGCGAGGGAAACAGATCACGATCTTTTTGTGGCGATCGGCCATGCGGCGACCAGAAAGCGGATCGTCGAGTCCCTCCCCGGCAAGCATTTTGCCACACTTATTCATCCGAGTGCTGTGATCGGGATCGGCGTAACGCTCGGAGAGGGGACGGTCGTGATGCCCGGAGCGGTGATCAATTCCGACGCGGCGCTTGGCGCGCATTGCATCGTCAATACTTGTGCGTCGATCGATCACGATTGCCGGATCGGCAACTACGTCCACGTGGCGGTGGGCGCCCACGTCTGCGGGATGGTTTTGCTGGACGACCGGATCTGGGTCGGAGCCGGCGCAACGGTCATCAACAACCTTTCGATCTGCTCCGACTGCATGATCGGAGCGGGCGCCGCCGTCGTAAAGACGATTTCCGTGCCCGGGACCTATGTGGGCGTTCCCGCCCAAATACACGATAAAAGGAAGTCGTTATGAACAAGCCGAAAATCTGGCTGATGAACCATTACGCTTCCAATATGTTCCGGGACAAAGCGGGCCGGCACTACTGGTTTGCACAGAAGTTGATCAGGCAGGGATATGACGTAACGGTTTTTTGCTCTACCACCCTGGTCAGCGGGGAAGAACTGATCGACACCGGAAAAGAAAAATACGTGAGCGAACAGGCGGATCAGGTCCCCTTTGTGTTTGTCCGGACCGTTCCGGCGCAGGGAAACGGGATCAAGCGTATCCGGAATATGGTGCTTTTTTACAGACGCCTGTTTCCCACCGCGCGGGCGTATGCGAAAGCTAACGGAAAGCCCGACGTGATCCTCGCGTCCAGCGTGCATCCGCTGACGATGGTCGCCGGGATCCGGATCGCCCGCAAATTCGGCGTGCCCTGCATCTGCGAGATCCGGGATCTTTGGCCGGAAGCGATCTTCAGCTTCGGGAAGGCCTCTCCCAAAAGCCTGATCGGACGTCTGATGATCAAAGGCGAGCATTGGATCTACAAAAGGGCGGACGCGCTTATCTTCACCAAAGAGGGCGATACGGATTATCTGAAAGAGCAGGGATGGACGACCGAGCAGGGCGGCGATATCGATCTGAAAAAGTGCCACTACATCAATAACGGCGTGGATCTCGCCGCATACGCGCGCCATATTGACGCCGATCGGTTCGATGACCCCGACGTGTGCGACGAAACGACGTTCAAGGTGACCTACTGCGGCACGCTCCGCCCGGTCAACAACGTCGGCAATCTGCTTGACGCCGCGGCGATCCTGAAAAAAGAAACGGGATATGAAAACGTCCGGTTTTTGATTTTCGGCGACGGCGGGCAGCTCCCCGCTCTGGAAAAAAGGGTGCGGGACGAGGCGCTTGACTGCGTGAAGATCAAGGACTTTGTCGAGAGAAAGTACGTTCCGTTCCTTCTCAGCCGGTCCGATCTGAACATCCTAAACTATTCGCAAAGCCGGTATAACTGGACGAGAGGGAACAGCTCCAACAAGCTTTTCGAGTATATGGCGAGCGGAAAACCCGTCCTCTCTACGGTCCGGATGGGATACTCTTTGATTCAGCGGTACGGGTGCGGCGCAGAGCTCGCAGAGGATACGCCGGAAGCGCTCGCGGAGGAGATCAAACGTTTTTATCGTATGACTCCCGAAGAACGGGAAAGGATCGGAAAAAATGCGGAGATCGGCGTAAAAGAGTTCGATTTTGACATCCTGACGGAAAAGCTGATCCGGGTGATAGAGAGCGTGGTCTGATGTCAAAATTACGGATGCTCCGATCGGTTTTCCGGGAGTACGGGCTCGGATGGGCGTTTTACCGGACGTTATACAGCGCCAAGCTGAAACTGCTTGCCGCTCTGCCGGCGTGCGAGGGACTCTTTGAAAAAAAGACGCCGTTTCCGAAACGGCTGGATCTTTTCACCGTCGACACGGCCGCTTTGCGGCGGTTTCTGCAAGCGCTTCCCGAGGAAGACAAAAACGCGCTCATCCGGGAGGCGGACGGTCTCTGCGAGGGCAGGATCGTCGGGTTTTCCTCGCTCCTTCTGGATTACGGAAATCCGATTGATTGGCAGAAAAATCCCCTGACGGGAGAGCGCTGCAGCGAAAAAACCAAATGGTACCGGATCCCCGATTTCAACGAGAAGCGCGGGGATATCAAGGTCACGTGGGAAGCGTCGCGGTTTTCGCACTTTCTCACGCTGGCAAGGGCGTTCCTTTTGACGGGGGAGAAAAAATACTACGAGGCGTTTTCCCGGCAGCTGGAAGACTGGCTCAAAAACAATCCGTACGGTTTCGGCGCTAACTTCAAATGCGGGCAGGAATGTTCCTTCCGGATGATCAACGCGCTCCTCGCTTACGCGGTCTTCCGGGAAAGCGGGATCGCCTCCCCGAAAGATAAAGAGAATCTCCTTGAGCTTGTCGACCGGTGTTACCGGAAGATCCTCAGCAACTTTTTTTACGCGTATCGCTGCATCAAAAACAATCACACCGTATCCGAGCTGGCGGGCATGATCGCGGGCGCTTGGTGTACGGAGGATCCGAAACACCTCCGCAAAGCTTACAAAATGCTGGCCGCAACGGTGGACAGGCAGTTTACCGAGGACGGCGGATACCGTCAGTTCTCTTTCAATTATCAGCGGCTCGCGCTGCAGGATCTGGAGTGCGTCCTGAGTATGGGAGAGAAGACCGGCGGCGTACTGCCGGAGCGCTGTCTGCAAAAGATACGGAACGCCGCGCTCCTTATGTACCAGTGCCAGGATGAAAGCGGCGATATGCCGAATTACGGCAGCAACGACGGGGCGCTTGTTTTTCCCGTAACGAGCTGCGGATACCGGGATTTCCGGCCGACGGTCAACGCGGTTCACGCGCTGGCGGCGGGATGGCGGCTGTATGGGAGCGGCAAGCACGAGGAAGAACTGCTTTGGTTTTCCGGGGGAAAGCCGATCGAACGGTTTCCCGTTCGGGCGGTCGCGCGCCGTACGTCGGCGTTTCCTTCGGCGGGGCTTTTTACCCTCCGGGGAGAGAACGCGTGGGCGATGATCGTTCTGAACGATTACCGGTCCCGGCCGGCTCACATGGATCAGCTCCATTTTGATCTCTGGATCCGGGGCGTTAACGTGCTGTGCGACGGCGGGACGTATTCCTACGCGAGCGAAACGGGCAAACGCCTGATCCGAAACGAGAGTCACAATACCGCGATCGTCGCAGACAGACCTCAGATGAATCAAAAAGGCCCGTTTTTGCTGTACGACTGGACGAAACGAGAAACCGTTTTCTTCGGTGAGGACCGGTTCGAGGGCGCTTTGCTCTCGCGAAACGGATACCGCCATCAAAGGAGCGTGCGGCTTTCGGGATCCGGTGTCGAGATCGCCGATACGGCGGACCGGGATTTCGAGATCGCGTTCCACACGCCCTGCAAGGTGGTAAAAAGTGAGAGAGGATTTCAGCTGTCTGCCGGCGGGGAAACGCTCTGCCGGATCGAAACGGAAAGCGGCGGTTCCGTTTCCGCAGAAACGCGGAGCCTCTATTATCTTAGAGAGGATCCCGCGACCTCCATCCGGATCAAAGGATCCGCCGGACATACCGTTACAACAAAAATAAAAATTTTTTAAAAGAACTTTTTATAAGGAGACCAGCAAAAATATGATCAACGTAATCGGGCTCGGCTACATCGGACTTCCCACCGCGCTTATGATGGCTTCTCACGGCGTGGAGATCGTCGGAACGGACTACAACAGGAAACTGGTCGATACCCTGAACGCCGGAAAGACCACCTTCAAAGAGAAAGGGCTGGACGAGCTGTTTGCCGAAGCCGTGAAAGCCGGCATCAAGTTCACAACGGAGTATCAGGTGACGGATACCTATATCGTTTCCGTCCCGACGCCCTATGACAAATTCAGCAAAAAGATCGACGCCTGCTACGTTGTCTCCGCCGTAAAAGACGTGATGAAGGTCTGCCCGAAGGGCGCGACGGTCGTGATCGAATCGACGGTCTCTCCCGGTACGATCGACCGGTTCGTGCGTCCGATCATAGAAGAAAACGGCTTCAGGATCGGCAAGGATCTCCATCTCGTTCACGCGCCGGAGCGCATCATCCCCGGCAACATGGTCTACGAGCTGCTGCACAACAACCGCACCATCGGCGCCGACGACAACGCCATCGGCGAAAAGGTGGCAAAGGCGTACGCGTCCTTCTGTCAAGGAGACATCGTCGTGACCGACATCAAGACCGCCGAAATGACGAAGGTCGTGGAAAACACCTTCCGGGCTGTCAACATTGCCTTTGCAAACGAGCTTGCCAAGATCTGCCGCCACGACGGGATGGACGTTTACGAGATCATCAGGATCTGCAATATGCACCCGCGGGTGAACATCCTGCAGCCCGGTCCCGGCGTGGGCGGGCACTGTATCTCCGTTGACCCGTGGTTTCTGGTCGGCGATTATCCCGCTCTGACCAAGGTGATCTGGGAATCCATGAAAGTCAACGATTCGATGCCGGAGTTCGTGCTCGGCCGTGTGTACGAGATCATGCGGGAAAAAGGAATGAAGGATCCGCGCCGAGTGGGTCTTTACGGGCTTACCTATAAAGAGAATGTGGACGATTATAGGGAATCCCCCACGCTGCAGCTGCTCGAATATCAGAAAACGCATCTGGCCGAGCCGCTGAAGGTCTACGATCCGTTCATCACCGAGGACCTTGTGGAAAACCAGTACCACGATCTGGATAGATTCCTTGCCGACGTCGATCTTGTCGTGATCATGGTCAAGCACAACGAGATCAAAGAGAATATGAACAAGCTGGCGGACAAAACGGTGCTGGATTGCCATCATATCTGCGATCTGCCGGGCGTGTATCATCTTTGATTATCTTGCCGTTTACACACTAAAAAAGCGGAGAAAAAAATGAAAAAACTGATCAGTCGGGTTGCTTGGGTTCTGTATATGTTGGTGGCAAGGCATCTTCCATCATCCTGGGGCGTGTTAAGAAGATGGTGCGTAAGACATTTTGCCGCGGAATCAGCAGACAGTATCAATATCGAGAGAAAAGCTGTCATTTCAAAAAAACTCCATATCGGAAAAGGTTCCGGGATCGGAGAGGCTTCAAAAATACAGGGCGAAACTTTTATTGGCGATTTTGTGATGATGGGGCCGGAATGCCATATATGGACCATCAATCACGAAACATCTGACGTTACTATACCAATGTGTAAACAAGGCAGCAGACAAGAGAGACCTGTTCGTATCGGAAATGATATATGGATCGGAAGCAGAGTAACGATTCTGCCGGGAGTGAGAATTGGGAACGGCGCGATAATAGGCGCCGGCGCCGTGGTTACAAAAGATGTTCCCGAGTATGCAATAGTGGGCGGTAATCCTGCAAAGGTATTGAAGATGCGCAAGTAAAACGCTTTGGAGGATCAAATAACAGTTGTTATTATGCTGTTCGAAGGTCGCGCATCCAAGAGAGGCGCTGGCATTCTTGCGTTTGGCACATGCGATTCGCAGATAGTAATATGATATAATGAGGTACGTAATATGGGACACTTTACCGGAAAAACGCTCATGATAACCGGAGGCACAGGATCCTTCGGAAATGCTGTTCTTAACCGCTTTGTAAAAACCGACATAGGGGAGATCCGGGTTTTTTCCAGAGATGAGAAGAAACAAGATGATATGCGTCATGATTTTCAGGCAAGAATGCCCGACGTGGCAGGAAAAATAAAGTTTTATATCGGAGACGTCCGGGACCTTCAGTCGGTGAAGAGCGCTATTCATGGGGTGGATTATATATTTCATGCCGCTGCGTTGAAGCAGGTTCCGTCTTGCGAGTTTTTCCCGATGGAAGCGGTAAGAACAAATGTCATTGGCACCGATAACGTCTTGACCGCGGCAATCGACGAGGGCGTTGAAACCGTAATCTGCCTTTCTACAGATAAAGCGGCATACCCTGTTAATACCATGGGTATCACGAAAGCAATAGAAGAAAAAGTTGCTGTTGCGAAATCCAGAAATTCCGGAAGGACCAAGATTTGCTGCACAAGATACGGAAACGTAATGTGTTCCAGAGGCTCGGTGATTCCTCTGTGGATAAACCAGATAAAAAAGAATCAGCCTATCACCGTAACCGAACCAAGTATGACCCGATTTATCATGTCGCTCGACGAAGCGATCGATCTTGTCCTTTTTGCTTTTGAGCATGGAGAAAACGGCGATCTGCTTATACAGAAAGCTCCGGCCTGCACGATTCTGGCTCAAGCGGAGGCTGTATGCGAACTCTTTGGAGGAGATAAGAAAAAAATAAAAATCATAGGGATTCGTCATGGTGAAAAGATCTATGAAACACTACTGACGAATGAAGAATGTGAAAAAGCTATCGATATGGGGAACTTTTACAGAGTTCCTTCTGATAATCGCGGCTTGAACTATGACAACTACTTTGAAATCGGGAATAAAGACAGGAATCTTCTTCACGAATTCAATTCAAACAATACAGACCTGCTTACGGTAGAGGAGGTAAAGAAAAAACTCTTATCACTCACCTATATTCAAGAACAGCTGAATCATTCGGACGGCTCTTTATAAATTGAGGTTTGAAAATGAACGCTATTGGTTTTTATCGGGCGGGGAACTGGTGTTACAGACACCGGATACCACTTTTTCCGAAGCTGTTTAAGGGACTTGCTTTTTTGCTGTTTAACAGTGTCGTGCCGTATACTGCTCAAATCGGCAAGGAAACGAAGTTTGCATACGGCGGTATCGGCTGTGTTGTTCATAGCAGAACGCGGATAGGGGACAGAGTGATAATTGGACAGAATACAACAATTGGCAGGTCGCTTGACCCCGAGGACTTCCCAACGATTGGAAACGATGTATATATTTCTGCCGGCGCAAGGATAATCGGAAGAATTCACGTTGGCAATAATGTGATTGTCGGCGCGAATGCGGTTGTGAACAAGGATGTTCCGGATAACGTTATTGTGGTTGGCGTTCCCGCTAAAGTGATGAAACATATTGACGTTTCCATTTGGGATCTGTTGAAGAATATACAGTTCAGTCGAAGGCGGTAAACATATGAATGTGCTGATGTTGGGCACCGTGGTTCCGGAAGAAACGAAAGAGTATTGCTTTTCTATGGGACAACGGACATCGACTGCCGATGCCGTCCAGAATTACATGATTCACGGACTGGAAAAAATAGACGAGGTAGAGACGATCGACTCGATCGGTTCGGTAAGGCTGAAGGCTTGGCCGAGAAGCCGGATCTTGAGTCTGAAGGATTCGGAGGAGAGACGAACAAAGGGAAAAACGATAGGCGTTGGCTATAAGAACATTCCTTTCTTTGGTTTCCGCCTCAGAGAAAAAGCTCTCATAAAAGCGGCAAAAAAATGGGCGGCAGAACACAGAGAAGACTCGGATGCAATGGTCATCATTTATTCTATGCATTCTCCTTTTATGAAAGCTGCAAAAGAGATAAAACGAATGATTCCTTCGGCAAAAATTGCGTTGACAGTTGCCGATCTTCCTCTCTTTATGGACATGAGAGGCATAGTGCGCAAAGTGTTAAAGAGGCTTGACTGGAAAAGAATAACAGGCTTGATGCGGTATATTGACAAGTATTTGCTGTATACAAAGTATATGGCTGAATACCTGGGGTTGCAAGACGGCCAATGGATCCTCTTTGAAGGAATCATGGATGAGAGCAGGATCGTAACGGAAAAACAAAGAAAGGCGGACGAGAGGTACGCATTATATGCCGGAAATCTTGATGCGCGATACGGTATTGACCAATTGATCGACGCGTTCTCGAGACTCTCGAATCAGGAAAAACTGGTTATTTACGGAGCCGGTTTTGATAAAGAACGCATCGAGAATATGGCCGGGGCGTTGCCCAACGTGGAGTACAGGGGGCAGATTTCTCCGGATGAGGTATTCCGGAAAATGAAGGAAGCGACTATCCTGATCAATCCGCGCCCCGCCTCGATTGCTCTGGCAAAGTATTCCTGCCCCTCAAAGACCTTTGAATATCTTGCGTCGGGAACGCCGATTATCATGAACCGCCTGCCCGGGCTGCCCGATGAATATCTGAACTATGTGAGCCTTTTTTCCGGAGAGACGGCAGACGACTATGCAAGGGATATCCGTAAACTGTTTTCTCTGTCTGAAAACGAATTGTCCGAAATCGGGCTGCGGGGTGCAGAGTTTCTGAAAAATCAAAAGTCCAGCGCCATAATCATGAAAAAAGTATACGATTTCGTAAAGGAATAGCAGGATGCTTAAAATGAAGAAGGGATTCCTTGCCCGAATCAAGAACAGCAGGTTCGAAGGGAATAACTATGTCGGCAATCTCAGTCATGTCTATTCGAGTTATGTCGGAAGAATGACTTACATCGGGTCTAACAGCAGTATACTGTATGCAAAGATCGGGAGCTTTTGCTCGATATCCAGTCACGTAAGAGTTATTGGCGGAGAGCATCCGACGAGAGATTGGGTTTCGACACATCCTGCTTTTTATAAACCGAAAAACGTTTGCGGCAAGAGTTATGCGGCAAATACCCTGTTCGAGGAACAGAAGTATACAAATCCGGATAAAGAGTTCTTGGTCGAAATCGGAAATGATGTTTGGATCGGCGCAAACGTGCTGATCCAAAACGGGGTCTGCATCGGCGACGGCGCTGTTGTCGCCAGCGGAGCGGTCGTAACAAAGGACGTAGCTCCTTATAGCATCGTGGGAGGAGTTCCCGCCAGGGAGATCCGGAAAAGATTCTGCGATGAAGAGATCGCTTTTCTCGTAAAGCATCCGTTCTGGGAGCAACCGGACAGTTGGCTCAGGCAGCACGCAGAGGCCTTCTCTTCCTTTGAGGATTACAAGCGATGCTTCTTTGAATAAGGATAGGTGAACGAGGAAGGTATGAGGATACTTTTTATCACATTCAGCGATATCAAGGTGTGCAGTTCCAGCAATATCAGAAATGTCTCCCTGATAAAAGGCTTTTTGGATCTCGGACATACGGTTGATATCATATCGTATAAGCTCGCAAACAAGGCAGTGCTGATCGACGATAGCTTTACTCCGATTGTTTCCAAATGCGGTATAATAGAAATGGAGGCGAATCTGTCCACGGAGAAGGTATCGTCGAGTTTGCTTTCCTCCGGTGACAAGTCGATAAAACGAAAGATTTATCATAAACTCAGAAAATTGTATTATTCGTTGGAACCGGTCGATTCAATGCGTAAAATTGCAAATGAGATCGATCTTTCCGCGTTGGAGCTTAAAGACTACGATTTGATGATTTCTTCGTCGAACCCGTATTCCGGTCATATTTTGGCAGATAGGATCAGAAACAAGTTTTATCATGGCAAGCTGAGATGGATTCAGTACTGGGGAGACGCTTTGTTTTTGGATACGCTGACGCGCAGGCCGCTGTTTCCGTTTGCAGTCAAGAAAGCGGAAAGAAAGCTTATCAGCAAATGCGATAAAGTAGTATATACCAACGGTGTGGTGTTGGAACTCCAGCAGAAGTTTTATCCGGAGTTCAAAGATAAAATGTCCTTTGTAGAAACGCCATATGCTTTCTATGAAAACGATACTGCACCGACAGTTTATGATGTGGGTTATTTTGGCAGTTATTCATCCAGTGTGAGAGATATAATGCCTCTTTATACGGTATTGAAGAATTTGCGCAACAGGTCCATCATAGTTGGAAACGGTGATCAAATGATCGAAAGCATAAACCGGCTTACCGTGAGACCGAGGGCTTCCGTAAATGAAGTGTCCGAGCTTGAAAAACGGACGAGAGTATTGGTTTGTGTCTGTAACAAACTTTCATCAAAGGGAGAGACGGGCTTGATTCCCGGGAAAGTATATCATTACGGCGCCACCAAAAAAGAGATATTGGTTATAGGAGCCACTCCGAAAGTTAAGGATTATCTGAGCAAATATGAGCGGTTTGCTTTTGTTGACAATGAAGAAGAAAAGATACTTGAGTCATTAAAAAGCATATTGGAAACAGAACAGAGGATATGCACGGAAATGGCCGAGACGATTCCGTGTAATGCTGCCAAAGCGTTCCTTAAGTAGTTGTATAGGATTTTGGTGAGGTTGAATTCATATATCGGGCAATACACTGAAACCGGCAAGGAATCATAACGATGTTACGGTTTAATCAAATAGGTTTGTTCCATAAGAGAAAGAATCAAAGGAATGTATAAGAAATGAACTTGCAAAAGAGTAAACAAACCATAAGGGAAATTGATTACCCAAAAACCTTTTTAATATCCCTTTTAGGTATAGTAGCAACTATCATTTGCGGTCTGAATCCGGTGGTTCGGGAAGGCTATGAGCTATTGTTTTTATTGCCCCTGTCTTTCTCAATCGCAAGAATACTGTTTCAGAAAGCTTTTTCTTATTGGAAGGATAGCATCGCTCTGGTATTGGTTTTTGCATCTGTCTATATCCGTTATTTGATTACACCTTTGGTTATGTCCGTATCAGGGACGTGCATTTCAACCGTTACAGCTCAGCCGCAGTATTATCGACTTGCTGTTTTTGTGCAAATATATGAATTGTTCGTTGTTCTTATTGCAATTAGTTTTATTTGGGGGAAGTATAGGAGAAAAAAAACAAGTGATTTAAGCGGCACGTTGATCCGGGAAAAACCTGCGGAATTCAAACTGACATTCTTAGGCGTTGTCTTTGTGTTGTTGCTGGCCTTGCTGGTTTTTTCGCGGGGGCATATATCGAATGTCTTTTCGCATTTTTCCACGTGGTGGTATATATCAGAGGATACGACTGATCTCTATTACTATGATTTGATGGCAATAGAAGTTTGCAAAAGTATCATCGCAATTACACTTATTTCGGCGCTTTCCAAATCGTATCACAAAAGCAATTCGACGTTTATAAAGGGAATCCTTTTTTCCCTTGCTCTTTCTGTTGGAATTGTCGTTACGATGTTTTATCAGTACACACAAAGAACAGCGTTGGCACAGCTGTTTTTAAGTGTAATGATAATGCTCATTTCATTTTTCCCCAACAAAAGACGCCTGCTGCTTGTCGTGTTTGGAGTTGGCGGCATCGCATTTGTCTTGTATATTTTTGCTACCGGATCAATGCAATTTGAATTCGGAGGAAAAAACGATAATTTTTTAGAGAAAACATCTAAAATGGCCGAATTATACGTATCAGGGCCTTCCGTAATAGCCGTGACACAGGAAAGGTATGATTTGATAAGATCCAATATGTCTCTGGAAACATATTTTAGCGATTTGATCAATTCAACACACATTTTCGGCCTTTTCCCGGTTTTGAGAGGTATTGTCAATTTGGTAGCCGGGATTCCCACAACCAATCAACTGTTTGTGGCTTCTCTCGGCGGACTTACATATATACTTCCCAATTATAGCCTCTGGACATATTATTCGTCGTCTCTTTTAGGATGGCTGTTCGAGGCGTTTGCAATTATGATAGCCGTAAAAATAATGTGTTTTGTGGATAGCCGGAAGTATGTGTACAACGATGCGTTTTTCTACTATGGTATGGCATATACCGAAATACTGTTGGGTCAATCGTTCTTTGTGAACAACACGTTCTTGTTTTGGCACGCTTTTACCAACCTGCCCTTCTGGTTATTGATGTTTTGGTATATCAACGGTCTGGGAAACAGGATGGCGCGCAGATTGAAACAGCGCGGTTGAGCGAATCATGAAAGGAGGATACGGGGCGAAAGTGATAGCGGAAAAGCGCCCGCACTCTCAGATGAAAGTCTTGATCATAGGGGATATCAATATTATTTTTACTTATGAGTTCATTATCCGGGTATTGAAAAGGATCGACGGGATTCAGGCGGACGTTTTGAACTTTGCTCCGTTACAGGAAAAAAACAGAGCAAGAGATGAACATCTTCGAGGACTTGGGTGCCGCATCGATTACCAGCCGGCTTATCACATATTAAAGAAGTCACGCCTTCTGTATCCGATCATCAGGATCGCGGAAGCTGGAAGATATTTGAAAGCAAGAAAATATGATGTTGTCAACGTTCATTTCCCCGGCGTGGACTCCTGGATCGTTCCCCATATCATCCGGGGCGGAACGAGACTTGTTACAAGCATCTACGGATCAGACCTTCTGAGAGCATCCAAACGCACATTTCGTGTATTGAAGTCTTTGTTCAAAAAATCAACGTTTATCACGGCAGCCAGCCGTTATGTGGAAAAAGAAATATCAGAACGAACCGAAGGAGAGTTCGACAGTAAAATCAGAATAGCAAAATATGGGTCCACGGCATGTGAAGAAATGCATCGGACTTTATCTGAAATAAGCCGCGAAAAGAGCAAAGCGACGTTTGGGATCCCGGCGGAGAAAATCTCGGTGCTGTGCGGCTACAATGCCAGCGAAGCGCAGAGACATTTGGAAATCATAGATGAATGCAAAAAACTTCCCGATGAATACCGAGAGCGGATCCATTTGGTTTTTCACTGCTCATACGGCGGAAACGCAGAGTATATACGCCGGCTTCAACGCCGCCTCCGAGAGGCGAATATGCCGTATACGCTTACGGAAGAGTATATGCGGGGAGAAAGACTGGCTCAGTTCAGAAAAGCAGCGGATATTTTTGTAAACATTCAACCCACAGACGTTCTGTCCGCCTCCATGATTGAAGAATTGGAAGCCGGAGCGATCTGTATCGCGGGCAGTTGGTTGAATTATCCCGATCTGGATGAATACGGGGCGAAGATGGTCAGAATAAAGGATCTGTCAAGTCTGCACAAACAGCTTTCAGACATCTTGAGTCATCTTGATCAATTCAGATCCGAAGCCGAAAAGAATCGCGGTGTTTGGAGTATCCTGTCCTGGGAGAAAGATTTTGAAAAATGGAAAGATATGATCTGCGGCGGCACCGATCCGGCATAGCCGATCGTAAACTCCAGAATTGTTTTGCCTTAATATAGGATACATAAATATGAAGTCAAAGTTCAAGATACTGTTAGGCAAACTGAGAGACACAGGTTTTTTCCATGTATTTGGATCTTCAACGATCAATAAAATCATTGGATTTGCCAGCGGGATCATTCTTGTCAGAATAATCAGCAAATCAGAGTATGGGGTTTTCTCATACGCCAATAATACGCTCAGTTTTTTCCTGCTGGCGGGCGGACTCGGAGCGACCTTCGGCGTTCTTCAAATGGGGAGTGAAGAATCTGACACAAGCAGGAAAAAAGCCATCTATAACTATGGTTGCTATTTAAGCTTTTTCTCCAACGTCATCATTGGGTTTGTCATTCTTGCCGTTTCCTTGTTTTTTCAATTTAAGATTCCCGGCGTCAACAAATGTCTTGCGCTGATGGCGTTTCTCCCGTGCGTTTCGCTTATTTACGAAATGCAGGGGATTTATCTCAGGACGGAACTGAGAAACAAAGAATACGCTGTTTCGAACAGCGTTACAACCATTCTCTTTTTTATTCTTTCCTGCGGTCTTTCCTTGTTGTTCAGCGCAGTGGGGCTGATAGCCGCAAAATATCTTGCTTCCATTCTGGCTTTTCTCTACATAGCGTTCCGATACGGGGTCAAGTATCCGATAAAAAAGCAGACTCTAAGTGCGGAAGACAAAAAAGCGTTTTGGAAAATCAGTTCAATATCAATGGTAAATAACAGTCTGTCCCGACTGATGTATTTACTTGATATTTTTGTTCTTGGATTAGTAATACCGGATAGCACAGTTGTTGCTTCATACAGAACGGCTACAAATATACCAACGGCATTGGCTTTTATTCCGGCCGCAGTGATCACATACATCTATCCGTATTTTGCGAAAAAAAAGGACGATAAAGTCTGGGTCAAGAAAAAGTATTTGCAGATAACAGCTTTGTTAGGGATCGGTTCTGCAGCCATAGCCATTCTTATGTTCGTTTTTGCTCCGTTCATTATCAAAACTCTCTTTGGCGCGGCGTATGAAGACAGCATTCCTGCTTTTAAGGTGCTCAGCATAAGTTTTGCGTTATCCAGCACTTTCAGGATCCTTCCCGGGAACATACTTGTAACACAAAGAAAACTGCCCTTCAATCTTGTTGTTGCAGTGATTTCAAGCGCAGTTAATACGGGTCTGAATGTTATAATGATTAGGGCGTATGGAGCTATCGGAGCAGCGTATGCTACAATCATAACAGTGGTTATTTCCGGCGCTTTGAATGTAGTTTATCTGTTTCGTGTTCTAAAAGAAAAAAACAAAACGATATCAGGAGATTGAACGAAATGCCGGGTTTTTTCATAAGTAATAAGCCGTATGTCCCGCATAGCATTTGTGTGTCCACGGAGGGGACGGTTTGTGAAAAAATAGAAAATGACCGTTTTACTATCTGTCGTTGCACTTTGCCAAAGTTTTTAAATGACAAGCTTTTTCGCGAAGATGATGAGGTCATCATTGTATTGGAAGGTATTGTTTTGAATTCATCATCTCTTTGCGGCAAGGACTCGCTGTTCGAATACGTAAAGAAGAATTATTTAAGCGGACAAAGAGTCTATGAAAATTTCCGGGGAAATTTTTCCGGTGCTATTTATAACAAAAGCAAATCGGAATGGGAAGTATTTACAGATTTTCTTGGGATGAAACCGGTTTTCTATTATTGTAAAAATGATTTGTGGATCGTTTCATCCAGCATTACGGATATTATTAGCGTATTAAAAGACCATCACATCAATTATTCTTTGGATACTGAGGCCTCTTTTGATTTGCTGACTTACGGTTTTATGATTGGTGACAGTACGCTGATAACAGAAATAAAAAAACTCCCGTATGGCTGTTATATGAAGATAACCGATATGGGAATGAAAATATCCAGATACTATGATTTTACATATAATCATAATGGGGGAAACAGCCCGTTATCTGACGAGCAGATGATAGAAAAGTTAGACGCTTTGTTTAGACAAGCTGTCAAACTACAGTTTGAAAAAGATAATGAATATGGATATGATCATTTGGCAACATTAAGCGGCGGCTTGGATTCAAGAATGACCGTTTGGGTAGCAGATTCATTGGGTTATCATAACATGATAAACCTTACTTTTGGCGAATCGGATTGTTATGATGAAAAAATAGCAAAATTAGTTGCAAAAAAACTTGGGCATTCAATGATTATCCGAACATTGGATGACGGAAAGATGCTTTCTTTATACAAGGAAGTTGTAAAAATGAATGGCGGTGCGTCACTTTATTCGGGTATTGCACATTCGCTGATCGCCTTGAGTACCATTGATTGCAGAAAATCTGGAATCCTGCACACGGGAGATTTAGGAGATGCGATTGTTGGCGTTTTCTCACACGCACACGATGAAAAGAGCTGTTGTCCGGGAGCGTACTCCTTGAAGTTGGAAAACTGTATTTCCCACACACGGGACAAATCCATGTATGTTGAAAAGTTTAAAATGATCACACGAGGATTCAATGGTGTCGGAGCCAGCAAAATTGTATGCGAAAACTATATAGACTGTATGTCGCCTTTTCTGAACAAGGATTTCTTTGATTTTTGCTTAAAAGATATTCCGTATAATAAAAGAAAGAATCATTATATATACAAAAAATGGGTTTTATCAAAGTATCATGACGCTGCAGAGATTCCTCTTCAGCGTTATAACGGTGGAAGGATGACCGAAGGAGCGGTTAGACAAACTATAAGAAAAATTCGCCGCATAGGAATCAAAACAACGGTAGAATGGATCCTATGGAAAGTTGGAATAAAGCGTAAACTGAGCAGACGAATTGTGAAGACAAGCATGAATCCGCTTGATGAATGGTATGAAAAGAATAAAACACTTGCAAGCGATTTGAACGCATATTCATCGAAAATGATCAGTCAAGCAATTAGCTGTCCGGGAATAGATAAAGAATTAATAGAAAAAACCAAAGAACTGTATGATACCGGAAATGCCGGAGAAAAGTCACAGGCGATCACATTATTGTCTTTTATTGAGGATTGGTTTATAGTAAATCAGAATTGATGCGGAGATGAATTGCGTACTGTTCCCAAAAGGCGGGGAGACCTCCGGTGTCTTGATGGTTTGATAGCAAGGAGCCCCAATACAATTATCCGTTTCAGAAGGAGAGGTGTTTTTTGTAATGCAGCATACAACGTGGAAGGAAAACGGCAGGATCAAGCTAATGATTATTGTGGGCACACGACCGGAGATTATTCGTCTTGCCGCAGTGATCAAGAAATGCCGGAACTATTTTGATACGCTTCTTGTACATACGGGTCAGAACTTCGATTACAATCTTAACGGCGTATTTTTCCGGGATCTTGAACTGGATGACCCCGATGTGTATTTGGACGCGGTGGGGAAGGATCTCGGCGAGACGATGGGCAATATCATCGCCAAAGCGTATCAACTTATGGCCGATTTGAAGCCGGACGCCGTTCTGGTGCTCGGCGATACGAACTCTTGTCTATCGATCATCGGCGCAAAGCGCCTGCACATTCCGATCTTCCACATGGAAGCCGGTAACCGCTGCAAGGACGAATGTCTGCCGGAGGAGACGAACCGCAGGATCGTGGATATCATTTCCGACGTTAATCTTGCCTATTCCGAGCATGCGCGGCGCTATCTTGCCGACTGCGGTCTTCCGAAGGAGCGTACCTATGTCATCGGCTCCCCGATGGCGGAAGTACTGCGGATGAATCTCGAAAAGATTCGTGCGTCCGACGTTCATAAAAAACTCGGTCTTGAAAAAGGAAAGTATATCCTTCTTTCCGCGCATCGCGAGGAAAACATCGACACCGAGAAGAACTTTCTCAGCTTGTTTTCCGCGATCAATAAAATGGCGGAGACGTATGATCTCCCCATTCTCTATTCTTGCCATCCGAGGAGCAGGAAACGCTTGGAGATGTCCGGATTCCAGCTTGACAAACGAGTGATCCGGCACGAGCCGCTCGGTTTCCACGACTATAACTGCCTTCAAATGAACGCGTTTGCCGTCGTATCTGACAGCGGAACACTTCCGGAAGAGAGCAGCTTCTTTACTTCTATCGGTCATCCGTTCCCCGCGGTTTGCATCCGGACAAGCACCGAGCGCCCTGAGGCGCTGGACAAGGGTTGCTTTATTCTCTCCGGCATCGACACCAAGGGGTTGCTTCAGGCGGTCGATACGGCGGTCGGGATGGTCAGAAACGGCGACAATGGCATTCCGGTCCCTGATTACATGGATGAAAACGTTTCCGACAAGGTTGTCAAGATCATTCAGAGCTATGTCGGCGTTGTGAACAAAATTGTTTGGAGAAAAGACATTTAGTTTTTGTTGGTGAGAACGGTTATGAACGATGCCTTTTTAAGAGATATACTTTTTCCTCTCATAAGAGCCGGATTAAGGATATCTGCTGAAACGATTTCGGAGCCGATAGATTATCCATTGCTGTCTGATGTGGCGGATAAGCAAGCCATCCTTCCTATCATCAGGGAGGGATTATGCGCGATGCAATTGCAGGACGGCGGAGCGGAAATCATTCAAAAAAAGTGCAAAAACGACATATACTTATTTGCATGCAGAGATTTTGCGCTGAATACCATAGAGGATTGTTTTGAAAAAAACGCAATTGAATATGTGTTGCTGAAAGGTTCCGTTTTGCGGGATCTTTATCCGGATCAATGGATGCGCACGAGTTGTGATATTGATGTGCTTGTCAAGGAAGAAAAACTGGATAAAGCTGTTTCTGCATTACAGAAAGAGACTGATTTCGCATTTCTGAATAAACTATATCATGATGTTTCCATGTCCAGTCCCCCGGTTCATCTGGAACTCCATTTCAATATAAAAGAGGACATGGATAACATAGACAAACTGTTGACTGACGCATGGAATCATGCTATTCGAAAAGCAGATACGCACCAATATGTTTTTACGCCCGAGTTCCAGATTTTCCATGTGATTTCCCACATGTCTTACCATTTCGTTCACGGAGGATTAGGAGTAAGACCGTATTTGGATTTATGGCTTTTACGAAATAAAACTCAATATGACGAAAAAAAAGTCAGAGATATGTGCGATAAATGCGGTATACTGAAGTTTTACGAAGAATGCTGCAATTTATCGGACGTATGGCTAAAAAGAAAGGAACACACAAACATCACGAAAGCTTTAGAGCAATACAGTTTTGAGGGCGGCTTGTTTGGCAATCGTAAAAATGCTTCGATTGCAATCATGAGAAAAAACAAAGGTATTAAGTATTATTTCACCAGATTGTTTGTCAAAAGACAATCCCTTGAGTTATTATACCCGAAACTTAAAAAGTATCCGAGGTTACTGCCGTATTATCAAGCAAAAAGATGGATTGATGCAATCGTTCAAAAGCCCGATAAAATAAAAAGAGAAATTAAGATAGTAAAGCACTTAGATAAAAAAGAAATAGAAAACTTAAAGGAATTGTTCGATTTTGTCGGTTTGTGAGGAATCAATGAATATACTTATTACAGGCGCAAAGGGGTTTGTCGGACGGAACCTCGCGGAAAACCTGAAAAACGTCCGGGACGGCAAAAACAGAACGCGCCCCGCCCTCCGTATCGACAAGATCTACGAATACGATATCGATTCCTCGGCGGAAGAGCTCGACGCTTACTGCAAAGACTGCGATTTCGTGTTCCATCTGGCCGGCGTCAACCGCCCGAAAGACCCGAAGGAGTTTTATGAGGGCAACTTCGGTTTTGCTTCCACGCTTCTTCGCACGCTCAAAAAGCACAACAACAAATGCCCCGTTATGCTCAGCTCATCCATCCAGGCGACGCTGCAGGGGCGCTTCGGCGCGTCCGAATACGGACTTTCCAAAAAAGCGGGAGAAGACCTCTTTTTCGACTACGCCGCAGAAACCGGCGCAAAGGCGCTCGTTTACCGCTTCCCGAACCTTGTCGGCAAATGGGTGCGTCCGAACTACAACAGCGCCGTCGGGACCTTTTGCCACAATATCGCAAACGACCTGCCGATCACGGTCAACGATCCGTCGGTCGAGCTTGAAATGCTCTTCATCGACGACCTGATCGACGAGATGTTCGACGCGCTGGAAGGGAAGGAGCACCGCTGCGAGTTCGACGGCGTCCGGACCGTCCTCACGGAAAACGGCAGATACTGCGCCGCGCCGATCACGCATAAAGCCACGCTCGGGCGGATCGTCGGGCTGCTTCGCGCTTTTCACGACCAGCCGCAGACGCTTCTTATGCCCGCTATTCCGGACGGCAGCTTTGAGAAAAAGCTGTATTCGATGTATCTTTCCTATCTGCCGAAAGAAAAAGTCGCGTTCGATCTGAAAATGAACGCTGACGACAGGGGCTCGTTCACCGAGCTTCTGAAAACGGCCGATCACGGGCAATTCAGCGTCAATATCAGCAAGCCCGGGATCACCAAGGGCCAGCACTGGCACAACAGCAAATGGGAGTTCTTTATCGTCGTATCCGGGCACGGACTCATTCAGGAGCGCAAGATCGGCACGGATGAAGTCATCGAGTTCGAGGTCACGGGCGAACGCATCCGGGCCGTCCATATGCTGCCGGGATACGTACATAACATCATCAATCTCTCTGAAACGGAGAACCTTGTGACTCTCATGTGGGCGAACGAGATCTTCGATCCGAATCGGCCGGATACGTTCGGAGAAAAAGTTTGAGAAGCCGCAGATTGAAAAACGCGGGTTCGATGCGTGAAATGATTGAAAAAGGGAGTTTGCTATGAAAGGGATTATTTTAGCGGGAGGAGCCGGCACGCGGCTCTACCCGCTTACGATGGTAACGTCAAAACAGCTTTTGCCAGTTTACGATAAACCGATGATCTATTATCCGCTTTCCACTTTAATGCTTGCGGGAATCCAGGATATTCTGATCATTTCAACGCCGGACGACACGCCGAAGTTCGAAAAACTGCTGGGGGACGGAAATCAGTTCGGCATCAAACTGTCGTATTGCGTTCAGCCTTCTCCGGACGGACTTGCGCAGGCTTTTCTTCTCGGCGAGGAGTTTATCGGCGGCGACGCGTGCGCCATGGTACTCGGCGACAACATTTTCTACGGGAACGGTTTTCGCCGCATTCTCCATACCGCCGCGGACAACGCCGAGTGCGGCAAACGCGCGACGGTGTTCGGGTACTACGTGAACGATCCCGAGCGCTTCGGCGTCGTGGCGTTTGACGAGAACGGCAAAGCGACGAGCATTGAGGAAAAACCGAAGGAACCGAAGTCGAGTTACGCCGTGACCGGCCTGTATTTCTATCCGGCCGGCGTTTCGGCCCGCGCCGGTCAGGTGAAGCCGTCCGCGCGCGGCGAGCTGGAAATCACGACGCTCAACGGGATGTATCTGAACGACGATCTTCTTGACGTTCAGTTGCTCGGGCGCGGGTTCGCGTGGCTGGACACCGGAACGATGGACAGCTTGGTGGAGGCCGCCGAGTTCGTGCAGACGATCTCAAAGCGCCAGGGGATCACCATATCCGCGCCGGAGGAGATCGCTTACGTAAACGGATGGATCGACAGGGATGAGCTGACGCGCTCGGCCGATCGCTACGGCAAATCGCCGTACGGCGCGCATTTGAAAGCGGTTGCGGAAGGAAAGGTCAGATACTGATGAGTAATTTTACTTTTACCGAAACAAAAATCAAAGGCGTGTATCTGATCGACGTCAAGACCTACGGCGATCATCGCGGCTATTTCATGGAAACCTACAAAGAATCCGATTTTGCGGAAGCCGGACTTCGCTGTCGCTTCGTTCAGGATAATCAGTCCAGTTCCCGCAAGGGCGTTCTTCGCGGTCTTCATTTTCAGAAGACGCACCCCCAGGCAAAGCTCGTGCGTGTGATCAAGGGCGAAGTGTTCGACGTGGCCGTGGATCTGCGCAAAAACAGCGCCACGTACGGTCAATGGATCGGCGTACTGCTCTCGGAAGAGAACAAGAGACAGTTTATGATCCCGCGCGGCTTTGCTCACGGCTTTGTCGTTGTTTCCGATTACGCCGAATTCGCTTATAAATGCGATGAGATCTATCATCCCGAGGATGAAGGCGGCATCATCTGGAACGATCCCGATATCGGGATCGAATGGCCGGACGTCGGCGAGTTCATCTTAAGCGAAAAAGATAAAAAGAATCCCACTCTTGCCGAAAGCAAGACGGCCTTTTGAGGTGAAAGCTATGACCGTACTCGTCACCGGCGGCGCCGGATTTATCGGATCGAATTTTATATTCCACATGCAAAAGGCGCACCCGGACTACCGGATCGTGTGCCTGGATAAGCTGACCTACGCGGGCAATCTGTCCACGCTGAGGAGCGTCATGGATCAGCCGGGCTTTCGCTTCGTGAAGCTCGATATCTGCGACAGGGAAGGCGTTTACAAGCTGTTTGAGGAAGAAAAGCCGGACGCCGTCGTCAACTTTGCGGCGGAAAGTCACGTGGATCGCAGCATCGAGGACCCCTCGGTCTTCCTGCAGACAAACATCATCGGCACGAGCGTTCTGATGGACGCTTGCCGGAAGTACGGGATCACGCGTTATCATCAGGTTTCGACCGACGAGGTCTACGGCGATCTGCCGCTCGACCGGCCGGATCTGTTCTTCACCGAGGAAACGCCGATCCACACGTCCAGCCCGTACAGCAGCAGCAAGGCGGGCGCGGACCTGCTCGTTATGGCGTACCATCGCACGTTTGGATTGCCCGTGACCATCAGCCGCTGCTCCAACAACTACGGGCCCTATCACTTTCCGGAGAAGCTGATCCCGCTGATGATCGCCAACGCACTCGCGGACAAGCCGCTTCCTGTTTACGGCGAGGGCGTCAACGTCCGCGACTGGCTTTACGTCGAGGATCACTGCAAGGCGATCGACCTGATCCTTCACAAAGGCAGAGTCGGCGAGGTCTACAACGTCGGCGGGCATAACGAGATGCGCAACATCGATATCGTCAAGCTCATCTGCAAGGAACTCGGCAAGCCGGAATCTCTTATCACGCACGTTACCGACCGCAAGGGGCACGATATGCGATATGCGATCGACCCGACGAAGATCCATAACGAGCTCGGCTGGCTGCCGGAGACGAAGTTCGAGGACGGGATCAGGAAAACGATCCGGTGGTATCTCGAAAACCGGGATTGGTGGGAAGAGATCATCTCGGGCGAGTACCAAAACTATTATGCTGAAATGTACGGGAACAGATGATGACGGTATTTGTTACGGGAGTCAACGGCCAACTCGGACACGACGTCGTCAACGAACTGGTGAAACGGGGCTTTGATGCGGTCGGTTCCGATATACAAGGAGCGTACGCCGGCGCGGACGACGGCTCGGCGGGTTCGGCCGCGCCTTACGTTCCGCTGGATATCACCGATGAAGCGGCCGTCGGGAAGACGCTTGACCGCGTCCGGCCGGACGCGATCATCCACTGCGCCGCGTGGACTGCCGTTGACGCCGCGGAGGAAGAAGAAAACGCGCCGAAGGTTTTTGCGGTGAACGCGGCGGGAACCGAACACGTTGCGAAAGCCGCCAAAGCGATTGACGCAAAGCTCCTCTATATTAGTACCGATTACGTGTTTGACGGAACGGGGACAAGCCCCCGGGAGCCGGATGATAAGAGCTTTGCGCCCCTAAACGTTTACGGCAAAAGCAAACTGGAAGGGGAGTTTGCCGTAACCCGGAATACCGAAAAGTTTTTCATCGTGCGGATTGCGTGGGTGTTCGGGCTCAACGGCAAGAACTTCATCCAAACCATGATCCGCGTCGGAAAAACGCACGATACCGTGCGCGTCGTCAACGATCAGATCGGCACGCCTACCTATACTTTGGATCTTTCCGGACTTCTCGTCGATATGATCGAAACGGAACGGTACGGCTTCTATCACGCGACGAACGAGGGCGGATACGTCAGCTGGTATGACTTTTGCCGGGAGATCTACAGGCAATACGGGTTAACGACAAAAGTCGTTCCGGTCACGACGGCGGAATACGGGCAATCAAAAGCCGCCAGACCGGAAAACTCCCGGCTCTCAAAAGCCAAACTGCTCCAAAAGGGATTTGAACCGCTGCCGGATTGGCGCGACGCATTAAAAAGATACTTGCGGGAGGCAGATCTTTAGTATGAAAAAAATTATGCTCGTCTTCGGCACGAGGCCGGAAGCTATCAAAATGTGCCCCCTCGTGAATGAATTGAAGACCAGGAAGGGACTTCAGACCGTCGTCTGCGTCACGGCGCAGCACCGCCAGATGCTCGACCAGGTCCTGGCGACCTTTGACGTAGTACCGGATTACGATCTGAATATCATGAAGGACCGTCAGACCCTTTTTGATATTACGACGAATATTCTGAACGGGATCAAGACCGTTCTGGAGAAAGAAAAACCGGACGTCGTGCTGGTCCACGGCGATACCTCGACGACCTTTGTGACCGCGCTGGCCTGCTTCTATCTGCAGATCCCGGTCGGGCACGTCGAGGCGGGACTGCGCACCTATCACATCTACAGCCCCTATCCCGAGGAGTTCAACCGCCAGGCGGTCGGCATCGTCAGCCGGTATAACTTTGCGCCGACGCGCCTTTCCGCCGATAATCTCCTGCGGGAAGGGAAGGATCCTTCCACGATCTTCGTTACCGGCAACACCGTGATCGACGCGATGCAGCACACCGTCCGCGCCGACTACACCCACCCGGAACTGGACTGGGTGGGCGACGGGAAGCTGATCTTCATCACGGCGCACCGCCGCGAAAACCTCGGGGAGCCGATGCACCATATGTTCCGCGCCATCCGGCGGGTGCTGGACGAACACCCCGAGTGCAAGGCGGTCTATCCTATCCATATGAATCCCGTTGTGCGCCAGGCCGCCGACGAGGAGCTCGGCGACTGCAAACAGATCCATATCATCGAGCCGATCGAGGTGTTCGACTGCCACAATTTTGAGGCGCGGTGCCATCTCTGTCTGACCGACAGCGGCGGGATCCAGGAAGAATGTCCGTCCTACGGCAAGCCGGTGCTCGTGATGCGCGATACCACCGAGCGGCCGGAAGGCGTGACGGCGGGAACGCTCCGCCTGGTCGGAACGAAGGAAGAGGTCATCTACCGCAACTTCAAAGAATTGCTCGAGGATCCGGAAGCGTACGCGAAGATGTCGCGCGCCTGCAACCCCTATGGGGACGGACACGCCTGCAAGCGGATCGCGGATATTCTGGAGACCGGCGCATACGAGCCGTGGGAAGCAAAGTCTGTTTAAGAAAAAGGCGATAAGACTGTACGAAACGGAGGTATTATGTACGATATTCTGATCATCGGGGGAGGCGTCGTCGGCGCGCTGTGCGCACAAGCGTTTTCCGGGTACGGCGTGTCCGTGCGGGTGCTGGAGGCGCAGAGCGACGTCGCCATGGGCGCGTCGGGTGCGAACAGCGGGATCGTCCACGCCGGTTTTGACGCAAAGCCGGGCTCCCTCAAGGCGCGTTTCAACGTGGAGGGCGCCCGCCTTATGCCCGCGCTCTGCGCGCGGCTCGGCGTGAAATACGTGAACAACGGCTCCCTCGTCGTCGGTTTTCCCGGGGACGAGGGGTCTATCCGTGCGCTTTACGAGCGCGGAAAAGAGAACGGCGTCGCTCCGCTGGAGATCCTCGACGCCGCCCGGCTGCACGAGCTGGAGCCGAACGTCTCTCCCGAGGCGACGGTCGCCTTATACGCGCCCTCCGCCGGGATCGTCTGCCCTTACTCGCTGACGATCGCCGCGCTCGGCTTGGCGATGGACAACGGCGCGGAGCTCTCGCTTGATTTCCGGGTGGACCGGATCGAGGACCGGGGGGATCATATCCGCGTGTTCTCCGGCGAGCGCTTCTTTGACGGGCGGTATCTCGTCAACTGCGCCGGGCTGTACGCCGACGGGGTCGCCGCGATGGCGGGCGACGACTCGGTGAAGATCACGCCCCGCAGCGGGGAATACCTCCTGCTCGACCGGCGCTGCGGCAAAACGGTCTCCCGCACGATCTTCGTCGCGCCCACAAAGATGGGCAAAGGGATCCTCGTCTCGCCGACGGCGGACGGCAATCTGATCCTCGGGCCGACCTCCCTTGATATCGAAGACAAAGAAGACAAGCGCACCACCTCCGAGGGGCTTGCCCGCGTCCTCGACGGAGCAAAACGTTCGGTCCCCGGCGTTCCCTCCGCCGTGATCACCTCCTTTACCGGTCTGCGCGCCGTCGGCAACACCGGCGACTTCATCATCAAAAAGAGCGCGCCGCGGATGCTGACCTTTGCGGGGATCGAATCCCCGGGCCTTACCTCCGCGCCCGCGCTGGCGAAATACGCGGAGGAAACGCTCCGCGCCGAGGGGATCCTCACGGAAAAGAAAAAAGACGCCGTCTCCGTCCGCCGTCCCGCCCGTTTTATGGCGGAGCTTTCCGCCGCGGAGAAGGACGCGTGGATCAAAAAGGATCCCGCCTACGGCAGGATCGTCTGCCGCTGCGAGGAAGTGACCGAGGGCGAGATCCGCGACGCGCTCCGGGAGAACCCCGTCCCCCGCACGCTCGACGGGATCAAGCGCCGCGTCCGCGCGGGGATGGGACGCTGCCAGGGGGGCTTTTGCTCGCCCGTGGTGATGCGGATGATCTCCGACGAGCTCGGGATCCCGTTTTCCGACGTGACCAAACGCGGGCCGGGCTCCCCCCTGACCTTCGGCAAAACGAAAGGAGAAGACCGATGAAAGAGCGTTCCGTTCTGATCGTCGGCGGAGGCCCCGCCGGCCTTGCCGCCGCGGTCGCCGCCTACGACGCGGGCGTCCGGGACGTCCTGATCGTCGAGCGCGACTCCCGCGTGGGCGGGATCCTCAAGCAGTGCATCCACCCCGGCTTCGGCCTGCACCGCTTCGGCTGCGAGCTGACCGGGCCGGAATACGCCGAGCGGTACGCCGAAGAGGTACGGCGGCGCGGGATCGAGGTGCGGACCGGGACCTTTGTGACCGGCGTTACGCCCGAGCGCGTCGTTACCCTGCAGAGCAGGGAAGGGATCGAGGAGATCCGCGCCGGCGCCGTCGTGCTGGCGATGGGCTGCCGCGAGCGGCCCCGCGGCGCGCTGAACATCCCCGGCACCCGCCCCGCCGGCATCTACACCGCGGGAACGGCGCAGCGCCTGATCAACGTGGAGGGGTACCTGCCCGGGCGGCGCGTCGTGATCCTCGGCTCCGGCGATATCGGACTGATCACCGCCCGCCGTATGACGCTGGAGGGCGCAAAGGTCCTTGCCGTCTGCGAGCTGCTCCCCTATTCCGGCGGACTTGCCCGCAATATCGAACAATGCCTCAACGACTTCGATATCCCCCTCCTGCTCTCCCACACCGTAACGGAGATCCACGGAAAAGAACGGCTGACCGGCGTTACCGTTTCGTCGGTGGACGAAAACCGCCGCCCGATCCCGGGCACCGAGCGGTTCTTTGACTGCGATACGCTGCTGCTCTCGGTCGGCCTGATCCCCGAAAACGAACTGACCGAAAAGCTCGGTCTCCCGCTTGACCGCCGCACCGGCGGCGCCGCGGTGGATACCGACCGCCAGACCGCGATCCCCGGCGTGTTCGCCTGCGGGAACGTCCTGCACGTCCACGACCTCGTCGACTACGTTTCCGGCGAGGCGGAGCTGGCGGGCAAAGCCGCCGCCGCGTTCGCGAAGGGCGAGCTTGCCGCGGGGGAGGAGCTCGCCGTCACGGCGGGCGCCGGGATCCGCTATACCGTCCCGCAGCGGGTCCGCCGTGGGGAAACGGCGGAAATCTACTTCCGCTTCAGCGACGTCAGCCGCAAGGTCGAGGTCTACGCCGAAGCGGACGGAACGCCCCTCGCCGTGAAAAAACTTCTGCGCGCCGCCCCCGGCGAGATGCAGAAGCTGAAGGTTTCCGTCCCCGCCGACTCTGCAAATCTGACGATCAAAATGAGGCCGCAAGCATGAAAGAAAAGCATTACACTTGTATCATCTGCCCCTCCGGATGCGAGATCACCGCGGTCCTCGACGGGGAAAAAATCGTCTCGATCACCGGCAATACCTGCAAGCGGGGCGAAGAGTACGTGAAAAACGAACTGACCTGCCCGATGCGCACCCTGACCACCACGGTCTGCGGTTTTTCCGGCCGGCCGGTCGCCGTCCGCACCGCGGACGCGATCCCCAAGGCAAAGCTCTTTGAGGCGATGGCGGAGGTCAACGCCTTCCGCCCCTCCCGCCCGGTCCGCTTCGGCGAAACGCTGATCGCCGACCTCGCCGCCACCGGCGTTCCCCTGATCGCCACCGCGAGCGAAGAAGAATAAAAACGACCGCCGCGCCGGCTGCCATGCAGCCGGCGCGGCGTTTGTTTTTTGTCTGACCGTCCCGAAGCGGTATGAAAAAGCGGAGAAAGAATCGGTCAAATGCCGGAAACCGGCTTCACCAATTCAAATCTTTTACCCATTCTTTGCCCGGGCGAACGGCGGTCAGCTCCGGCGTGCCCGGCGTCTGCGGATCGTAGCAGACCCAGGTTTTCCCGCCGTCCGCCGTGCCGAAGAAGGTGTAATAATCCGTCGTTTCGCCGTTTTCCTTCACGGTCATCGTGCAGGCGCTGAAATAAGCGTATTGTCCGTTTATGTTCAGATCGTCTAACCTTCCGGGGCGCAGCGAGAGGAGAGTTTCCACCTTGACGACCTCGGACAGATCATCCGAAAGAGTGACGCGGAAAGCATTGACTATGCTTGTGAAATCGTAAGACCGGCCCCCATACTCCCAGGAGTGTTTGGGTGTAAGAATATTTAAAATATAAACTTCTTTTCCGTCTTCCGATTTCGATAACAAACCAAACCCGCAATTGATATCATTTTTTCCCCCGGGAGTATCAAACTTCACATAGTGCTGCGGATTGTTTGCATCCCGCAGTTCGATCTGGGCTCTCCGGGAACCGATGACGGAAAACAAGATCTGACACTTTTCGGAGAAATTGAGCGCTAAACCTTTTTTAAAGCTCGTTAAAAAAGTGGAACCACTATAAGGATATGAGTGCGAAGGCCGTTCTGTCAGCGCGAAAGCGCGGTACTCCGGCGGAGAAAACACACCGTCTTCGTCAGGCAGGGGCGTTTCCTTTGCGTTGACGTAAACACCGTTCACGGAAAGGCGCGCATTGTCAAATCCTCTGATACCGACTGTGTTTTCGTCGATCCTGTAGAACGGCTCAAGGATGCCGGCGGGCAGATCGTCCGGGTCGGTCTCTAACCTCGAGCCGATCAGCAGCTCCCCGTCCTCCGACAGGATACCGGGGTTTTCCCACTGTTCCGCTTCCTTCAGCGTGAAATGGGTTGCAAAGTTGTTTTCAAGGGTCGGTATCGTATCGTCTTCCCGTGTCAGAACAAGCTCCGGCAAACCTTCCGTTTTAGGATCCAGAGACACCCACGTCTCTCCGTAGTCTTGCGTCGCCAAAAAGCAATAATAATCAGTTGTTCCGCCGTTTTCATCCGTATAAGTGCCAATGTTCAGATAAGCAAAACCGTACTGTCCGTTGAAGTACAATCCCAAATCATAGGAGCTGCACGTCCCGGTGCCGAAGCCGCTGATGATCTCCAGCGTCTCGATATAGCGCAGATTTTCGTCAAGGGTTGCTTTCCGGATCGAAAAGGAGGAAAACTCGGGGTAATAGCCGCATCTCTCCACATCCGAATACAGGATCGTTCTCCCGTCCTCGCTCTTGTATATCGGGGAAAAGGATTCATCGACTGTATGGATTCCAAAGGCGCCTCTTTCGTACCAGGAGGAAAGCCACTGGCCGTCTTCCAGGTCAATGACCGATCTTGCGGGAGGTCCGCTTATATGGGTCACTTGGATCACGCATCGATCGGAAAAGCTGAGAACGGACTTTGGCGTAAGACTGTCTTTTTTTTCCGCAAACGGAAACGCGTCCGCTCTTTTTGTGACGGAAGGCGCGTACGTCAAAACAAATTCAGAGTCATAAATGATCTGCTCGACAAGGTCGATTCTTTTCAGATACTGTCCGTTTACCGGTAAAATGATCTCCGGGAATCCCCGGACGCCGATCAGCGTTTCACCGATCCGGTAAAACGGTTCTTCCACGCCGCGTACCGGCTTTTCATAATACGAGTCCGCATAGTCATAGATCGTGGAGTTTTGAAGATGCTTTGTTACCGTCCCGTCGTCCGGCGCGGTCGTCTCCGGTACTCGCGTGGTCACGGAGGGCGCTTTTGTCGTTTCCGGCGTTATCGCTGCCTTGACGGTGACCTGCACGAACGCCGTCCGGCCGTTGCCCGCCGTCGCCGAGACGGGCGTCGATCCCGCGGAGACCGCCGTGATCGTCCCGGACCGGTCGACGGTCGCGATCCGCTCGTCGAAGCTCTCCCACGTCAGATCGGTATGGAGGGAGGCGTCCTCCGGCCGGAAGGCGGCGGTTATCTTCACTTTCTGGCCGACGGTCATCGCCACGGAGTCACGGGAGAGGATCACGCTTTTGACCTCTTTTTTTGCCGCGTCGGGAACGCCTGTTGTGTCCGGCATCCCGGTCGTATCTGCCGCGCCCGTCGTCTCGGCGGCGTCCGTTTCGTCGATCACCGGCGGGACCGGCGCGCGGTTGCAAGCCGCCAGCAAGAGGAGCGCGGCGGCAAGTATGGGCGCAAAAATCTTTACGGCGGTTTTTATCATGTTTTTTCCTTTCCGTATTGCGCTTCTCTTTGTGAGTCTGCGGCTCCCGCCGCAGGTCCGCTTTTTGATGCCGGCTTTGCCGGAGCGATCAGCGCTCCGGGGGAGAAGAGATCTCTTATCTGCCTATAAGCGATCTGTCGCCGTAGATCGCGCTCCGGAAGGTCGGCTCGCCCTCCGGCGCGGGGGAGTAGGGGATCCACGTTTCCCCGCGGTCGGGGGAGATATAGTAGTGGTAGAGCGTGACGGTCTCGCCGGGATCGTCCCGCCCCACCCTGCCGTCCGAGATGAACTCGGTCCGCAGGGCGAAGACGCCGATATCTCCGTCAAAGTACGGCAGGCAATCCCGCGTACGGTAGAGCATCATCCCGCCCGCGTACCCGTCGGTAAGGGTGATATTGTGTATCCTGAAACCCGCAAATTTTTCGTCAAAATAGTCTTTGGAAACGCTCCAGGATCCGGTCAGATAGACGTCGTCCCCATAGGCGATCAGCGAGACGGGCTTGCGGGGGTAATAGATCCAAAACGGATAGAGGGTCGCGCCCTGATCATAGTCGTTGAGGGTGGATATATAGTTCCCTGTCGGACAGGGATAAAACGACGCGCCCCCGTCGTCTGACCGTCCTGTGGTGCGGTACCGCATCCCGGCGGCGCAGCCGACGGTACTGAGAGAGAATCCCTCTCTTTTGGTATTGAAGCAGATCTGATTGTGCGCGTAGGTCCTCGGCGCGATCGTGACGGTCTCCCCTTTGTCGAACACGGTCAGAAAATAGCCGGTCGGCGCATAATTGTCGCGTGACGGAGGCATTGGTTCGCGCTTGAGCGTGAAGACCGAGACCGCCTCGCTGATGTAGTAATCCAGGCATACCACGTCGTCGCCGCTCAGATCCGCCGCCTCGCCCGATTCCAGCGCAAACAGCCGCAGAGGGATCCGGCAGACGCTTTCCCCGCCGTTATACGAAACGGTCAGCAGGCCCTTTTCCAGCGTGTAGCTGTGGGCGGAGGAGACGCCGGGGATAGCGGGGCCGGTGGATTTTTCCGCCGTCATCACAAGCTCCCGGCTGACAAAGTAGGCGGTGGTATTTTCGTCCTTCTTATAACCGTTTTCACTGAGATACAGGTCTTTGAGATACCGGTCGTAAACAAGGTATTCCCCCTGAGACGGCAGGCGGAGGTTGTCCGCTCCCTTGATATGCGTGTAGCCGTCCTCGCCGGGATACAGCAAATCGGCCAGTTCCTCCGGCATCGTCGGGAAGACCGGTTCAAAATCCGCGACCGGCTCCGGCGGGACGAACGCGGTGGTCTCCGGCGCCGTCGTTTCCGGCGCTCGCGTCGTCAAGGCGGGCGCTTTGGTCGTGACCGGGGCTTTGGTCGTCGCCGCCGCTTGCTTTGCCTTGACGGTGACCTGCACGAACGCCGTTTTGCCGTTGGCCGTCGTCGCGGAGATCGGCGTTATCCCCTCGGAGACCGCCGTGATCGTCCCGTATTGGTTGACGGTGGCGATCCGCTCGTCCATGCTTTCCCACGTCAGATCGGTATAAAGGGTCGCCCCTTCCGGCCGGAAGGAGGCGGTCACCTTCGTTTTCTGCCCGACGGTCAGCTCCACGGAGGTATGGGAGAGGATCACGCTTTTCACTTCCGGCGCCTCCGTCCCGGGAGTCCCGGTCGTATCGGGGACGCCCGTCGTTTCGGCGGTTTCTTCCGGTACCGGCGGGGGCGGGGTACGGTTGCAGGCCGCCAGCAGCAGCGCGGCGGCGAGCGTGAGGAAAAGGAACAGGGCGGGGACGGTCCGTTTCATCGTTTTTTCTCCTCTAAAAGGCGGATTTCCGGCAGACGGCCTTCGTTTTTTCTTATTGTAAAACGCGGTTGTTGCCAAGTTGTGACAAAAACGGGGCGTCTTCTTATTTTTATTATAGTCTTCTTTTCTCGAGAGTCAAGACCGGCAGCGCGATCCCCTCTTTTTCATTGACAAGGGGGGCGCGCTGTGGTAAAATAAAGAAAATCATCGGAAGGGAGAGCGCCATGCCCGGGTTTCTTGATTATCTGACGACCTTTTTGTGGTCGATGGTCCCCGTCGTCGAGCTGCGCGGCGCGATCCCGTGGGGCGCGGCGCACCATCTCGCATGGCATACCAACTACGCCCTCTGCGTCGTCGGCAATCTTCTTCCGATCCCCTTTATCCTGCTCTTTATCCGCGCGATCCTCGGCTGGATGAAAGGCGTGCCGAAGCTGGCGAAGATCGCCCTCTGGCTGGAAGCGAAAGCGGATAAAAAAAGCGACCGCGTCAACCGGTTTGCCGCCCTCGGGCTCTTTCTCTTCGTGGCGATCCCCCTGCCCGGGACCGGCGCGTGGACCGGGGCGCTCGTGGCGGCGCTGATGGAGATGAGGCTGCATCGCTCTCTTCTCTCGATCCTCGCCGGCGTGCTGGTCGCCGGTCTGATCATGACGGGGATCTCCTACGGCTTTATCGGTTTTCTCGATTTTTTGAAATAACGAAAAAAGAGGTTGATTTTTCCCGTCCGATATGCTATCATAGAAAAGCCCGCTTGCGGGCAAAAAAAGAATACATCTTATCAAGAGAGGCGGAGGGACTGGCCCGATGAAGCCCGGCAACCTGTCAGTATTGCTGAAAAGGTGCCAATTCCCGAGAGATGAGATGGTTTTTCACGGAAAAACTTTTGCTCCCGGGATCTCCCGGGAGTTTTTTTGCCTGAAAAGGAGTCAGAATGGAACGGAAACTGTTTACGAGCGAGTCGGTCACGATGGGACACCCCGACAAGCTTTGCGACCGCGTCTCCGACGCGGTCCTTGACGCGATCCTCGCGCAGGATCCCGGCGCGCGCGTCGCGTGCGAGACCTTTACCACCACCGGCGTGGTATTCTGTATGGGAGAGATCACGACCTCCGCCTACGCGGATATCGAGAGTATCGTCCGCGAGACGGTGCGCGAGATCGGGTACGACCGCGCCAAATACGGCTTTGACTGCGATACCTGCGCCGTGCTCAATTCGCTGCACGGGCAGTCCCCGGATATCGCGCTCGGCGTGGACCGGTGCCTCGAGGCCAAGAGCGGCGAGTCCGACGGGCTTGATATCGGAGCGGGGGATCAGGGGCTGATGTTCGGCTACGCCTGCGACGAAACGCCCGAGCTGATGCCGCTGCCGATCTCGCTTGCTCATCGGATGGCAAAGCGGCTGGACGCCGTGCGCAGGGAGGGGAAGATCCCCTACCTCCGGCCGGACGGCAAAACGCAGGTCACCGTCGAGTACGACGGGGACCGCCCCGTGCGGATCGAGGCGATCGTCGTATCCGCGCAGCACGACCCGGACGTTTCGCAGGAAAGGATCCGGGAGGATCTCACGCGCGAGGTGATCGGCGCCACGATCCCCGAAACGCTCCTTGACGACCGGACCAAGATCTACGTCAACCCCACCGGCCGCTTCGTCATCGGCGGGCCGATGGGCGATACCG
>JAFSSQ010000068.1 GCA_017450965.1 Clostridia bacterium
CCCTCCGCGAGATCATCGAGGTGATCGGCGGCGGCATCCCGAACGGCAAGAAGTTCAAAGCCGCGCAGACCGGCGGTCCTTCCGGCGGCTGCATCCCCGCTCAGCACCTCGACACCCCGATCGACTATGAAAACCTGGCCAAGATCGGCTCGATCATGGGCTCCGGCGGACTCATCGTTATGGATGAGGACAACTGCATGGTCGATATCGCCAAGTTCTTCCTCGAGTTCACCGTCGACGAATCCTGCGGCAAGTGCACGCCCTGCCGCGTCGGTACCGTCCGGATGCTTGAGATCCTCAACAAGATCACAAGCGGAAACGGCGAGATGGAAGACATCGACAAACTGGAAGCGCTCTGCAACTACGTGAAATCCGCTTCTCTCTGCGGACTCGGCCAGACGGCTCCGAACCCCGTCCTCTCCACCCTCCAGTACTTCCGCGACGAGTACGTCGCGCACGTCCGCGACAAGAAGTGCCCGGCGCACGTCTGCAAGAACCTGATGCAGTATAAGATCCTCGAAGACAAATGCCGCGGCTGCACCGCCTGCGCGCGCAAGTGCCCGGTGGGCGCCATCTCCGGCACCGTCAAAGAGCCGCATCACATCGATCCCGAAAAGTGCATCAAGTGCGGCGCCTGCTACGACACCTGCAAGTTCGGCGCGATCATTAAGGAGTAAGGAAGGAGAACCAGAAATGGACATGATCACTCTTAAAATCAACGGAGCCGAGGTGTCCGCGCCTGCCGGCTCTACCGTCCTGGAAGCCGCCAGATGCGCGGGGATCGACATCCCCACCCTCTGCTACCTGAAGGACATCAACGAGATCGGCGCCTGCCGTCTCTGCCTCGTCGAGGTTTCCGAAAACGGACGTCCCTTCCGGATGGTCACCTCCTGCGTGTATCCCGCCAGCGAGGGGATGGAAGTCCTCACGAACACCCCGAAGGTCAACCAGTACCGCAAAACGAACCTGGAGCTCCTTCTCTCCGCGCACGACAAAAAGTGCCTCTCCTGCATCCGCTCCACCACCTGCGAGCTGCAGAAGCTGTGCCGCGATTACAAGGTGGACGAAAGCGCGTTCGGCTCTCATCCGAAGAACGTTCCGACCGAGGAATCCACCCCGTATCTCGTCCGCGACCCCAACAAGTGCATCCTCTGCCGCCGCTGCATCGGCGCCTGCAAAAATCTGCAGGACATCGGCGTGATCGGCGCCAACAACCGCGGTTACGACTCCGTGATCGGCACCTTCTTTGAGAAGGATCTTGTCGACACCTCCTGCGTTGGCTGCGGCCAGTGCATCGTCGCCTGCCCGACGGGCGCTCTCCATGAAAAGGACAGCACCGAGGAAGTCCTCGCGGCGATCGCGGATCCGACCAAGCACGTGGCGATCTGCTGCGCTCCTTCCATCCGCGCCACCCTCGGCGAGTGCTTCGGCAACGCCCCCGGCACCGATGTGGAAGGCAAGATGGTCGCCGCGCTGAAGCGCGTCGGCTTTGACGGCGTTTACGACATGAACTTCACGGCGGACCTGACCATCATGGAAGAGGCGAACGAGCTTGTCGAGCGTCTTGCCAACGGCGGAACGCTGCCGATGATGACCTCCTGCTCGCCCGGATGGATCAAGTACTGCGAGCACTACTTCCCCGACATGACCGAAAACCTCTCCACCTGCAAGTCTCCTCAGCAGATGTTCGGCGCGATCTACAAGACCTACTACGCCGAAAAGCACGGGCTTGATCCCAAGGACATCGTCTTCGTGTCCGCGATCCCCTGCACCGCGAAGAAGTTTGAGATCGGCAGACCCAACCAGAACGCGGCGGGCGTTCCCGACGTGGACATCGCCATCACGACGCGCGAGGTCGGCCGCCTGATCGAGAGCTGCGGCATCGACTTCAACTCTCTCGCGGACGAGAAGTTCGACAATCCGTTCTCCATCGGCTCCGGCGCCGGCGTCATCTTCGGCGCGACCGGCGGCGTGATGGAAGCGGCGCTCCGCACCGCGGCCGAGGTCATCCTCAACAAGCCGCTCGAGAAGCTGGACTTTGAAGAAGTCCGCGGCATCGCCGGCATCAAGCGCGCCGCTTACAAGCTCGGCGACAAGGAGATCCGCGTGGCGGTCGCCAGCGGCACCAAGAACGCGAAGCAGCTGCTCAACGCGATCCGCGAAGGCAAGGAGCAGTATGAGTTCGTCGAGATCATGTGCTGCCCCGGCGGATGCGTCAACGGCGGCGGCCAGCCGACCCAGCCCGCTTCCGTCCGCAACAACATCAACCTCCGCGAAGTCCGCGCTTCCGTCCTCTACACGGCGGACAAGAAGATGGATCTCCGCAAATCTCACGAAAACAGCATCATCAAGCAGGTCTACAACGAATATCTCGGCAAACCCGGTTCCGAGAAGGCTCATCACATCCTGCACACCAGTTACGTCAAACGGGGTCTTTGATCCCGCGAAAAAAGAGCGCGCCCGCGGGCGCGCTCTTTTTTCCTAAACGAAAGATCCGGCGGGACGGAAGGTCCTGTCGGATCTTTTTTCTCAGTTTCCGAGATATTCCACGGTCAGCTCGCGGACCGTATCCTCCGGAGCGGCGGCTTTTTCCTCTTTTTTCTTCCGCTCCTCAAAAAACTTCAGCGCGACCTGCGGGAAGAGCGCGTAAGAGAGAACGTCCTCCTCGCTTTGCGCGATCCCCTTGACCTCCGCGCGGAGTTTATCGAGCTCCGGCTCAAGCCGGTCGGCGGGGCGGCAGGTGATGACCTCCTCGTCGCCGATCGCCATCCGGCGGATCTCCTCGCTTACCTCGCCGGGCAGCCGGCCGTATTCGCCGCGCAGAAGGGCTTTCGACTCCTTGGTAAAGGTCTTGTAGCGGCCCATCAGCACGTTCATCACCGACTGAGAACCGACGATCTGGCTGGTCGGGGTCACGAGCGGCGGGTATCCGAAGTCGGCGCGAACGCGCGGGACTTCGGCAAGCACATCGTAATAGCGGTCCTCCGCCTTCGCCTGTTTGAGCTGTGAGAGGAGGTTCGAGAGCATCCCGCCGGGGACCTGATAGAGGAGCGTTTTGGAGTCCACGTTCAACACCTTCGGGTCGAGGACTCCCTCCGCCTTCAGTTTGTCGGCGACCGTGCGGAAGTACGCCGCCGCCCGGTTGAGCGCCATCAAGTCAAGCCCGGTATCGCGCTCCGTTCCCTTGAGGGAGGCGACCAGCGCTTCGGTCGAGGGCTGGGAGGTGCCGTTGGCAAGCGGGGAGAGCGCGGTATCGACGATATCGACCCCCGCCTCGCACGCTTTGAGGTTGGTCATATCCCCGGTCCCGGTGGTGTTGTGCGTGTGCAGGTGGATCGGGATATCGACGGCTTTTTTCAGCTTTGTGACCAGCGAATAGGCGTCGTACGGGAGCAGGAGATTGGCCATATCCTTGATGCAGATGCTGTCCGCGCCCATTTCCTTCAGTTCGCCCGCCAGACGGACGAAATACGCCTCGCTGTGCACGGGACTGACCGTGTAGCTGAGCGCCGCCTCGCAGAAGCCGCCGTATTTTTTGGTATAGCGCATCGCCGCTTCCATGTTGCGGGTATCGTTCAGCGCGTCGAAGATCCGGATCACGTCGATACCGTTTTCGATTGATTTTTTGACGAACGCCTCGACGACGTCGTCGGAATAATGGCGGTAGCCGAGGATGTTCTGCCCGCGCAGAAGCATCTGGAGGCGGGTGTTCGGCAGCGCCTTGCGGAGCGCGCGCAGCCGCTCCCACGGGTCCTCCCCGAGGAAACGCATACACGCGTCGAAGGTGGCGCCGCCCCAGCACTCAAGCGACCAGTAACCGATCTTGTCGAGCAGCTCGCAGCCGGGGAGCATATCCTCCAGCCGCATCCGGGTCGCCGCCTGGGATTGGGAGGCGTCCCGCAGAATGGTATCGGTGATGTTCAGTTTGTCGTTTGCCATACGTTTTCCTCCGTCAGCCGAGCAGGGCGATCAGAACGCCCGCCGCGATCGCGGATCCGATCACGCCCGCCACGTTCGGTCCCATCGCGTGCATCAGAAGGAAGTTCGACGGATCCTCCTTCAGCCCGACGGTCTGGGAGACGCGCGCCGCCATCGGAACGGCGGAAACGCCGGCGGAGCCGATCAGCGGGTTGATCTTGTTCTTCGTAAAGAGGTTCATGAACTTGGCGAGGAGCACGCCGCCCGCGGTCCCGAGCGCAAAGGCGCAGACGCCGAGCAGAACGATCCCGAGCGTGCGCAGCGTGAGAAAGGACGCCGCCGTTGCCGTTGCCCCGACCGAAACGCCGAGCAGGATCGTCACGATATTCATCAGCTCGTTCTGCGCGGTGAGGCGCAGCCGCTCGCAGACGCCGGACTCCTTCCAGAGATTGCCGAGCATCAGACAGCCGATCAGCGGCGCGGCGGAGGGAACGAGAAGACCGACGAAGACCGTGACCACGATCGGAAAGAGGATCTTTTCGGTGTGGGAGACGGTCCGCAGCGCCGTCATTTTGATCCGGCGCTCCTTCTTTGTCGTCAGCAGTTTCATGATCGGGGGCTGGATGACGGGAACGAGCGCCATATAGGAGTAGGCCGCCACGGCGATCGCGCCGAGCAGCTCGGGCGCGAGATTCGACGCCGTGTAGATCGCGGTGGGTCCGTCCGCGCCGCCGATGATGCCGACCGCGCCCGCCTGCGGCTGGGTAAAGCCGAGAAGGATACTGCCGATATAGGTAGCAAAGATCCCGATCTGCGCCGCGGCGCCGAGGAGCAGGGACTTCGGATTGGCGATCAGGGGCCCGAAGTCGGTCATCGCGCCGATGCCGATGAAGATCAGGCAGGGATAGACGCAGGTCTTGACGCCGATATAGAGAATATCGAGCAGACCGCCCTCCGCGAGGATCCGGCCGTAGTCGTGGTAGTATGCCGATCCCTCGGTCATAAAGTCGGTCCAGAGCGCGGTATGGTACATTTCACTGCCCGGGACGATCGCGGTCAGGTTGGTGAGCAGCATCCCGAAGGCGATCCCGACGAGGAGCAGCGGTTCGAACTTCTTTTTAATCCCGAGATACAGGAGAAAGAGCGAGAGAAGGATCATCACGAGATTGCCCCAGTGCTCGGAGAACTCGCCGAACAGATGGTAAAACCCCGTATCCTTCCAAAAGGCCAGAAGTCTTTCCATAACGCCCGTGTCCTTACGCGATCACGCAGAGCGCGGCACCGGACTCCACGCTTGCGCCCTTGGCGACCGCCACGGAGGCGATTCTGCCGTCGCAGGGGGCCAGGATCTCGTTTTCCATCTTCATCGCTTCGACCACAAAGAGCAGATCTCCCTTTTTGACCGGCAGGCCGACGGCGGCCTTGACTTCAAGCACCGTACCGGGCAGCGGAGAGGAAACGGTCGCGCCGCCGGAAACGGCCGGCGCGGCTTCTGCGGCCTTGGCGGGAGCGTCCTTTTGCTCGGCGGCGTCGGCAGCCTCCAGCTCGATCTCGTAAAGAACGCCGTTGACTTTAACTCTGTATTTTTTCATCGTATGATCAGGGGAACTCCCCTGCCTCCCTTTTGATTATGAATCGATTTTACGAAAAGACCGGACGCGCAGCGCGGACACGTCTGTCCCGAGTTCTTCCGCGATCACCGCGCAGACGGCGGCGAGGACGGCGCCGCGCTCAGCCGGATCAAGTCCGGACGCAGGCGCGGGCGGGGCGCTTTTCTTCCCTTCCCCCAGGGACCGGAAGATCCTGCCCATGAGTGCGCAGATCCCGACGATCGCGAGAAGTCCGAAAAAGACGACGCCGACGCCGGGCAGCACCACGGCAAGGTCAGAGGGCGCCGCCGTTTCCGCCAGCGCGGCCGGAAAAAGCCGTGCAAAAATACCCCTAACGTACCTCCGTTCAGAGAAATCGCGGGGAGCGGGCCGCGGAAACGACGTCCGTTTTCCGACTGCCGTAATCATAGTTATCATAACACGAAAGCCAACAATAGTCAACTCATAATACCAATAATATTATACGAATTTTCAGGCTGCCGCGTCCGTTTTTCCCGTCGCTTTGAAAAAAAGAAAAGCCGCGGCGGGTTTTCCCCGCCGCGGCGGCAATGCGATGTTTATTTTTCCCGGAAGATGCGGTTGAGCTGATCCGCCAGACGGAGCAGCTGCTCGGTGTTCGCGCGGTAGTAGACCCGGTTCGCTTCCCGCTGCTCGCGGATCAAGCCCTGCTCCGAAAGCTGGGAAACGTGGTGCGAGACCGTTGCCGTGCTGATCCCGAGGCTTCTCGAAAGCTGGAGGCCGTAGACCGGCTTGCCCGCCGTTTGCCGGAGGATCTCAAACTTGCTGGGATCGCCGAGAACGCGCAGCGCGCGGCACAGTTCCTTTTCGTCAAAGGGCTTTTCCGCGATCTGCCGGAGCGGGAGAGAAAGGACCCCCGTGTAAAAGAAATCGCAGACGGTCTTGCCGGTGTAGCCCATCAGGTAGTCCGCGGAATCCGCCGCGGTCACGGAAGGAACGATGTAAAGAACGTCCGGCTCCTTCGGCGTGATCTCCGGATAATTCTCGGAGAGAAAACGCAGCGGCTCGGTCATGCCCGTCATTTTGTAATTGGCGGTAAACCACTCGACGTGATGCTTGACCGTTTCGTACTCCTCGACGTAGATCTCCCCCGCCTCGAGGATCAGATCCGCCACGGTGTCGCGCACCTGCTCGAAGCTGTTGTAGAAGGAACAAAGCTCCCACTTCAGCTCCGAGGAAACGGGGAGAAGTGAAATAAAGTTGAAAAACTCGGCGTAGCTCTCCACCGCCGCGTCGGACTCCGGCATCGGGAAGCGGTCGAGGAGGAGAGAATACATATTGGCGAAAAAGGTCGCCTTGCTCTGCGTGCGGATGCTCTCCGCGTCGTCGGTAAAAGCCGGCTTTTCCCGGCAGAGCGCGTCGTGAAGAAGATAGGAAACGAGCGGTACGCCGATCTCTTCCCTCTTTTTGAAAAGATGCCGCAGCACGTCCTCCTCCGCGTGAAAACGCGCGAGAAAACGTTTTTCAAAGGCGATCATACTGTCAAAGCATCCGTCAAGGATCCTCGCCTCCGCCGCGTCGGCCGTCTCGCGGCTCTTTTTCAGTTCGCAAAAGGATCTCCCTTCCTGCAAGGCGGTCAGCCAACGGTAGACCTCGAAGACGATATTCGGTTTTTCGAGAAGTTTGATCTGCATGATCCCTCCGGGAAAAGAAGATGTGACAAACGTCTGACTTTTCCGTGGATTTCATTCTAACATACCGAAAAAGGCCTTGTCAATACTTTTGCGGAGAATATTTCACGATTATCTAACATTTGACGAAAAAAGTTGTATGATTATCGAATTTGGAAAAAGCTCTTGAAAAATCGAAAAAATATGCTATAATAGAAAACTGTTAATTTTACCGATAGGCGGATACTGCAGTGAAACGAAATGATTTAAGAAACATTGCCATCATCGCGCACGTCGACCACGGCAAAACCACCCTTGTTGA
>JAFSSQ010000069.1 GCA_017450965.1 Clostridia bacterium
GCTCTCGGGCGGGCAGAAGCAGCGCATCAGCATCGCGCGGGTCTTTCTCAAAGATCCGGCGATCCTCATCCTCGACGAGGCGACCTCCGCCCTCGACAACACCACCGAGATCCAGATCCAGCGGGCGCTGGACCGCCTCTGCGCCGGGCGGACGACCGTGGTGGTCGCGCACCGGCTCTCCACGATCCGCCGCGCGGACGAGATCGCGGTGATCGACGGGGGAGAGGTCGCGGAGCGCGGCACGCACGACGAGCTGATCGCCCGCGGCGGGATCTACGCCAACCTCTACGCCCTGCAGTTCCGGGAATAAAAAGAACAAAAGCGCCCCGCGGATATTCCGCGGGGCGTTTTTCTGTGCGTTTCGGGGAGGCGCCGGGCCGTTTTGTCAGGAAACCGGCTCAAAGCGGACGCGCGTGGAGGGGACGCCGTTTGTGTCGACGACGGAATGGGTGTAGTAGGTAACGTCGCCGTAAGGCGAGAGCTCGTGGTCGGCCGCGTTTTTCGATTCGAGTACGGCGCGCACGCCGCCGGTCATCTTCGTCTCTCCCCGGAGATACTCGATCCCGACCTCGCTTCGCGAGTCGGAGATAAAGAGAGCGGGGGAGCCGGAAACGTCGAGCGTGACGGAGGGGTCGACCAGAAGGAGCGCCGCCCCGCCCTCGGCTTGCATCCGCAGCCCCACGTCGCCGGGGGCGGTGTGATTTTCGTTGAGGATCAGCGAGCCGGAGCCCTGCAGCCAGACGCTGCCGCTGTGCCCGGCGCCCCAGATAAGGAGCTGATCCAGCCGGTTTTCGCCGATCAGCTCGATGGAGAAGGCGTTGCCCATCAGGTTCACGTCAAGGATCGAGCCGGTAAAGTTCTTCAGCGTCAGCCGGTTGGTGTTCTCGTCGTAGCTTGCGCCGGGGAGGGAGCCGAGCTTGCCGCCCATCTTTTCCCACGCCTCGCCGAGCACCAGGTAGGTGTATTCGGTCTTGTCGGCGGAGAGGAAGCGGATATATTCCTCGGAGCCGAGGTCGCCCCAGGCGTACTCGCCGTCAAAATCGGGGAAGGGGTTGGAGCGGGAGGGCGGGAAGCTCTCCGCGCCGCTCTCCTTCGCGGGGTCGAACACCGTTTCGCCTTTGGCGCACGCTTCGTAATAGCTGGTCCGCACGCCCTTTGCGTACTGCGATCCCTGCGCGAGATAGAGGGAGTCGGGCGCGTCGGGATCTCCGATGACGATCGCGTCCTCGGTAAAGAGAATCTCATAGTGCGACTCCGAGTAGAGGAAGCGCAGCTGACTGGAGTCGCCGCCTTTTTCTTCGACCCAGCGCCGCGCGTCGGCGAGCGCTTCTTCGTTGAGGCTCTCCGGCTGATAGGTCTCGCCCGTCGGGCGGTAGGTCACCACGACGATATCGTCGGTCTGGGACCAGAGCTCGTTTCCCTGCGGCGTGTACGGCAGGTACGGGTCGTCTTCGCCGCCGCGGTTGTCATCGTAGTAGGAGCCGTGGTGATGCCGCCACTCGTCGTAGTCGCTTGAGAGAAAATCGTGGCCGAGCAGGTCCTCGCCGGTGGAAGCGAGCACTACGCTCGCCACCGTGACCGCGGCGATCACCGGCTTGAGGAAGAACTCCTTCACGCGGCTGTGGCGGAGCCGGTCGCTTTTCGCCGAGCGGTCGGACTCGTCCTCCGGGGTCTCCGGCTGCGGCAGCTCGTGGTATTCGTCCTGCGGGACCGCTTCCTCAACGGCGGGCTGCGTTTCCCGCGGGATCTTTTCTTCACGGGGGTCCTCCAGCTCGACCGGCACGGGATTTTCCGTATCGGCGGCCGGAACGTGGAACTCCCCGTCATACATACGGGTTCGGATGGTCTGTCACCTCCTTTCGCAAAATCGGAAAAGGGGGATCATTTGACCGGGATATTGTGGACGTCCACCTGCGGGAACGGGCACTCCACGCCGAGCTTCTTGAATCCGAGGAGCAGGTCGTGGTTGAGGGTGCGCGCGCCGGAGAAGATGTTCTTTTCGTCCACTTCGACGACGAACTTCAGCACCACGCCGCTGTCCGCCAGCTCGTTTACCCCGAGGTAGATCGGCGGCGCCTTCATCATATCCGGGTGCTTTTCGCAGATCTCCTGCATCAGCGCGGGGATCGCGCTCTCGAGCTTTTCAAAGTCGGTTCCGTAGGGCACGGCGATCTCGCTTGCGGCGCGGGAGGGCTTGTCCGAGCGGTTGAGGATGTTCGTCATCGCGGAATTGTTGACGATCTTGACGTTTCCGCCGGGGTCGGTGATGCAGGTCGTCCGCAGACCGATGTTGGTCACGGTGCCGCGGAAGCCGCCGACCTCGACGATATCGCCGACGTTGTACTGGTTTTCAAAGATCATAAAGGCGCCGGTCACCATGTCGGAAATCAGACTCTCGGCGGAGAAGCCGACGACCAGCGCCACGATCCCGACGCTGGCGACGATCGTGGAGACGTTGACGCCGATGATGGAGAGGCCCCAGCATAGGATCACGATGGCGGCGAGGTATTTCAGCACGCTTGAGACGATGGAAAGGACGGAGCGGACCCGGTGGTTCTCCGGCTGGAAGAGAGAGAGCAGGAAGGTGACCAGCGTTTCCGCGCCGAGCACGCCGGCGACCATGGCGATCAGCTTCAGGATCGTGCCGAAGCCGCCCTTGAGCCCGGCGCCGGCGGCGTTCCACTGCAGGATCCCCGTGAGAAAGCCGGTCGGGAGCAGGACGGCGAGCAGAACGGCGCATACGATGAGGCGGATGATGCGGGATTTTTTGTTGACAGGCATAAAAAACCTCTTTCCGGCCGCGTGGCCTTTGTTCTGTTTTCAGTTTAGCACAGAGAAAAGGAAGATACAACGGTTTTTTGAAAAAAGCGGAAGACGGGCGGGCGCCGGGGGCAAACCGCCGCCGGGCCGGGCGTCAGAGCCGGCTTTTGAGGAGCGGGATGCCGGTTTCGGTCCACCACGCGCCGTCCACGCCGCCGGAGCTCATCCCGCCGTGGGCAAAACGCTCCACGCGGACCATCGACGTCGGGGAGAGCTCTTTGCCGGAAACGGCAAAGTGCGCCGCCTTCACCCACCCTTCCAGTTCGTCGGACGTGAGGGGATCGATGTCTTTGGCGAGATCCTTCAAAAAGTCCCAGAAATAGGGATCCCCGCGCAGACCCCAGACTTCCGGTTTTTCTTCAAAGACAGCGGACAGTTTCATCTTTATTCACTCCATTCAAGAGAAAACGTTACGGTCGCGCCGCCCCCGGCGAGGGAGGCGGTAAACGCTTCCGGCACATCGCTCCCGATCCGGGCGAGACGGGTAAAGGGCCCGCCGCACGCCTCGAGGCAGAGCGCCAGGCGCCCGTCCCCGCAGAGGACGAGATCGCCCGGCTTTGCCGCGGCGCAGGCGCCGTCCGCCGGCAGCGGTTTTTGGAGAGCGCCGACCGCCAGCGCCCCCTCCCGGGAGAGGGAAACGGAAAGCGGCTCCGAGCTGAGCAGGGAGAAAAACGCTTTCGCGGCGGGGTTGTCCTCCCGGGAAGCGTACAGCCGCTTTCCCGGACATTCGATCAAGAGGACGGCGCTGGGGGAGATCAGCTCCGGCACCGGTCTTTTTTTGCGTTTGAAGAACATAGAAAACCTCCTTTTTTTCGGATCGCCGCCCGGCAAAAGCGGCTTTTTCCGTTACGCCCGGATATCCTTGCGGCGGTACCAAAAGAACGCCGCGCCCACGCCCGCGGCGGCAAAAAGCAGCCCGGGGACGAGGTATTTTCCCTCGATCCCGCCGGCGGCGACGATCACCGTGCCGTCGGCGTAGGAAAAGGGGGTGAGATAGCGGAGGAACGCCGCGTCGTCGGTCAGATTGGCGAGGATATTGAAAAAGTAGAGAACGAACGCCGCGCCGAGCCCGAGCCCGAGCCCGCCGCCGGAAAGAAAGGCGGAAACGCCGAAGAGGACGCACGCGATCTGCGTTTGGAGGAGAAAATAGCCGAGAAAGATCCGGGAAAAGAGCCCGGCGTCCGCCTTCTCGCCGATCGCCAGCGCGCCGAAAACGGAAACGAGGGCGACAACGAGGTTGAGAATGAGGATCTTTGCGAGGACGGCAAAAAGCTTCTGCGCGACGACCGAGGCGCGGGAGACCGGGTGGGTAAGCAGGAACTCCGCCGTGCGGTCCCGCTCCTCTCCCGCAAGCGCCGCAACGCCCAGCAGCGCCGCGAAAAACGCGCCGCCGAGCCCGAGCACGTTGCCGCATTCCACGGCAAAGTAGCCGGGGAATTCGCCGAAGTTGATCTTATCCATATTGAAAGCGGCGGAAAACTCGCCCATCCCGGAAAAGAGATCGCCCATCTCCTCCAGCTCCGCCGTCATCTGCGGATAGATGATGATACTCACAAAGAGCAGGGCGGCGATCACCGCGGTCCAGACCGCGAGCTTGGCGGCGTCCCGCCGGATCTCGTGGAAAAAGAGCGTCACCTCACGATCCCTCCTTTTCGTAATAATGGAGGAACACGTCCTCGATATCGGGGTCGGTCAGGGTAATATCGTCAAAGGAGAGCCCGGCGAGCGCCGCGACGAGGGCGTCCGCCCGTCCGCTGTAAAGGAAGCTGAGAGAGGCGCCGTTTTGCCGTACGTCCCGGATTCCCGGGAGGGCGGGGGGCGCGGAGGCGCCGTGCAGGGTCACGCGTTTGGCGCCCGTGCCGGTCAGCTTGTCCACAAAGTCCTGCCGGATCAGCTTTCCGTCCCGCAGGATCCCCGCGCGGCGGCAGTACCGCCCGATCTCGGAGAGCACGTGGGAGGAGAGAAAGACGGTCGCGCCCTCCTCGCTCCGCTCCCGGAGCAGGGAAAAGAACTCCCGCTGAACGAGCGGATCGAGCCCGCTTGTCGGCTCGTCGAGGATATAGAGCCGGGGTTTGTGCTGCAGCGCGGCGACGATGCCCACCTTTTTGCGGTTGCCGAGGGAGAGCTCCCCGACCTTTCTCGTGAGATCGAGCGAGAGGCGCTCGCAGAGCCGCCGCGCCTCCTCCCGGCAGTCCTTTTTCCGCAGTCTGGCGGAAAAGTCCAGCGCCTCCCCCACGCGCATCCCGGCGTAAAACGACGCCTCGGCGGGGAGATACCCCACCTCGCGCAGGATCGCTTCCTTTTCTTTTTCCGCGTCCATGCCGAGCACGCGCGCTTCTCCCCGGGTCTTGCGGATCAGCCCGAGCAGGATGCGGATCGTGGTGCTTTTGCCAGCGCCGTTGGGGCCGATAAAGCCGAAGATCTCGCCTTCCTCCACGGAAAGATCGAGGTCCTCGATCCCCCGCGCCTTGCCGTAGTACTTCGTCAGTCCCTTTGTTTCGATCGCTTTCATCTTTTTCCTTTCAGTCCGCGTCCTCGTCCGTCGCTTCCAGTAGAAAACTGACCGGGCGGAACCCGTCGTTGCAGGAGATCATCGCGGAGCGCGGGTCCTTCATCCATCCGCCGTAAAAGTCTTTCGCGCCGTGAGAGAGCGCCAGCACGAACGGGGAGAGGGTCTCCCACGCGCTCTCGCAGAAGCCCTCCGGCCGCTGCCAGCCGTTCGCCGTGAAGACCTGTCCCTCCTTCATGTCGCAGGCGTGCTCGATCGGGTTTTCGTACCGTTCGATCAGATCCGGGTAGTGCGCCGTCCGTTTGACGGTGATCCTGACTTTTTTCATCGTAACCTCTCCTTGCCCGGCGGATCAGAGCGCGATCCAGTACCGCTGTTCGATCTCGCCGTCCGAGTTGACAAACTCGTTTTCCAAGACCCCGCCGTTTTTGACGATCGATTTGGCGGAGCCGATATTCGTTTTATCGCAGGTCATCAAAACCCGCCCGATCCCCAGCTTGCGGCACTCGTCGAGCGCCAGCCGGATCATCGCGGTCGCGTAGCCCTTTCTCCGCTCGCTCGGACGGATCCCGTCCCCGATATGCCCGCCCTCGCGGAAAAGCTCGTCGTTGAGGCAGTGGCGGATGCAGACGGCGCCGAGCAGCCGGTCCCGCTCCGTATCGAGCAGGAAAAAGACGGAGGAGGGGACTTTGTCCGCCGCGGCGGTCTTTTGTTCCAGATGCGCGAGGTAGTAGTCAAAATCGCGCCAGTCGTTTTTGAAGATCGCGTAGGGGGAATGGTTGGTATGGTTTTTCTCCTGATCGGCTTTCCACTCCTCGATCATCTCCCCGAGCCGCGTTTTGTCTTCCTTTGTCAGCTTGATCAGTTTGAGAGCCACCGTTATACCTTTCCTTTGTAATAGGGGTGTGTTTTCGCCGCCTCAAGGAAGGCGGCCAGCCGTCCGTCGGCGATCGCGGCGGAAAAAAGAGGGGGGCGCAGGGCCCGCGCCGCCTCCTCCGCGCGCATCGTTTCGGCAAAGTCGCGGGGGAGGGGGTAGGTAAAGCTGCCGCCGAGGGTGTGGCTCGGCGAGGAGCCGGGGGTGGAAACGTCCTCCCGGATCTGTACGTCGCCGCTCCGGCGGAAGACCAGCGTCAGCCGGGTGCTTTCCTGCGCGGGCGCGAAATAGGATTCCGCGAAAACAAGATCCGCCGGCCGGAAGCGGAGCCCCTGCTCTGCGGCGAACCGCTCGGCAAAGGAGCCGAACGGACCGCGGATCAGCGTATCGTTTTTCCGGAAGACCGCCTCCAGCTCCGGCGTTACCGCGAGGGAAACGACCGAGGCGGGCAGGATCAGCTCCTTCAGCGTGTCAAAGCGCGCAAGCAGCGCCGCGTCCACGCCGGTAAAGGAAAAGCCGAACCCGCAGGCGAGCGGGTCTTCGACGAGGAGGGAAACGTCCCGCGGCGCGCGGCGGCGCCGCTTTTTGAAAGCCCGGAGAAGCGCCTCCGGCTTTTGGAACTCAAGGAGCCCCTTTTCCGTCAGCGTGCCTTCTCCCCACGCCGAAAGCGCCAGATCGTACCCCGTGTCGGCGGCGCCGGGGCCGTCGCGTTCACTCAAAAGACACATAGCGGTTTTTCCTTTCGTCAGAGAGCGCCGCGTTCCGCGGGCAGGGTCTGTTCGATCACGCCGCCGCCGATCACGCAGCCGCTTTCGTCGTAAAAGACGGCGGACTGCCCGGGCGCGGCGGAGCGGACGGGCGCGTCAAAGAGGACCCGGCACCGGCCGTCCTCGAGTTTTGTTACCGTCGCCGGCTGACCGGGGTGGCGGTAGCGGGGCTTGACCCGGCAGGAGAACGTCTCCCCGGCCTCCGGCTCCGGGACGCTCATAAAGGAGAGATCCCGGCAGAGGATCTCCGAGCAGCCGGTCTCCTCCTCCGCGCCGAGGACGATCTCGTTCTCTTTTACGCGGATCTCCTTTACGTACGCCGGACGGCCGAGGGCGATCCCGAGCCCCTTGCGCTGCCCGACGGTATAGCGGAAGATCCCTTTGTGCCGGCCGAGGACGCGGCCGGCCGAGTCGACAAAATCGCCCTCCCCGGGGAGGGGGCCGTCCGCGCGGCGCTCGATGAACGCCGCGTAGTCGCCGTCCGGGATAAAGCAGATCTCCTGGGAGTCCGGCTTGTCGGCGACCGGGATGCCCGCCCGCCGCGCGATCTCCCGGACCTCGCTTTTCGCGTAGCCGCCCAGCGGCATCAGCGTTTTGGCAAGCTCTTCCTGCGTCAGGCGGTAGAGCATATAGGTTTGATCTTTTTCGGCGCGCAGCGCCTGCCGGACGGTAAAGCGGCCGCCCTCCGTTTGCGCGACCGTCGCGTAGTGCCCGGTGGCGACAAAGTCGGCGCCCAGCACCTCGGCGTAGTGTAAGAGCCGCTCCCACTTCACCTCCCGGTTGCAGAAGACGCACGGGTTCGGCGTCAGCCCGCGGAGGTAGTCCCGGACAAACGCTCCGACGATCTTTTCCTCAAACGCGGAAACGCAGTTAAAAACGTGGTAGGGGATCCCGAGGATCCGCGCCGTCTCGCGCGCGTCGTCGATCTCGCAGCAGCGGCTCTCCTCGCCGCTCTCGCCGACCCAGGTGCGCAGCGTCACGCCGATCACCGCGTACCCCGCCTCGCGCAGCAGGTACGCCGCGGCGGCGCTGTCCACCCCGCCGGAGAGACCTACGATCACTTTTTTCATACGGTCACTTCCCGCCTTCCTGTTGTTTCGTTTCGTCCGGACGGATGGGGTCTTTTGTATAATAGATCTGCTTCGGGCCGGTATCCTTGCGCAGCGAGGCGGGGTCTGTGTACTTGAAAAGGAGGAGGCCGGCGCCGTAGAGATCGCCGGTACAGCCCGCTGCGTGCAGCGCGAGCAGCGCCAGAACAAGCGACTTGGAAAACGGATCGTTCAAAAGAAAGAACAGGACCGCAAAGAAAACGGTAAAGACCGTAAACGGCGCGGCAGCGGAAAGCAGGGAGGTGATCCGGTAAAGATAAAGATCCGGGACGCCGCAGTAAGCGACGGGCGGCTGAAAGCCGAAGGCGAGCTTCCGCTTTGTGAGCAGCTTATAGACCAGCCCGTGCGTCAGCTCGTGCAGCACGATATACAGGTAATAAGAGAGAACGAAGACGACGCATTTGAAGAGGGAAAAGCCCGCCCGGATCTCGCGGATCCGCGGGAACGCGAAAAGAAAGAAAAATACGCAAAACAGCGCGGCGGAGAGGAGCGACGCGGCCCTGCGCATGAAGAGAACGGTTTTTCGATCCGCCGCGTCAACGACCAAGGCCTGCGAATAACCTTCGGGGAGTTTTTCTTCGTAAAATCTGCTCATTTTTGTTTCCTTTGAGATCCCGGATCGCTTTTTTCTTTTATGATACACGACACGGCCGGGTTTTTCAATCCTTTCCGGGAAGAAAAACGGGCAAAAAGACAGATCGCGGGAAGGGAACGCGCCGGGCGGTCGAGGGGACGGGAGGGAAATGATGTCGCCGCCTTGGGCGGCTCATGACGGATCGGCTGACGCCGAAATGATGCGGATCGCTGCGCGATCCATGATGCGATGTTTGCCCCTCACGTCCCGCAGGACACATCATGCGCGTCAGCGCACATCATTGCCGAAGGCAGCATCATTTGCCCCGCAAGGGGCAAACATCATGGCAAAAAGAGCATCGCTATTGCGATGCTCTTTTTGCTGTGATTAACAGACGAAATAGCCCAAGGGCGAAAATAGCATAAAATCTGGATTTTAGACACCATTTCAATATGATTGAGAATTATGGTTTTTACACCAACAGAATAGCCCAACAGAATATCGAC
>JAFSSQ010000070.1 GCA_017450965.1 Clostridia bacterium
GTATTTTTACAGAAATTTCGAAACAAAAGAAGACATCATAAAAAAGCATATTGTTGATCTGATCGAAAAATGGGATCAGGATTATAAGGCGTCCGGCAAAGACTCCAACGCTGAGCTATACGGCAGCCTGTTCAAACATCTGAAAGATAATGCGGACTTTTATCTGCTTCTGAAGGAAAGAAACCTGATGCACCTGTTTCTTGAGGTGTTTTGGAGAAATTCGGCCCCAAACCGGAATATGCGAATATGTGGGCTTACACGACTGCGTTCATCACATACGGCACCTACGGTTGGATTGAAGAGTGGATCAACAGAGGAATGCAGGAATCTGCCGAAACAATGGCCGAAATGCTTTCCTCTCATGGAATGAAATAATTGAACGCCCTGCACCCGACTATGAAACAGATTACAAATAAAGAATATGAGGAATGGTTCAATAATCCAACGAAACCTATCAATAATCCAACGGTATACTTTTCGCAAGCAAAAAAGAAAAAGGCAGAAACTGGACTGTTTACCCTGTTTCTGCCATTTTATTTTAACCGTTAAAAAATCGGAAATCCTTATATTTCAAGCCGTTTTCGAGCAAAAGAAAAAGAATGGTTATTCTATCAAAATAACCATTCCTTTTTGGTGGGCCATCAGGGACTCGATCGCCTGCCGGCGCCCCGGGGCGCGATCTGACAGTCCCCCGGACTGTCATTCAACACGCGCCCGTTCGAGTCCCTTTTTGATCGAAGCCGCCAAAAAAGGAAGCATCCTTGCGGATGCTTCCTTTTTTGGTGGGCCATCAGGGACTCGAACCCCGGACCAACCGGTTATGAGCCGGTAGCTCTAACCAACTGAGCTAATGGCCCCGGTCGGGGATCCCGACAGTACCTTATTATACAGGGGCTTTCGGGATTTGTCAAGACGGCAAAGAGAAATGGCGGCGGGAAAGGTCCCGCCGCCGTTTTTGTCAAAACTCAAGCCGCATGAAAAGCTCCGCGCAGGGGCGGCCGTCCGAGAGGCGGAAGGCGTCCGGCAGACGGCAGACCGTCCGGAAGCCGAACTTTTCGTAGAGCGCGATCGCGCGGGCGTTTTCCTCCATACAGCAAAGCTCCAGGCAGGCGACCCCGCGCTCCCGTCCCGCCGCGATCAGCTCCGAAAACAGCGCGGACCCGATCCCGAGCCCCCACGCCTCCCGCCGGAGAGCGATCCCGAGCGTGGCGCGGTGCGCCGTTTTTTTCCGGGCGGAAAAATTGATCTCGCAGTTGCCGACGATCCGCCCGCCGAAAAAACAGGCGATCATCAGCGCGTCGGGCGAGGCGCGTCTTCCCCGTACATACGCCCGTTCCTTTTCCGGATCGCTATCCAGCTCCTCCGGGGTGCGCGTCAGAAACTCCGTCTCCCCGCTGACCGCGCGGAGATAATCAAGCAGCTCCTCCGCGTCCTCCTCGCGGGGGGTACGCAGGAGGGCGGTCCGGCCGTCCTTAAGGACGATCTCTTTTTCCGAAAATATCATAGCTTCTCCTTTTTTCTCACACCCCGCGGAAGCCGCGGCCGATGATCTCGGAGGAGTTGGTAACAACGATGAAAGCGAGAGGGTCGATCTCCTTGATGGCGGCTTTCAGGCGCACGGCCTCCATGCGGCGGCAGACGGTGAGGAGCATGGTCTTGTCTTCGTGGGTGAAGACGCCGACGGCCCGTACCTCGGTGGCGCTGCGGTGGAGGGTATGGAGGATATACTCGTTGATCTCGGCGGGGCGGGAGGTGATGATCGTGAAATACTTGCAGAGGTTGACCGACTCGAGGACGTTATCGACGACAAAGGCCTTCATAAAGAGCCCGAGGAGGGAGTAAAGGCCGGTCTTGAGGTCGAAGATGAAAAGGGTGGAGGCGGCGATGAGGGCGTCGACGCAGAAAAGGGCGGTCCCGATGGGGATGGAGGTGTACTTTTTGAGGATGAGGGCGACGATATCGGTGCCGCCGGAGGAGGCGCCGTGCTGAAAGAGGATCGCGCTGCCGACGGCGGTGAGGAGCATGGCGTAGATCAGCTCCATAAAGGGCTGATCGGTGAGGGGCCCGTCGAGGGGAATAAAGCGTTCGAGAAGGAGGGCGGCACAGGAATAAAAGAGGGAGCAGTAGGCGGTCTTCCAGGCGAGGCCGCGGCCGAGAACGGCAAATCCGACGAGGAGAAGCGCGGCGTTGAGGATGAAGATGAAAGCGGCGGGGGAAACGGCGCCGCCGAGGAGCTTGCTCGTGAGGATCGAAACGCCGGTCACGCCGCCGGTGGAAAAGCCGTTCGGCAGTTTGAAGAAATAGATCCCCACGGTAAAGGGGATCAGCCCCAGATTGATCCGGAGAAAGTCGGAAAGGTCGGCGCGGGAGGGTCGTTTCATAAACGGCAAGGCCTTCTTTCAAAATGATTTTGGGTCGGCAGGCGGGAAACGCTCCCCTCCGCGCGGAGGGGAGCGTCGGTCAATCGGAGGACTCGTCTTTGTTGCGATCGGCGTGTTCGCAGACGGGAGCGACGGGAAGATGGGAGGTCTTTTTCGCGTTGGCGATCTCCCACCGGATCAAAACCGCCATCGCCGCGCGGATCAGGACGATGCTGCCGAGGACGAGAAGCTCGTTCCACTCCCGCACGATGACGGTGCGCAGAAGCTCCCCGCCCATCTTGAACTCCAGCGAGAGGGCGATCCCCTCCGCGAGGGTGAGGCGCACGCCGCCGCGGCGTGTGAGAAGCATCCAGACCGCCCGGAAAACGCTGAAAAGCAAAACGGCAACGCCGATGATCTCGACCAGCAGAACGCCGTATTCCACCGCGAGATCAAAGCCGCCGTCTATTTTATCCAAAAGTGCGCGCATGGGTTCCTCCTTTTTAACAGGGAAGTCTTTTTGATCAAGTCCCGGCCGGGGCGGGTCGCGGCCGAAAACGCGGCGTGATCGGCCTGCCGAAGGGCGCCGGGCAAGGGGCGCCGGCGCAGAGCCGACGATATAACACTATCATTATACAAAACCGCCGCCGAAAAATCAAGATGGGAGGAAAAAAGATTGGAGAGCGCCGGCGGTTTTTCTTTCGTCTTCCCCGCGACGCGTTTCCGCGGTCGGGGCCGCCGCGATTTCACTCTTGAAAACCGCCCGGGGGTATGGTATACTTTTGGCGAAAGCGCCCCCCTTCGGGATCGCGGCGCGGCTCCGCCGCGCCGCAAAAAAGAAAGGAGACAACCGATGGAACAAATCCGTTCGGCGCCGTTGGGCGCCGCCTTCTCCTTCCTGCGGATCTTTACCCGCCGGAAAAACGCCCCCGAGGGAGACGGGCAGGGAGAGACGCCGGAGCCCTCCGGCAAAAAAGCCCCCGCGCGCCGGATCGTTTCCTTTGAGACGGTCACGCTGCGCACGAGCGGGATGCGCGGCGTCTCCGAGTACGAGATCGTAGGGAAGGACGGGGCGGCCGAGATCACGCAGTACGGGATCCGCTTCTACGAGTGCGAAGAGCGCCGCGTCCCCAAGCGCCGCGCCGTGTGCAGCGAGGAAACGGCGCTGAAGCTTCTGAACGACTCGGGGATCCTTTCGTGGGACGGCTTTGACGGACCGCACCCGAGGGGCGTGCGGGACGGGACGATGTTCCGCTTTACCGCCTCGGTCAACGGCGGCCAAACGGTCAGCGCGCGCGGCTCGCAGAACTTCCCGCGGCATTACCGGGACTTTACCGACGGGCTGTACGCTCTGCTCGAAAACGCAAAAGAGGAAGACAGCGAAGGATGAACGCGGCGATCGATATCAGCGGCACGGTTCTGAGAACAGAGCGGACTCTGCTCCGCCCGTGGAGAGACTCGGATCTCGAGGATCTCTTCGCCTACGCCTCAGTCGACGGCGTCGGCCAGGCGGCGGGCTGGCGGCCGCACCCGGACCGGGAGGAATCCCGGCGGATCCTTACGCGCTTTATCGCCCGCAAGCGGACCTTTGCGCTGGAGGTCGGGGGCCGGGCGGTCGGCTCCGTGGGGATCGAGGAATACGACGAAAAGCGCTTCCCCGCCTTTGACGGCAAGCGGTGCCGGCAGCTCGGCTTTGTCCTCGCGAAGGAATGCTGGGGACGGGGGCTTATGCCGGAGGCCGTTTGCGAGGTCCTCCGCTATCTGTTTGAAGACGTCGGGCTGGACGCGGTCTTCTGCGCGCACTTCCTTTCCAACAAACGCTCCGCGCGGGTCCAGGAAAAATGCGGCTTCCGGCACCTTGCGTTCGGCCGGTACGAGACGGCCTTCGGCACGGTCGAAGAGGACGAGACCACCCTGCTGACCAGAGAAGACTGGCTGCGGTCCCGCGGGGAGGCCGGCGGAGGAAACACGTGAAAACGATACGGACCGAACGGCTGATCCTGCGGCCCTTTAAAGAATCGGACTACGACGATCTCTGCGAGTTTTTATCGCAGCCGGAAGCGGACGAGTTCGAGGGGGATCCCGGCATCACCTATGAAAACGGCCGGGCGCGTCTCTCGGAGCGGCTCGGCTCAGACGAATATTACGCCGTGGAGCTGGCGGCGACCGGCAAGGTGATCGGAAACGTCTCCTGCCTTGTCCGGGACTTTGACGCGAGAGAGGTCGGCTATATCGTCAACCGTCTCTATCAGCGGCAGGGGTACGGGAGCGAGGCGCTCTCGGCGGTGATCGCGCAGGCCTTTTGCGAGGGGGCGCACCGGGTATTCGCCGAATGCGACCCGCGCAACGCCGCCTCGCGGAAGCTGCTTGAGAAGGTCGGCCTCCGGCGCGAGGCGCATTTCCGGCAGAACGTCCGGTTTTGCCGGGAGGAAAGCGGCGCGCCGCGCCGGAAGGATACCTTCGTCTGCGCGATCACGGCAGAGGAGTTTTCCGCCCGCCGGGACCCTGCGAAAACGGAACGGGACCGGCCCGTTACCACCCTGTTTCTGCTCTCGTCGGCGGACGGGAAGATCAGCACCGGCTCCTCGGATGAGCTCGACTTTGACCGGGATCTCCCGCGGATCGACGGCGTGAAGGAAGGGCTGCCCCAATACTACGAGATCGAACAGACGACCGATCTCTGGTCGTTCAACACCGGGCGGGTGCAGGCGAAGATCGGCGCAAACGAAAAGGACTTTCCGCCGAAAACGCCGGTCTCCTTTGTCCTGCTCGACAACAGCCACCTGACGGAGCGCGGCGTCCGGTATTTCTGCGCGAAGGCAAAGCGGCTCGTTCTGATCACCTCCAACCGGGACCATCCGGCGTTTCACGTCAAAGAAGACAATCTCCGCGTCCTCTTTCAGGAGCGGCTTTCCCTTCGCGACGCGTTTGCGTCCTTAAAAAAAGACTTTGGCTGCGAGCGGCTGACGGTCCAGTCCGGCGGGACCGTGAACGCCCTTCTCCTGCGGGAAAAACTGATCGACTACGTGGATCTGGTGATCGCGCCCGTCCTGGTCGGCGGAAAGGACACCGCCACGGCGGTCGACGGTCCCTCCCTCTCCTCGCCCGACGAGCTCTCCAAGCTGGGCGTTCTGAAGCGGATCGACTGTACCCCGCTGGAAAACTCCTATCTCCGGCTCCGCTACGAAGTGATCCGCTGACGGCGGATCCCCGATAAAAAACCGGCCTTGCGGCCGCTTTAAACCCCGGCTTGCCGGGGGAGCGAGGAAAGACGAATGATCCTTTTTATCAACGCGTGCGTGCGCAAAGAGTCGAGAACGAAACGCCTGGCGGACCGGCTGCTCGCCCGGTCGGGCGAGCCGTGCCGGGAGGTGCGGCTCGAGGAGCTGACCTTCCCGAAAGCAAACGAGGCGTTCCTCGCGCGGCGCGACCGGCTGATCGCGGAGGGCTTGTTCGGCGACCCCCTTTTTTTCCTCGCGCGGCAGTTTGCGGAGGCGGACGAGATCGTGATCGCCGCTCCGTTCTGGGATCTTTCCTTCCCCGCCGCGCTCAAGCAGTATCTCGAGCAGATCAACGTCGTCGGGATCACCTTTTGCTACACGCCGGAGGGGCGGCCGAAGGGCCTGTGCCGGGCAAAGCGCCTCTCCTACGTGACCACCGCCGGCGGCGACTTCTTTCCCGAGGAATACGGCTTCGGCTACGTGAAAGCGCTGGCAGAGACCTTTTACGGCATCCCGGAGGTCCGGCTGATCAAAGCCGCGGGGCTGGATCTCGACGGCGCCGACCCCGAGGCAATCCTGCGGGCCGCGTGCGCGGAAAACGAGATCTGACGCCAGGTTTTTGCCGTGCCGGCGCAACCGGACAGGTACTGAAAAAGGAAAGAAAAAAACGCTCCCGGTCCCGTCAAACGGCGGCCGGGGGCGTTTTGAGTGAAGTTTGCGCCTTTGGCGCAAGTGAAGCGTCTCGCTCCGCTCGCCGTGAAGTTTTGCGGCTTTGCCGCAAAGCGAAGTTAAGTGTTCCGCCAAAGCGGAACACTTGATGAATTGTCAAGTGAAGTGCAACAAATTTTGAATTGAAGCGTTAAACAAATCAACTGGTTTTTGGAATTTAAGAACTTTTTTGGGCCTGGCGTTGATCAACGCCAGGTTCTTTTTTAGGGTCGCAGGACTGACACGAGA
>JAFSSQ010000071.1 GCA_017450965.1 Clostridia bacterium
ATCCTGAGCCAGGATCAAACTCTCTGAAAATTTGTATATCCACGGCCTCACGACCGTACATATCTCTTTCAGAGCTTTGTCTGCTCTTTACTTTTTCGAGTTACTGTACTCTAAAGAATTGTGCGAGTTCCTCTGCACCTTTTTACAGTGCTTTGTATCTCTTGTTGTTCGTTTTTCAAGGACCGTTGCCCCGCTTTCGCGGCGCTTTGTTAGTATAGCACCGCAAGTCTTTTTTGTCAACATCTTTTTTTGATTTTTTTGCTTTTCGTCAAAATGCAAAAACAAGCGCAAACCGTTTTGGCGATTTCGGTGCGCTTTGCTTCGTTCTCTGGCTGTTTTTTATGTATCCGGGCGGTCTTGCCGCCCGATCGATGCTCAGGGTCGCCTTGCCGGTCTTATTTGGATTTCATATCCTTGCGGCACTTTTCGACCATCTTCTTCACCATCTGTCCGCCGACGGATCCCGCCTGGCGGGAGGTGATTCTGCCGTTGTCGCCCCCCGAAAGATCCACGCCGACCTCGCTGGCGGCCTCCATCTTGAACTGGTCGAGAGAGGCCTTGGCGCTCTTAGCGCTGCGGCTGCTTGCTGTCCCGCCCTGCTTTGCCTGACTCTTCTTTGGCATATTACTTTCTCCTCTTCATTTTTTATCTATCTGAAAGAGTGACGGCCGGCGCCGCCGACGCCGATCCGCGCCGACCGTGTCGATCCGACTCTGCTCCTATTATGTTCCCGGGACGGAAAACTATTCTTCCATTTTTTGATCTTCCTTTCCCCTTTCTCCTTGACTTTCGCGGCGGCGCCCCCTATAATAAATAAGGAAAACTGTTCAGGAGGCGCGTCTTGAAACCCATCAAAGAAAAAATGAAAAAAATGCAGAAAGCCCCGGCGCATTCCAAGCTGACGCCGAAGGAGCTTTTTTATCAGATCGGATCGGTGCTGCTCGCTTCCTTTTTGTTTGCCGTATCGCTTGACGTGTTCCTTTTACCGAAAAACATCGTCATCGGCGGCGTGACGGGTATCTCCACGATCCTCAATATCCTTTTTCACACGCCGGTCGGGCTGATGATCCTGCTGATCAACGTCCCGCTTGTGATCGTGAATACCTTTTTCTTCGGTCCGAAGTTCATGGTCAAAACGATCATCGGGATCACCTCTTCCTCCGTGGCGGTCGATCTTTTCTCCTTTCTCCCCTCGCTGACCGACGACATTCTCCTCTGCGCCCTGTTCGGCGGTCTGTGCATGGGAACGGCGCTCGGGCTGTTCTTTTCCAAGGGCTATACGACCGGCGGAAGCGACTTGATCTCCTGCCTTCTCAAACTCCGTTTCCCGCGCTTTTCCAACGCAAAAATGCTCCTTGTTACCGACTCGCTGATCGTTTTGATCTCCTGCCTCGTCACGCGCAGCTACGCGTCCGGCCTTTACTCTGTCGTCGCGATCTTCGTTTCCTCTTTTTTCATCGATATCGTGATCAACGGCATCAGCCGCGCCAAGCTCGCGCTGATCATCTCCGACAGGCCGCAGGAGATCTCCGACGCGATCCAGCAGAAGCTGGACCGGGGCACGACGCTTCTCGTTGCGCAGGGCGGCTATACCCACAAAGACAAGCAGGTCGTGATGTGCGTCGTCAAAAAAACGCAGATCTACGAGCTGAAAACCGTGATCAACTCCGTCGCACCCGACGCGTTCATCATCTTTTCCGACGCCGCGGAGGTGCGCGGCATCGGCTTCGAAAGCGAATCTATCTGACGAGGCGGCTCTATGCTTTTTCCCCGGACTTCCCACACGGCGGCGGAACAGCACGCGAAAATGACGGAAACGCCGATCCCGAAGCTCGTTACCTCGCTTGCCGTTCCGACGGTACTTGCCCAGCTGATCACCGTGGTCTACAACACGGCGGACACCTATTTCGTCTCCCATATCAACGAAAGCGCCTCCGGCGCCGTGGGCGTTTCCTTCTCCCTGATGGCGATCATCCAGGCGCTGGCCGGGGGGATCGGCATGGGCGGCGGCAACCTGATCAGCATCTATCTCGGCGCTAAAAAAGACGAGGACGCGAAGCGGACGGCGAGCAGCTCCTTTTTCGCCTCGCTCCTCGCCGGCGTTCTGATCCTCGTTTTCGGGCTGATTTTTCTTTCCCCGATGATGCGCCTGTTCGGCGCGACCGAAACGATCCTGCCCTACGCGGTTTCCTACTCCCGGTTTATCCTTTTCAGCGCGCCGTTCTTCTCCACTTCCTTTATCCTCAACAACATTCTCCGATCCGAGGGGGAGGCGACGCTCTCCACGGTGGGGCTTTGCGCGGGCGGACTGCTCAACATTCTGCTGGATCCGCTTTTTATCTACACCTTTGATATGGGGATCGCGGGCGCCTCTCTGGCGACCATGATCAGCCAGACGGTCAGCTTTCTCATTCTGATCGCGTTTCTTTGTTCCGGGCGGAGCGTGATCCGGCTCCACCCCCGCTTTATCAGCAAAAATCTCCGCGACTATCTTCTGATCCTCAAAGTCGGGTTTCCGACGATCTGCCGCCAGGGGATGGCGAGCCTCTCCACCTCCCTGCTCAACACCGCCGCCGGCCGGTACGGAGACGCCGCCGTTGCCGCCGTGACCATTGCAAACAAGATCTATATGCTTGTGCGCAATCTGATCATCGGGATCGGGCAGGGGTTCCAGCCGGTCGCCGGGTACAACTTCGGCGCGGGGATCCGCAAGCGGGTGAAAAGCTCCTTTGCCTTTTCCTGCCTCTGCGGCACGATCCTCACGACCGTGCTCGGCGCGCTGATCTTCTGGAAAGCGGAAACGGTCATGAACTGGTTCATCTCGGTCCCCGAGGTGATCGAGATCGGGGCGTTCGCGCTGCGGATCGCCTGCGCGGTGATGCCTCTGCTTGCGTTTTCCACCTTTGTCAACCAGCTCTATCAATGCCTCGGGTTTCCCGTGATCGCCGCGATCCTCGCCTCCTGCCGGCAGGGGATCTTCTTCGTCCCGCTGATCCTTATTCTTCCCGCGCATCTCGGGCTGACGGGGATCCAGGCGACCCAGCCGGGCGCCGACCTTCTTACCTTTCTTCTCTCGATCCCGTTTGCCGTCCTCTTTTTCCGGAAGTTCCTCAAGCGGGCCGGAAACGGTCCGGATCTGTAAAGAAAAAAGCGCGTCTCCGCGGGAGACGCGCTTTTTTATTCAAATCAGTTGAAACGGCGGAAACGGTTGCTCGGCTGGTAGGGGGTAACGTTTTCGCGCTCTGCCGCGGGGGCGGAAGCCTCCTTGCGGCGGCTGCGGTTGAGCAGCTCCTTCACGTCGCCGAACTCGTCGTCGCTGACCACGCTCTCAAGATTGGTATCGTCGGGAGCGAGCGCGGCGGTCTTGTCTTCCATATTGAGCTTCGTGTCGCTGAGCGCGGCGGATTGCGGAGCCGCGGTCTTCTGGGTCTCGGTTTTCTTCAGGGAAACGCTTCTGCCGTCAAAGCCGGTGGCGATGATGGTGATGCGCATCTCGTCCTCGAGGTTGGGATCAAAGGAAACACCCCAGATGATGGTCGCATCCGGCTGCGCCTCTTTGGTGATAATGGTAGCGGCGCTGTCGATATCCTCGAGCCCGATGTCCGGGGAGGCGGTGATGCTGAAGAAGATGCGCTGCGCGCCGTCGATCGACGTTTCAAGCAGCGGGCTGGAGATCGCCGCTTTGGCGGCCAGCTCGGCCTTGTCCTTGCCCTTGCCGGAGCCGATGCCCATGTGCGCGTTGCCCGCGTCCTTCATGATCGCGGTGATGTCGGCAAAGTCGACGTTGATGAACGCGGTCTCGTTGACGATATCGGAAACGCTCTGCACGCCGCGGCGGAGCACGTCGTCCGCGATCTCAAAGGCGTTCATCAGCGTGATGCGGGTATCGCTGACCTGTTTGAGTCTTTCGTTGGGGATGACGATCAGAGAGTCCACGTTTTCCCGCAGAGCCTCCACGCCCGCTTCCGCCTGCGTCATGCGGCGGCGCCCCTCGAAGTTGAAGGGCTTGGTGGCGATGCCGATGGTGAGGATGTTCATTTCCTTGGCGATGCGCGCGATGATCGGGGTGGCGCCGGTACCGGTACCGCCGCCCATGCCGGTCGTCACGAACACCATATCCGCGCCGGTCAGCGCCTTTTTGATCTCGTCGATGCTTTCCTCCGCCGCCCGTTTGCCGTTTTCGGGATTGGAGCCGGCGCCAAAGCCCTTCGTGATCTTTTCGCCGATGGCGATCTTGGTGGTGGCGTTGGATTTGATCAAAGCCATCTGATCGGTGTTGACGGCGATAAACTCCACGCCGCGCAT
>JAFSSQ010000072.1 GCA_017450965.1 Clostridia bacterium
CAGAGCGAGCCCCGGGTTGCCCGCAGGCAATCGATTCCCCCCGCCTCCACCAGAAAACCCGATGCGAAAGCATCGGGTTTTCAACTAAATCCGTCCTTGCGGACGGGTGAAATCCGCTTCGCGGATGAAATCGCTTCCCGCGAACCCCCGAAAATGAGCGCGCTCATTTTCGGGGAACCCCGGCGCGATGAAATCCGTCTCCGCCGGGTTTGGGGACGGATTTGATTTCACCGTGAGCGGAGCGAACGATTTCATCCGAGGGCGCCGCCCGAGGATTTCACCGCGGCGCCGCCGCGACTTCATTCCCGAACGAAAAAGGTGATCCCCTCTCTCTGATTTCCCTTTACACGCGGCGGGTTTTGTGTTATGATGAGGAAAAAAGGAGACCGACTGCATGAAAACCTACGGCCTGATCGAAAAGAAAAGCTTTTCCGTCCGCGCGCTCAAGTGGGCGCTCGTCTTCCTCGGTTACGACTTTCTCTGTTTTGCTCTTTACGCCATGTTCCTCGGGCAGATGATCACCGACCGGCGGGAAACGGCGGACAAGGACCGGGCGCTCGTGGTCTATTCCGCTGTGATGCTGTGCATCTTCCTTGCGGTCCTCTATTCCCTGCCGCGGCGCGACCTCTCCCTGAAAACCCGCCTGATCCACGAATCGGATCTCGAGGGCTTTACTCCCTCAAGCTACTTCAAGGCCACCCTCCTTTCCGACGTTCTGCCCACGGCGATCGCGGCGTTCGTAACGCTTCTTCCCTACGCGATCTTCTATCAGATCTCCGGCTTCGGATACGAGCGGGCGCTCCCGGTCGAGAACTTTTTTACCGGGCATCTCGCGCTGATGATCCCTCTCGGCGGGATCCTCGCTCTCCTCATCGAAACGGCGCTTTTCTTCGGCGTCTGCGCCCTCGCCCAGTACCGGGCGCAGAAAGAAATCCTCGCGGAGCGGATCAACCGCCCGTGGGAACAACGGTAAAACCCGCTTGACGAAAGCCGGCGCGGTTTTGCAACCCGCCGGTTGCTCTGCTAAAACAAAGAAAAGCCCGACAGAAAAGGATTGTTGAATATTAGACAAGTATCGAACAACAAAACCGGGGAATATTCGATAAACGGGAAACATTTCGCGATGAAACGAACCGGAAGACTGATTTCCCTTTTATTTCCGCTGGTTTTTCTGCTGTTTTTTGCGGCTTGCGACCGCACGCCCCCTCTGCCCGCCGACGGCACGGCGGGCGCAGAAAACGATCCTCGCGGAGCGGATCAACCGCCCGTGGGAAAAAGCGTAACGGAAAAGCGCCCCCGGACTTCCTTTGGAAGTCCGGGGGTTGTTTTTTCGATCAGCCGATGCGGTGGATCCGCGCGGGGTCAAAGCGGTCTTTTTGCTCTTTTTCCTCCGCCGGATAGCCGAGTGGGAAAACGGCGAAGGCGCGCAGACCGGCGGGGAGAGAGAGGATCTCCTCGACCGCCCGCATCCGTTCCTCGATCGGCGCCGTCCCGATCCAAACGCCGCCGAGCCCGAGAGCGTCGGTCATCAGCCAGAGGTTTTCCGTGGCGATACTCAGATCCACCTCGGCAAACGCCGGCGCGGCGCAGTCGGTCCGGTAGACCGGCACGATCACGACGGGCGCGGTCTCCGCCGGGCGGGAATAGGGGCCGGACGCCGCCAGCCGCCGGATGGTCTCCTTGTCTTTGATCACATAGAACTCCCACGGCTGCTGGTTTTTCGCCGAGGGGGCCTGCATCGCGGCGCGCAAAATCTCCGTGATCTTCTCCTCCTCGACCGGTCGGTCTTCAAAACGGCGGATGCTGACGCGGTGGAACAGCTCTTTCATTTGGATTCCTCCTTTTTCTTTTCCCAGAACGCCCGGCGGCACTCCTCGATGATCTCCATCGCCTCCGCGACCCCGCGGTAGCCCTTCGTTTCCACCGGGATCTTCTGGAGGACCTTGTAATTATCAAAAAAGTTTTCGATCTCCTCGAGCTCAAAAGCGGGCAGATCGGAAAGATCCTTCACGTCCGCGTAGCGGGGGTCGCACGCGACGACCGAGATCAGCTTGTAATCAAGGAGCCCGTTATCGATCATCGTGAGATACCCGAGCACCCGCGCGGGAACGATGCAGCCGGGGAAGGTGGGATATTTGCAGATCACGAGGATGTCGAGCGCGTCGCCGTCCGGCGCCAGCGTGTTCTCGATGACGCCGTACTCGGCGGGATAACTCATCGCGGAATAAAGGACCCGGTCCAGCCGGATCTGCCCGTCCTCGGGATCCATCTCGTACTTGTTGTGGGAATTGAGCGGGATCTCGATCCGGGCTTTTACGACGTTGGTTTTCTCGTTCATTTCGCATTCTCCTCCGTTCTGATTTCGTCGACCGTTACCGGCGGCTCCTCGCGCCGGAGCATGGCGTTTCTCGCCTCCCGCAGCGCCTCCGGCGGGAGCGGGATCTTCCCCACGTCCTCGCGGCGCAGGTAGACGCTCATCGGGGGCGTTACGTCGGTGATCTGGGGATAGCAGGTCAGCATCTTCTCCCCGACGGTGAGGAAGGACCAGGCGCCGAGGGACTTTGCGGTCAGATCCTCCGAAATGAGGAGGACCGTACCGGGGTCGCAGTCGTAGGAGGCGGCGTGGATCTTCATCTTGCAAAGCGGCTGCCCGTCATAGCAGAAGGAAAGCTCGTTTTTTTTGATCTCGAGCGTTTCGCCGTTTTCCCTGCCGTCCCGGCCGCACCCGTACCAGACGCCGGCGACCCGCGGCAAGATCTCTTTGTCCCGGATCCGGATGTAGTCGAACGGGCCGTGATCGACCTTTTTCAGCCGGTATTCGGTCCGGCGGTCGAGCAGCTCGTAGTAGGTGGTGAGGAGAAAATCCTCTCCGTCGAAGACGAGCGAGGTCATCGCGATCATCACGGGCGAGGTCTCTCCGTACCGGAAGCCGCCCGTTTCAAAGGCGATCTCCGTCCTTTCCTTTTTTTCCGCCGCCGTCCGGTCGTAGCGGATCTCGGTCCGGAGGATCGGAACTCTGGCGTAATCGCGCAGGGAGAGGACGTTTCCCCGCAGCTCCGCGTAGTAGTCGTAGCCGCTTTCGTAAAACCCGTCGAGCGGTCCTTTCATGTTTGCTCCTTTCGGCGCCGTGCGTCGGTCTTTTTTCCATTTTACCATATCCCGTTCGTTTTTTCAACCGCTTCTCAAACAAAAAAATCTCCCCGCCGGAAAGGGCGGGGAGAAGGGGGTCCCGTTCAGTTGAGGACGGCGACGCCGACGTTGAGATACAGAGCAAAGAAAAGCCAGAGAAGGTAGGGGGTAAAGAGCCACGCCGCCGTCTTCGACTCCCGCCGCGCGCGATAGATGAGGATCGCGGCGAGGACGACCATCGCGCCGATCCAGAAAGCGGCAAAGGTGTAGAGATGCAGCCGGCGGAACCAGAGCGGCCAGAGGGCGTTGGCCGCCAGCGTCACAGCGTAAAAGCCGAGCGTCCCTTTGCCGTACGCGCTCTTTTGCTCCGCGATGAAATAGATCCCGATCCCGAGCAGCAGGTAGAGGATCGCCCATACTGCCGGGAAAACGGCGGCGGGCGGCGAGAGCGGGGGTTTTTCGAGCTGCGGGTAGATATCTTCCGTGTTGCCGCCGAGCAGGTTGCCCGCAAAGCCGACGGCAAGCGTCACGACGACGCAGAGGCAAAGCAGCGTCCAATCGGTTTTTTTCTTCATGTTTTCTCCTTTTCGGCGGATCCTCCGCCCGGTTTCGTTGCTCTTATCTTATGCAAAAACGGCAGGAAAATACCGGAAATCCCGAAAAAGTTACGGGGGTCTCCCGTCTTCCCCTGCCGCGAGATCGGGAAAAACTCTTGTCATTTGAAAAAAGCGGTGGTATAATGGGAAAAGATCGATACCCTTTTTTCAAAGGAACGCGTGAAATGGAAGAACTGAACCTGATCATCGCCGATAATATCTCTTCTCTCCGGCAGGCCGCGGGTATGACGCAGGCGGAGCTCGGGGAGCAGCTCAATTATTCCGACAAGCTGATCTCCAAATGGGAGCGCGGAGAGGCCGCGCCCAATGCCTACACCCTCAAAGCGCTGAGCGAGGTCTTCGGCGTTCCCGTCGACGCGCTGTTTACCGATCACCGCGGCGGCGGGGAGCTCTCCTACTCCCTGCAAAAGACCGAACGAAAAAAGTTCTCCAACCGCACCCTCGTCGCCGGGATCTCGGTGTGCGGGATGTGGCTGCTCGCCATGCTGATCTACGTGATCCTCGGCGCCACGGTGAAAAGTCTGCCGGAGATCTTCGTCTACGCGCTGCCGGCGGCGTTCGTGCTGATCCTCGTCCTCAATTCCGTCTGGAACCGCGGCAAGCACAATTTTATCATCATCGGCGTCCTGCTCGTCAGTATCGCGATGACCGTCTACGTCGCCCTGCTCAGCTACCGCATCTGGCAGATCTTTTTGCTGCTGATCCCGGCGGAGCTGATCGTTTTCCTCTGCGCGATGCTCAAAAAACACTGAAAAAACGCCCATTCTACTATTCGTAGAGCGGATCTCTCCGCTCTACTTTTCTTTTGCCGAAAAGGAGAGCGGAGAGCGCGAAGATTTCCTTGCGCCCGGCCCGCTCCCTTTTTATAATAAGACCGAACGAACGAAAAAAGGGGGACCGCCGTGAAAGAGCCGACTGTCAGAACCGTCTATTACGACGATGAGCGCACCGACGATTTTGCCGGCGTGACGCGCCCGCCCTACGAGGTCCCCGCCTCGCTCGACTACGCGCCGCGCTCGTTTTTCCGGCGCGCCGCCGCCTTTTTCGTCTACCGGTGCGTGATGACGCCCTTTGCGTTCCTCTATATGAAGATCAGGTTCGGGTACCGGCTCGTCCGGGCGGCCGCTCTCCCCGAAAAGGGGCGGGGTTTTTTCCTCTACGCAAACCACACCCTCCTCGCGGGGGATGCCTTTTCCCCCTCGCTTGCCGTCTTTCCCCGCAAGGTGCGCGTGATCGTCAGCCCGGACAACGTCGCCCTCCCCGCGACAAGGCCGTTTATCCTCCTCTGCGGCGCCCTGCCGCTGCCCTCCTCTCTTGCGGGGGCGCGCGCCTTTCTCTCGGGGCTCAAAACTCACCTCGCGGACGGCGCCTGCGTCGCCCTTTACCCGGAGGCGCACGTCTGGCCCTACTGCACCGCGATCCGGGACTTCCCCGACGACGCTTTCCGCTATCCGGTGAAGTTCGGCGTTCCCGCCTACGCGGCGACCACGACCTTCTCCCGCCGCCGCTTCCGGAGGACCCCGCGCGTTACCGTTTTCCTCGACGGGCCCTTTTTTCCGGAAGGGGAGGACCCCCGGCAGGCGCAGAAAAACCTGCGCGACGCCGTTTACCGGACGATAACCGAGCGCGCGAAAGAGAGCACCTGGAGCCCCGTCCGCTACGAAAAACGAAAAAAAGGAGAACGTGCGATATGATTTCTCTCCTCTACGCGGGAAACGAAAAGGTCTTTGACGGGATCCTCATCTCCGCCCTCTCCGCCGCGCGGCACGCTTCCCGTCCCCTCTCCGTCACCCTCTTAACGATGGATCTCACCGACCAAAACGCGGCGTTTACGCCGATCACGGAAGCGCAGCGCGCCTTTCTTTTGCGGGTCCTGCAAAAGGAAAATCCGCAAAACGCCGTTTCCTTGCTGGATATCGGCGCTCTCTACCGGGAAAAGCTCCTTTCCTCCCCGAACGCCGCGACCTCCTACTCCCCCTACTGCTTTCTCCGGCTGTTTGCCGACAAGCTCGACCTGCCGGAGAAGGTCCTTTACCTCGACGCGGACACCGTGATAAACGGCGACCTCGCCGAGCTCTTTGACACCGACCTTACGGGGTACGAATACGGCGCCGTCCTCGACTACTACGGAAAGATCTTTATGGGCCGGCACTACTTCAACTCCGGCGTGATGCTCCTCAATCTGCCGGAGATCCGCCGGACCGGACTTTTTGCCGCCGCCGCCGACCTGTGCGCGAGAAAGCGGCTCTTTCTCCCCGATCAGACCGCCCTTTACCGCTGCACCAAACGCAACAAGCTGCTTCCCCGCCGCTTCAACGAGCAAAAAAAATACGACCGCCCGGACACGGTGATCCAGCACTTTACCAAAACGATCCTCTGGCTGCCCTATTTCCACACCCGCACGATCAAGCCGTGGCAGCCGGATCTGGTCAAACAGACGCTCACCCGCCGCTACGACGCGCTGCTCGACGAGGCGTTCGCCTTAAAACATACCTTCGAGGAGGAAACCAGATGAAAGAAAAGGAACCCGTATCCGTCTTTTACGCCTGCGACGAGACCTACGTCCCCTATCTCTCCGTCTCCCTGCTCTCCCTCGCGGAGCACGCCGACCCAAAGCGCACCTACCGCGTGACGGTGCTGGAAAACGATATGAGCGAAAAGAGCAAGCGCACTCTCCGCGCGATGCTGCCCCCGAACGTGTCCCTCTCCTTTTCCGACGTTTCCGCCCGGCTGCGCGGCATCGCCGGCAAGCTCTCCCTGCGCGACTATTACAGTCTCTCGATCTACTTCCGGCTCTTTATCCCCGCGATGTTCCCGCGGCTGGAGAGGGCGGTCTACCTCGACGCGGACACCGTCCTGCTCGCCGACGTCGGCCGTCTTTACGACACCCCGCTGCGCGGCTGCCTCGTCGCCGCCGTGCCGGACGCGGTGATCGAAAGCGAGGAGATCTTCCGCCGCTACGCCGAGGAGGGCGTGGGGACGGACGGCTACCGCTCCTACTTCAACTCCGGGGTGCTGGTGATGGACCTCGCCGCCATGCGGGAGATCGACCTTGCCGGGACCTTCCTTTCCCTCCTCAACACCTACGGCTTTGACACGATCTGCCCCGACCAGGATTATCTCAACGTGATCTGCCGCGGGCGCGTCCGCTACCTCGGCCGGGAGTGGAACCGCATGACGGTCGACTCCTCCCCCTGCGGCAAGCTCCGGCTGATCCACTACAATATGTACTTCAAGCCGTGGCTCTACGATCACGTACCGTACAGCGAATACTTCGACCGGTACGCCGCGCGCTCCCCTTACGCCGCGCGGATCGCCGCGGCAAAGGCCGCCTTCTCCGAGGAGGGGCGGCGCGCAAACGAGGAGGCGGGCGCGATGCTCCGCCGCTCCGCGCAAAGGATCATCGACTCGCCCGATAACTTCCGCCGCGTCCTCCTCGCCCCAAAACGGGAGATCGCCCTTTATGATGAAGAAACAAGCGAAATCGCTCACGCCTGACCGGATCGCCGTTCTCGAGCGGATCCGGGAATACGAAACGCGGGGCGGGGAGTGGTTTTTTGAGAACGCAGAGGAGGATCCCCCCTCCCGCACGCTGACCCCGGAGGACGTCGACTACCTTCGCAAAACGGCAAAGTTCCGGGTAAACGGCTTCTTCGCCCGGCTTGCCGAGCGAGCCGCCTTCCCTTTCTTCCGGCGCAAATACGGTATGACCCTCGCCGGCGCGGAACATCTCGCCTCCCTCACCGGCGGCGCCGTCTTCACGAGCAACCACTTTGACCGTTTTGAAAGTCTTGCCGTGCGGTACGCCGCCTCCCGCGCCCCCGGCAAACACCGCCTCTGGAAGCTGATCCGGGAGGGCAACTACTTTATCCCCGGTATCCTCGGATGGTTTTTGCGGTACGCGGACACCCTCCCCCTCTCCTCCTCGGTGAAAACGATGGGGCTGCTTGAACGCGCCGTGGGCGAGATCCTCGCGCGCGGGGACTTTCTGCTCGTTTACCCCGAACAGGCGATGTGGTGGAACTACAAAAAGCCCCGGCCCTACCGGATCGGCGCTTTCCACTTCGCGGCGAAAAACGGCGTCCCCGTCGTCCCCTGCTTCGTCACTCTCCGGGAGAAGGATCCCGCCCTCCCGCTCCTGCCCGATAACGTCGCCTATACCGTTCACGTCGGCGAGCCGATCTTCCCCGATCCCGCCCTCTCCGTCCGCGAAAACGCCGAAGCGATGCGGAAAGAGAACGCCGCCTTCGCCCGCGCGGTCTACGAAAAGACCTACGGCGAGCCGCTTTGCTATCTCTGCGGGGAAGACCCTTTCGCTGCCGGGCGGGAGAAGGCGTGAACAAAGATAATAACAGAAAAGCCGATCTGTTTTCAGATCGGCTTTTTTTCGGACGTTTTTTCAGTTTTTGAAGAAGTCCCGGTCGAGGGAGCGGAGCTGGATCGCTTCCGCGACGTGTTCGGCGCGGATCGTTTCGCTCCCCGCGAGGTCGGCGATGGTGCGGGCGACGCGCAGAATCTTGTCGTAGCCGCGGGCGGACATCCCGAGTTTGCGGAAGGAGAGCTCGAGCAGCCGCGCGGCGTCTTGTTCGGGGACGCACCAGCGGCGCGTTTCCCGCGCGTCCATATCGGCGTTGCAAAAGCGGTCGGACACGCCCGCCGCGGCAAAGCGGCGGAGAGCAGCGGCGCGGGCGGCGTTGACCCGGGCGCGGATCGCGGCGGAGCTTTCCCCCTCCGCCTTCCCCGTCATCTCGTCGTAGCTGACGGCGGGGACCTCGATCTGGATATCCACCCGGTCGGAGAGCGGGCCGCTGATCTTGGAGAGGTACTTTTTCACGTCGTCGGCGCGGCAGGTACAGGGCTTGGTCGGGTGGCCGAAATAGCCGCAGCGGCAGGGGTTCATCGCGCAGACGAGCATGAAGCGGCAGGGATATTTGACGCGGCCCTGCACGCGGGTGACGGTGATCTCCCCGTCCTCCAGCGGCTGGCGGAGCGCCTCGCACGCGCTTTTCGAGAACTCGGGGAACTCGTCGAGGAACAGGACCCCGTTGTGCGCGAGGGAGACCTCGCCGGGGCGGGGGATCTGTCCGCCGCCGACCAGCGCGGGCGCGGACATCGTGTGATGCGGGGAGCGGAAGGGGCGGACGTTCATCAGCGCCACGCCCTCCGGGAGCAGCCCGGATACGGAATAGACCTTGGTCGTCTCCAGCGCTTCCTCATAGGTAATATCCGGCAGGATCCCGGGCAGCCGGCGCGCGAGCATCGACTTGCCGGAGCCGGGCGGGCCGATCATCAGGACGTTGTGGCCGCCCGCCGCGGCGATCTCCAGCGCGCGTTTGGCGCGCGCCTGCCCCCGCACGTCGGAAAAGTCCGGCAGACCCTCCGGCAGGCGGGAAAAGTAAGCGGAGCGGTCAAAAATGGCGGGCGCGATCCGCTCCTCCCCGCGCAAATGGCGCAGGATCGCCGTGATACTTTCCGCGGGGTAGACGGTGATCCCCTCCGCCACGGAGGCCTCCGCGGCGCAGACGGCGGGAACGAAAACCGCCTTCCGCCCCGCGTCCCGCGCGGCGAGCACCAGCGGCAGCACGCCGGGGACGGCGCGCAGCGCGCCGGAGAGAGAAAGCTCCCCGATAAACGCGTATTCCTCAAGGGGGACCGACGCGGGCAGTACGCCGGTGCAGCGCAGGATGGCGACGAGGATCGCCGTATCGAACCCGGAGCCCTCCTTTTTGCGGCCGGCGGGCGCGAGATTGACCGTGAGCGTCAGCTCCGGGAAGCGGAAGCCGCTGTTCTCGCAGGCGGTGCGCACGCGGTCCTTTGCCTCCTTGACGGCGGCGTCCGGCAGTCCGACGATGTCGAACTGCTCCATCTTTTTCTGGGCGGAACACTCCACGGTCACTTCAAATCCGTCGATCCCGCAGAGTCCGGCGCTGTAAACGGTAGCCAGCATGATCTTCTCCTTGAACGTCTTTATTTAGGGGAACAGGATATCGGAAAGGGTATAAAAGCCCGGCGGCAGGCCGGTGAGCGCGCGGGCGGCGGCAAGCGCCCCCTCGGCGAACACGGCGCGGCCGGAAACCTCGTGCGAAAGGCGCAGGACCTCGCCGCCGGAGGCGAACAGGACCTCGTGCCGACCGACGATCCCGCCGGCGCGCAGAGAATGGATGCCGATCTCGCCCGGATCGCGCGGGCGGCGGGCGAGCCGCCGGTCGTAGACGTATTCCCCGCCGCCGCGGGCGGCGCGGATCGCCTCCGCGAGCATCAGGGCGGTGCCGCTCGGCGCGTCGAGCTTGGCGGCGTGGTGCTCCTCCGTGATCTCCGCGTCCCAGCCGACGGCCGCCGCCGTCAGAGAAACGAGGCGGGCGAGCAGCGCCGCGCCGAGGGAAAGATTGCCCGAGCGGAGGACGGGGATGCGGGCGGAGGCCTCCCGCACGGCGGCTTCCTCCTCCTCGGTCTGCCCGGTCGCGGCGATCACGGCGGGCAGGCCGTGCAAAACGCAAAAAGCGAGCACCTCGGGCGTAAACGCGTGATAGGAAAAGTCGATCACGGCGTCCGGCCGCTCCTCGACCAAAGAAAGCGAGGGAAAAACGGGAAAGGAGGCGGGCGCGGGGTAGAGATCAACTCCGCAGAGGATCCGGCACCCCTTCTCCTCCGCCGCCTCCGCGACGGCGCGTCCCATCCTCCCGCTCGACCCGCAGAGCAGGATCCCGCAGCTCTTGTCCGGCATAAGCTCCTCGAAAAGGTTTTTTTACAGAATATGCCGGAGAAAGGGCGGTTATTTCAAAAAGGAATGCAGAAGCCGGGAAAGCTCACCTACCGTGGCGGCGAGCGCAAAAGCGCCCGCGCCGCGCAGTTCTTCTTCCGAGCCGTAGCCGTAGAGAACGCCGACGGTCGGGATCCCCCGCGCCCGCGCGCCCGTTACGTCGTGGCGGCGGTCGCCGATCATCAGGACCCCCTCCGGCGAGGAAAGGCCGATCCCGTCCTCGAGATACGCGATGACCTCCGCCTTGTTGGTGCGCGTTTCGTCCATCGCGGCGCCGGCGATCCGGGTAAAGTAGCGCGCGATCCCGAAGTGCTCGGCGATCCGCACGGCAAACTCCTCCGGCTTGGAGGTGGCGATGCAGAGGGTCGCCCCCGCCTCCCGCAGAGAGGAAAGCATCTCCGGGACACCGGGGTAGAGGACGTTTTCAAAGATCCCGCGCTCGGCAAAATACGCGCGGAAGCCCGCGGTCGCGCGCCGGATCCCGTCCGCGTCCATCCCGAACGCGCCGGAAAAGGTCTCATCCAGCGGCGGCCCGATAAAGCGGGTCAGCGCTTCGCGCGGCGGCGGCTCGATCCCGCACGCCTCCAGCCCCCTCTGCAGCGAGGAGGTGATCCCCAGCGCGGGATCGGTCAGCGTCCCGTCCAGGTCAAAGAAAAAAGTGTGAAAGCGCGGCATGGCGTTCTCCGTTCGGCTTTTTTCTTTATTGTAGCAAAAAAGAGAGAAAAAGGCAAGACCTTCCTTTTCTGAAGAAAAGGAAGCGAAAAGCCCTGCTTTTCTGAAGAAAAGCAGGCGAAAAGACTTTTCAAAAAACGGGAGAGGACACAAGTTCCGGCGGCCGACCCGCCGCGCCTCAGCGGGTGACGGCAAATACGATATGATACTTGCCATTCCATTTCGTGTGCGCTGAACTGCTTATGTCCATATTTTCTTTCTTCATCCAAAAAACCTCCGTTTGTGTTTCCTTCGGTTGGCCGGCAGGCCTTCCTTATTCTATCACAATCGGAGGTTTTTCCCCTCACCGGTTAACCTCTTTTGAACCACGCGACTATCGCGTGGTTTTCGAGGACAAGAAAAAACCGACCCGGACGACCGGGTCGGTTTTTTGAAACGGAAACCTTTTTTATCCTTCCAGAAACGGAGCCGGATCCTTCACGACTTCGTACGCCGCGTTTTTGAGGGTAGCCGCGAAGGCCTCGGAGATCTTACCGTGATAGGGGACCGCCCGGATATCCGAATCCGGAAACGCGGTCGCGTAGATCGTCATCGCCGCAAGGCAGCTGCCGTAGAGAGAGGGGTGATGGTTATCCGTATAGTGAAGTTTGATCCGGTTTGCCGGGTCGGAATACACTTTCATAAAAGCGAATCCCGCGTAAGCGACGGGAACGTCGAGCTCCCGCCCGATCGCGGTATTTCGTTTGGCGAGTGTGCGGGTCTTTTCCGTATCCATCGTATTCTTTTCGAGCCAGTTGCCCCAGGTAGAATAGAGGATCGGTTCGGCGCCGTTTTTGTGGATCCGACCGACCAGGGAAGCGACCGCCTTTTCATATCGGGTCGGATAATAGGCGGTCGACATCAGCATATCGCTGTTTTCCTGGAGGATCACGTAGTCAAAGCGTTCCTCCTGCAGCATCTTTTCGATCTGCTCGCCGCATTCGTCGGTTTTGTTTGCGTGCTTTTCCAGCGTCCAGCCGCCCTTCAGAACGGACTTGACCTCGATCTCCCGTCCGTCCGCCGCCGCGATCTCTCCGAAGATCGTCGGCATATCGTTAAAATACGTATGGCTGTTTCCGATAAAAAGAACGCGGACCGGACCGGCCTTCGGCGGCGTCTCCGTTTCCGGCGTCTCCGTCTGCTCCGCGCTCTCCGCGGGTAAGGTTCCGGTCTTCTCCTCGGGAAGAGGGGAGCCGCCCGCGCAGGCGGGAAGCGCCCCGCAAAGAAAAGCGGTCAGCAAGAACAACGCGATCTTTCTTTTTTTCATCCTGATCCCTTTCCGGTTTGTGCCGAATCGTTTTTTCTTATTTTTACCATAAAAACGGCAAAAAGTCAATGCAAAAAAACGGGCGAGCCCATACAAAAAACGGAGAAAACGGTTCGCGCGCTTGTCCGCGCGGCGGGGGAAGGTTGCAAAAAAAAACGAACGGCAAGAGCAAGCCGCCCCGTTCGTACCGGGGCGGCTTCCCTATTTGATTTGCCTGGAATACGGTGACTTTCTTTTTCACCCTTTTTTGAAAAGTCTTTTCGCTTCCTTTTCTTCAGAAAAGGAAGTTATTCCGATTTACTATCCCCGTCGGGGTCGGCCGGGGCGGGGCCGTCGCCGTCGAAGGGGTTGAAACGGGAGGCGTGTTCCTCACGCTCTTCGCGCTCCTCGCGCTCGGCGCGTTCGCGCTCCTCTTCCTCCTCCGCTTTGCGGCGGGCGGCGTTTTCCTCCTCGCTGACGCGGCGCTTTTCGGCGGTCATGGCCTCCAGCTCTTCCACGGAGACCTCCCCGTCCATCGCGGCGGCGAACTGCTTATCGTCCATCGTCTCGTGCGAGACGAGGAACTCGGCGACGAAGTCGAGCTTATCGCGGTTTTCCGAGAGGATCTCGCGCGCTTTGGCGTACGCCTCCTCGATGATGCGGCGGATCTCCGCGTCGATCTTGGCGGCGGTCTCCTCCGAATAGTTGCGCTCGTTTGAGAAGTCGCGGCCGAGGAAGATCTCGTCCTCCCCGTGTTCGCTGCCGAAGGTCATCGGGCCGAGCTCGTCGCTCATGCCGAAGCGCATGACCATCTTGCGGGCGAGCTGGGTGGCGCGCTGAATGTCGTTGGAAGCGCCGGCGGACACGTCGTCGAAGACGATCGCTTCCGCGGCGCGGCCGCCGAGGAGCATGGCGATCTGCTCGGAGAGAGAGCGCCGGTACTCGCTGTATTTATCCTCCGCGGGCGGCGTGAGGGTATAGCCGAGCGCCCTGCCGCTGGGGACGATGGAAATGAGCTGAACGGGATCCTGCGTGGGCAGTTTGTGGGCGACGATGGCGTGCCCCGCCTCGTGATAGGCGGTCTTGCGTTTTTCCTCTTCCTTGATCTTCATCGACTTTTTCGGCGTGCCGACGATGATCTTGAGGGACGCCTCCTCGATATCGTTCATCCCGATCAGCGCCTTGCGCTTGCGGGCGGCGAGGAGCGCCGCTTCGTTCAGGAGGTTGGCGAGATCGGCTCCGGTGAAGCCGACGGTCTGCTGCGCCACGCGGGCGAGATCGACGTTCGCCTCGAAGGGCTTGCCCTTGGCGTGGACCTTGAGGATCGCTTCCCTGCCCTTGATGTCCGGGTAGCCGACGGTGATCTGCCGGTCGAAACGGCCGGGGCGGAGCAGCGCGGGGTCGAGGATATCCGGGCGGTTAGTCGCCGCGATGACGATCTGCCGGTCGAAACGGCCGGGGCGGAGCAGGGCGGGGTCGAGCACGTCGACTCGGTTGGTCGCGGCGATCACGATCACGCCTTCCTGCGTCTCGAGGCCGTCCATTTCCACGAGGAGCGCGTTCAGGG
>JAFSSQ010000073.1 GCA_017450965.1 Clostridia bacterium
CCCTCAACAATAAGGTTCTGCTCATTCTCAATAGCAGTCTTTATTATCTCTCGAACGATTGGCCAAAGATAGTCTGTAAGTTCATCATCGTCTTCTGGGGTGAGATCAGTAATGCCGCTACGAATAAGTCCCATTTTCAAATGGTCAATTGAAAAATAAGGGTATTTGTATTTCTCAAGCATCCGTTGTGCCAGAATCGTTTTCCCTACATGGGATGCTCCCGTTATAATTATTACCATCTTTACCTCCGCAAATCCCGATTTGTCGATTTCTCTCTGTTTATTATAACACAAATATATTTGATTTTCAATCTGTCTTAAAGCGTCGGTTCTCATAGTGATAGTACCTCCGCAAAATAGCCCAAAATGATGCCGCCGCCAAAGGCGGCTAATGATGTTTCTCCGCATTGCTCCGAAATGATGTTGTTCGCTATCGCTCACAGTGATGAGATGTTTGCCCCCATGTCCCGCAGGACACATCATCAGCGAAGCGGCATCATGCGCGAAGCGCACATCATTTGCCCGTCAGGGCAAACATCATGGCAAAAAGAGCATCGCAATTGCGATGCTCTTTTTGCTGGCCTGCCCGACAGGATTCGAACCTGCGACCTTGAGAGTCGGAGTCTCACGCGCTATCCAGCTGTGCCACGGGCAGAGAGCCGCCGGGACCGGCGGCGGTCGGTTACCGATATAGTATAGCATCCGCCGCCGCGTCTGTCAAGGAATTGCGGCGCAGATTTTTTCTTTTTTATTTCTTTTTCTTCGTCTGCCGGATCAGCAGCAAAACGACGGCCGCGACGGCGGCGGCAAGGGCAAGGATCGGCCAAAGAAGACTGCTTTTTTCCGGGGGCGGGTCGATCTGTACGGCCCCGGTTTCCGTCCCCGGCGCGGCGCTTCCCGTCGGGTCGTCCGTCGCCGCGGACGACGTTTCCGTTTTGCCCGTTGCGGCGGTTCCCGTTTCCGCTTTGTCCGTTGCGGCGGGCGAGGTTTCCGCGCCCGTTTCCGCGGTCCGCGTTTCGATCGGGTCGGCGGACGCCGTTTCCGCCGGGCGGACCGTTACCTTCCCGTTTGAGAAGGTCATCTCCGCTTCCGCGCCGTTTGCCAGCACCGTCCAGCCCGTCTCGCCCCGCCGCGCGAGGGAGAGGGCCGTTTCCGCCGCCGGAGCGGAGAGGATCCGGAAGGTCACCTCGGCGAACACGCCGACGTTTTTGTTTTCCTCCCGGAAGACGCGGTTAAAGACGATCGGGCTCTCCCCGCCGAGTACGACCGGCGTGGCGTAATCGGAGCCGAACGCCTCCCCGTACGACGCCCGTACCGGCGTGAGGACGGCGGGATCGTACCCGAGCGTGAAGGAAAGGGAACGCACCCCCGGGTTTTTTTCCACCCGCAGGGAAACGCGCACCTCCTCCCCGACCGTTCCCTCGACCGAGGAGACGGAGACCGTCAGCCCGCCCGCGGCGAAAACCTCGCCGGCGGCGAGCGCGGCGAAGAGAAGGCAAGCCGCAAGCAAGACCGGAAGACGCGAGAGCGCCCGCTTTCTGTTTTTCATCTGGTTTCCTTTCCGATCCCAAAAGATCCTTTTACCCCTTGATCATCCGCTCGACGAGCAGGTCGAGCGCCTGATTCTGCATGACGATCTGGCGCACGTAGGGCGCGCCGTAGTAGGTGATAAAGCTGCTGTAATCCTCGCTGCCGTAGTAGGAGGCCTGCGCCTTGAAGTAGTCCGCGACCGCCGCGTCGTCCGTGACGATCTCACCGAGCTCGGCGATCGCCTGGCAGACGAGAACGTAGCGCGCCTGCGATTCGTTGTCCGGGCGGGTCTCGGCGATCAGCTCCTCCTCGGTCATCCCGGCGTAGTTTTTCAGGAAGGTTTCCAGCGTCATCCCGTAGGACTGCGCGTACTCTCTGTAATAGGAGATCATCTGGTCCTGCTGATGCCCGATCAGCGCGGCCGGCACCTCGCTCACTTCGATCCCCTCGCGGATCTGACCCGCGATCCACGTGCGGATCTTGCTGTCCGCGTAATCCTCCCGGATGAAGCGGATAAACTCCTCCGCCGTGGAGACGCCGTAGCCGGAGAGCTTTTCGCCGACGAACTCGTCGGTCAGCTCCGGCGTGGAGAGGATATAGTTGACGGTGGTGTCAAAGACCGCCGCTTTGCCGTTCAGCTCTTCGTTGCCGTAATCCTCGGGGAAGGTCACCTTCACCTCCACGCGGTCTCCCGGTCTCGCGCCGACGAGCTGGAAGAGAAAGTCGTCGATATAAGAGGTGTAGCCGATGACGACGTCGGTCCCGTCTTCTCCGGTCGAGCCGCCGGAAAAGGCGACGCCGTCGATCGTTCCGACGTAGGAGATATTGACGGTATCGCCGACGCGGACCTCCCGGTCAAGATGGATCTCCTTGTCGGCAAAGGCGTTGAGGATCCCGCCGATCTGTGCCGCCACCTCGTCCTCCGTCGCGGTGTGGACGTCGGCGGGGACGGTGAGGGAGAGGGAGGAAAGCGTCACATAGTCAAGCGCGCGGATCGGGTAGCGCCCGTCTTCCGTCAGAGGGGAGCTGTATATCTCCGCCAGACCGGCGGCGGCGCCGGTCTCCGCGGTATCCGTTTCCGCGCCGCCGGTCACGGCGGGCGTCGTATCCGTTTCCCCGCCGGAAGCGGTGCAGGAGACGAGGAGGAGCGCCGCGCAGAGGAGAAGGAGTAGAGGCAGTTTTTTCATCGGATGATTCCTTTACCGGTATTCATAACGTTGTTCTTTTATTTTACAACACCGAAACGGCAAATGCAAGAGGAAGACGAAAAAGAGGAGGTCCGGCGAAAAACGCCGGACCCCCTCTTTTCACCGGTCCTCGTAATCCTCGCCCGCCGGAGCGAGAGAGGAGACGGCGAGATAGCGCGCGGGATCGACGCGCGTCCCGTCGATCTCCAGCTCCACGTGGACGTGCGGCGCCTCCGCCAGCTCGGCGAGCGCCCCGTCCCCGACGGCGGCGATCAGCTCGCCCGCCCGCACCTCTTTGCCGGGCGTGATCCCGTCCGGGAAGTCGGCGGCGACGTTTTTGACCGTCAGCACCGCTCCGCCCGCGTGGGAGAGGGAGATGCACCAGCCCATCATCGGATCCTTCCAGATCTCCTTCACCACGCCGTCGGCGGGCGCGGTCACCGCGTCTCCGACGGACGCGGACAGGTCAAGCCCGCCGTGCACGCGGTAGTCGTTCATCGTATCGGACCAGACCAGCGCGCTCCCGCTGTACGCTTTTCCGACCGAGCCCCGCACGGGGGAGAGGAAGGTCGGCAGCGTATCGGCGACGGGCGCGGCCGTCGGCGCGGGCTTGTCCGTTTCCGGCGCGGCGGCGCTCTCGGCCGGCTCCGTCCCCGGCGCGCGCGTCTCGGGCGCCGGACGGGAGGTAACGGCGGCGGGCGCCTTGGTGACCGCCTCCGGCGCGCGGGTCACGACGGTGGAAACGGTCCCCCGTTTCGCTTTGTTGGCGGCGGCGGTCGCGCCCA
>JAFSSQ010000074.1 GCA_017450965.1 Clostridia bacterium
AAACGGCGCCTCAGCCGCTCGCTCTTGCTTTTTAAGAAAAAATATGATAAAATGGAATATCTAATAATCGAAAGGGAGATCCCCGATGAAACACGCAAAAAAACTGTACGTTCTGCTTTTGGCAGGCGTCCTTCTGCTTTCCTCCTGCACGCCGTCCGCACCGCCCGCCGACACGACGGAGCCGTCCGGCACGGAAACGGACGCACAGGCGGAGCCGGAGGGGACGGTCCGCTTCACGGCGCCGGAGGACTCCTCGCTTGTTTTCTCCTCCTCGGACGCGGAGGCGGGAGCCAAAGTGAAGCCGCTTTACGGCTCGATCCGATTTGAGAACGGAGAGTTCCGCACCACGAAACGGGGAGACTACTCCACCCTCCTCTTTGACACCGGTGAGCTCGGCGACTTTATCGCGGAGTTCGATTTTGTCGATCACCGGGCAGGCGGCGGGCTGATCGTCCGCGCCGACAAGGACAAAGTAAGCGGCGCGAGCGCCAACTCCTTTTACGGCTATCTTGCCTTCATCGGCAAGGACGGCGGTCTCGGCGCCTTCGGCGCCGCCTCCGACGACGGCGGCTGGAAGGGCAACTTCTTCGTCTCGGAAAAAGACGTTACCAAGGTCGGGACGAGCTTGCACCTGCGGGTCCTCGCCGTCGCCGACTATCTCGTTTATACCGTCCGCGACAACGCGACGGGAGAAGAGGTTTTCCGTTATGAATACCGGCTGGGGGACAGCAAAAACGACGTCCTCTCCGCGACCTCCGGCCTTGTCGGTCTGCGGCTCTACAACGACGGCGGCGTCGGCTGCGTCAAAAACGTGGAGATCCGCTCCCTGAAACCCGTCGCCGAGGCGCTCACTCTGAAAAAAGGCGAGTCCTTTACCGCGACGCTCACGCCCGGCTCCTCCGAGCGGCTCACCGTCCTCTCGGAAAGCGGCGCGGGGTACGCCTTCCAGATCGACGCGGGATCGGACACCGTGCTCGTGACGCGGCTGACCGGCTGGTCGGTCAAATACGCGGCGCGTTACTCCCTGCCGATCACGGAGGGAAAAGAATATCCCGTCGGCGTCACCCTCGCGGACGGGGCTTGCCGGTTCTTCTTCTCCTACGGGGACTATCCCCTCTTTGAAGGCGCGATGACGGACAAGACGGCGACAGTGAACGCCTCCTTCTCCTTCTCCTCTGCTCTTTCCGCCGCGCCGGCCGCGCCCGAAAAAACCTATAAAAACCCGGTCGTCTCCGGCGCCGATCCCGAGATTTTCTTTGAAGACGGCGTTTACTATCTCTACACCTTCGGCGGCGGGAGCGGGAACGTTTCCGTCCAGACCTCGACCGATCTCTGCTCGTGGTCGGAGAAAACCGTCTGCCTGACCCCGAAAAACGATATCCCGACCCTCACAAGCTTTATGAGCCCGAACGTCTTCAAAAGCGGGGACACCTATTACCTTCTGATCGCCTCCACGACCGAGGCGCAGCCGAAGTCGCGGATCCGCTACGCGACCGCCTCCTCCCCGGCGGGTCCCTTTAAAATGAAAGGGGAAAACGGTTTTGTCAACGACGCGCAGGAGATCGGCGGCGCGCCCTTTATCGACGAGGACGGAAAGATCTACCTGACCACCGTCCGTTTCGGCGGCGGCAACCATATCTACATTCAGGAGATCAAGGCGGAAAACGGCACGATCACGCCGGTGACCTCCGCCAAGCTCGTCATTGACCCCGATCAGTACTATGAGATCGACGACTACGGCAAGATCGCCGAGGGCGGCGTGATCACCAAGCACAACGGCCTCTATTATATGCTCTACGCCTCCGGCCACTACAAGGGGCACTACGGTGAAGCGTGCGCGGTCAGCGAGAATATCTACGGCCCGTACCAAAAGATCAAGCACAACGAGGTCCTCTCCTTCACCTCCGTCGCAGACGGCGTCGGCGACTGCGTGTTCGTCTCCTCGCCGGACGGCAGCGAGATTTTCGTCGCCTACCACCGGCACACGTCGGTCGGCAACGAGGGATCGAGCCGCAGCATCTGCCTCGACCGGGTGATCTTTGTCCCGGATCCAGACGGCGGTCCGGATCTTCTCCGCATCGTCGGGCCCACCTCCACTCCGCAGAAGGCGCCGAGCGCTTCCTGACGCGTGAAAAGAAAGGAATAATGCGATGAGACGACTTGCCAAACTGTTTTCTCTCATTCTCTCCGGTGCGCTCTTTCTCTCCGCCTGCGCCGTTTCCCCCTCCGGCCCCGCCGACACGGCGGAAAGCGGCGCGAAAACGGACGCACAGACGGAGCCGGAGGGAACGGTCCGCTTCACGGCGCCGGAGGACTCCTCTCTCGTTTTCTCCTCCGCGGACGCGGAAGCGGGCGCCAAAGTAAAACCGCTCTACGGCTCGATCCGATTTGAGAACGGAGAGTTCCGCGCCGCCCCCGACAAAAAAGGAGACTACTCCACCCTGCTCTTTGACACCGGCGCGCTCGGAGACTTTATCGCGGAGTGCGACTTCGCCGACCACCGGGCGGGCGCGGGGCTGATCGTCCGCGCCGACGCGGAGAAGGCGACCGGCGAGAGCGCCGATTCCTTTTGCGGTTATCTCGCCTATATCCAGACGGACGGCGTGACGGCCGCGCTCGGCGTCGTTTCCGACGGCGGCAAAAAGAAAGGCAACGTCTACGCCTCCGAAAAAGCCGTTACCAAAACGGGGACAAGCCTGCACCTGCGGGTCCTCGCCCTCGCCGACTATCTGATCTACACGGTGACAGACAACGCGACGGGCGCGGAGGTATTCCGCACGGAATACCGGCTCGGGGACAGTAAAAACGACGGCCTCTCCGCGACCTCCGGCCTTGTCGGTCTGCGGCTCTACAACGACGGCGGCGTCGGGTACGTCAAAAATATGGAGATCCGATCCCTGAAACCGGTCGCCGAGGCGCTCACGCTGCAAAAGGGCGAGTCCTTTACCGCGACGCTCACGCAGGGCAAAACCGAGCACCTCACCGTTCTCTCGGAAAGCGGCGCGGGTTACGCTTTTCATCTCGACGCGGGGTCCGATACCGTGCTCGTCACGCGGGTGACCGGCTGGTCGGAAAAATACGCGGCGCGCTTTTCCCTGCCGATCACGGAGGGAAAAGAGTATCCCGTCGGCGTGACCCTTGCGGACGGGGTCTGCCGGTTCTTCTTCGCTTATGAAGACTATCCGCTCTTTGAAGGAGCGATGACGGACAAGACGGCGGCGGTGAACGCCTCCTTCTCCTGCGAGTCGGTCCTCTCCGACGCGCCCGCCGCGCCGGAAAAAACCTACCAAAACCCCGTGACGACCGGCGCCGATCCCGTCGTTCTCTACGACAACGGACTTTATTATCTCTACACCTGCAATTCCAAAACGGCGTTCGTCCAGACCTCCCCCGACCTTGTTTCCTGGTCGGAAAAAACGGTCTGCCTCACCTTCAAGGAGCAGATCCCCTCGCTCACCCTCGCCATGTCTCCCATTATTCTCAAATACGACGGGATCTATTACCTCTGGTTCTGCACCAAGACCGCAAGTCAGACGGACGCGCGGACCCGCTATGCGACCGCCTCCTCCCCGACGGGCCCCTTCACGATGAAGGCGGAAAACGTCGTCCTCAACAACGCGACGGAGATCGCCGGGTTCCCCTTTCTCGACGACGACGGAAAACTGTATCTGACGCACACCCGCTTCGGCGGCGGCAACCACGTCTACGTTCAGGAGATCAAAGCGGAAAACGGCGCCCTCACCGCCGTCTCGGCCGCCCGGGCCGTGATCCATCCGGACAGCTGGTACGAGATCGACGACTACGGCAAGATCGCCGAGGGCGGCATGATCGTCAAGCATAACGGACTCTACTATATGCTCTACGCCGCCGGCCACTACAAGGGGCACTACGGGATCGCCTACGCCGTCGCGAAGAACATCTACGGCCCCTATCAAAAATCCGGGTACAACGAGATCCTCTCCTTCACGTCCAATGCTGACGGCGTCGGCTCCAGCTGGGTCGTCCCCTCCCCGGACGGCAGCGAGCTCTTCGTCGTCTACCATCGCCACACGGAGGTCGGCAACGAGGGCGCAAGCCGCAGCGTCTGCGTCGACCGGGTCGTCTTTGAACCGGATCCCGACGGCGGACCGGATCTTCTGCGCATCGTCGGCCCCACCTCCACCCCGCAAAAACTCCCTTCCGGCAGCTGATCGCGTCTTTCCTCCGCGGCGCCGATTTTCGGCGCCGCGGGTTTTTTGCCGAATTCGGTAGCTTTTTCGCCGCAGGGGAATTGACTTGAAAACGCGCCCCTGCTATAATAGGGAAAAAGAGTATCCTCTTCCCTTTATCAAATCATACGGAGGTCAAAAAACGATGGAAAACAACAGAAGACCCGAATCGATGGAGCGCATCACCACCCCCGCGCTGGCAGAGGCGTTTATCGCCGAACAGATCGCAGCGCTGAAAAAACAGATCGGAAACGGCAAGGTCCTGCTCGCCCTCTCCGGCGGCGTGGACTCCTCGGTCGTGGCGGCGCTGCTGATCCGCGCGATCGGGCAGAATCTCGTCTGCGTTCACGTCAACCACGGACTTCTCCGCAAGGGCGAGCCGGAGCAGGTCATCCGCGTCTTCCGGGACGAGCTGAACGCCAATCTGATCTACGTCGACGCCGTCGACCGGTTCCTTGACAAGCTGGCGGGCGTCGCCGATCCCGAGAAAAAACGCAAAATCATCGGCGCGGAGTTCATCCGCGTGTTTGAAGAAGAAGCAAGAAAGCTCGACGGCATCGGCTTCCTCGCACAGGGCACCATCTATCCCGACATTCTCGAGAGCGACGGCGTCAAGGCGCACCACAACGTGGGCGGTCTGCCGGATG
>JAFSSQ010000075.1 GCA_017450965.1 Clostridia bacterium
CGCGGCGGCGTACTGCCGCTCGCCCGCCAGCGTCGCCTCCTCTCCCGGCGCGGCGCCGGAGAGGAAGAGGTCTTTGACCGTTTCTTTCAGTTCCTCCAGGCCCTCGCCCGTGCGGGCGGAGACGGACAGAACGCGGGAAAAGAGTTTTTTGATCGGCGCGGGATCCGCCGAGAGAGGCAGATCGCATTTGGAGAAGACCGGCAGAACGGCGGCGCCCGCGTGCGAGAGCCGTTCGGCGAGCCGGAGGCAGTCTTCCCCGAGCGGACGGGACCCGTCGATCACGAAGAGCACGAGCGCGGCGGCGTCCACGGCGGCAAGCGCCCGCTCGATCCCGATCTGCTCGATCCCGCCGGTCCCCTCGCGCAGGCCGGCGGTGTCGCTGACCCGCAAAAGAAGATCTCCGACGGCAAGCTCGGTCGTCAGCACGTCCCGGGTGGTGCCGGCCTCGTCCGTTACGATGGCGAGCTCCTCGCCGGCGAGGGCGTTGTAGAGCGAGCTTTTCCCCGCGTTGGGGAGCCCGCAGATCACGGTGGGAACGCCCTCGCGGACGGGGGCGTTTTTTTCATAGCCGGAGACCAGACGGTCCACCCGGCGGTATGCGTCCTCCAGCACGGCGGCAAGCGCCTCCGGGGAAAGACCGGCGAGATCCTCGTCGGGGTAGTCGATCTTCGCGCACAGGGCGGCGGCGGCGTCGGCGAGCAGGTCGGCGACGGCGGAAAGCTCCGCTTTCAGCTTGCCCGCCGTGCCGGAGAGAGCGAGCTTGAGCTGCCCCGTCGTCTTCGCTTCGAGAAGATCGGCGAAAGCCTCCGCCTCGCACAGATCCATCTTGCCGGAGAGCAGCGCCCGGCGGGAGAACTCCCCCGGCTCCGCCGGCCTTGCGCCGGCGGCAAAGAGCGCGCGCAGCACCTCCCGCTGCAAAAGGACCCCGCCGTGGCAGCAGATCTCCGCCACGTCCTCCCCCGTAAAGGAGGCGGGGGCGCGGTAGAGAACGGCGATCCCGTGATCCCGCATCCCGCCGGCGCACAGGATCTCCCCGTACACCGCGCGGCGCGGCGGCTGCTCGGCGAGGCTTTTTTTGTTTTTGGGGAAAAAGACGGCGGAAGCGACGGCGGCCGCCTCCGGGCCGGAAACGCGCAGGAGAGCGACCCCGCCCTTGCCGGGCGGGGTCGAAACGGCGGCGATCGTGTCGCGGCGCGGCATATCAGTCTTCCGCCGCGTCCTCTCCCTCGCCGGCCTTCTTGCCGTCCGAGAGGAAGATCACGACCTTGCGGTTGTTGTCCGCGCCGACGGAGCGGGTGGAAACGCCCTCGATGCCCTGCACCTCCGAGTGGATGATGCGGCGCTCGTAGGGGGTCATCGGCTCCATCGTCACGCTGCGGCGGTACTTTTTCGCCTTCGCCGCCATCCGGCGGGCGAGCGCGCGGAGCGCTTCCTCGCGCTTGGCGCGGTAGTTTTCGATGTCGATGGTCACGCGGCCCTCGCCGTCCGACTTCTTCGCGCGGATCTGCGCGAGGTTGGCGAGATACTGGAAGCCGTCGAGCGTCTCCCCGTGGTGGCCGATCAGGAGGGTGGCGTCCTCGCCGTAAACGACGATGCGGCGCATCCCGTCCCCGTCAAGGAACATCTCGGCGCGGGCGGAAAGCTCCAGGTCGGAAAGAACCTTACGGACGAACAGCAGCGCCGGCTCGTTTTGCAGCTCCGCCGCCGTCTCGGCGATGCGGGGCATCGGCTTCGCCTCCGGCAGCGGGGCGCGCTGCTTCTGCTGCTTTGGCTGCTTCTGCTGCTGCGGTTTTTGCTGTTTTTGCTGCTGCGGACGCTCCGGCGCGCGGGCGGCGTCCGGCTGCTTTTTCTGGGGAGAGAAGAAGTCGCGCTGGAACTTCCCGCCGTCCCGGACGGGCTTTTCCTCCGCTTCTTTCTTTTCCTCTTTTTCTTCTTCCATCCGGTAAACGCGCACTTCGGCGGGCAGCTTTTTCAGTCCGAACAGCCCTCCCTTGCGCGCGTCGGCGACGATCTCAAAGGTATAGCCGTTTTCCGCCAGATCGTCGACCCCGAGTTGCTTTTTCGCGTTTTCCAGCGCTTCCTGCGCCGTTTCGCCCTTGGCGATAAAATCCTTCAGATCTTCCATTTTCTTCCTCTTTTTTTATTTCAGTTTGTAGCGGGGGCCCCGATCGTCCTTCAGACGGGGCGCGTCCGGGTTCTCCGGCTCCGCGGAGCCGGCGTCTTCCGGCTCCTCCTCCGGCTCCGGCACGCGCGGCGGGAGCTCGTCCTCGTCGTCAATATGGTGCAGGGAGCGGGGGCGCGGCCGGTCGGGATCGTAATCGGACGCTTTTTTCTTTTTCGGCGCTTTGCCGGCAAGCTGCCGCTCCGCCGCCTTGTAATCCTCTTCGGTGAACTTCGGCAGCGGCATCACCTTCGCCAGGATGACCGTCTGCGCGGCGTTGAGGACGTTCTGGTAGATCCAGTACACGCCGATCGCGCCGGCGAACATAAAGGAGAAGAAGGTGGACATCAGCGGCATCGTGAAGTCCATGATCTTGCCGGACGCCTGCGCGTCCGCGGAGGCGGCGGCCGCCGCGCCCTGCTGCGGCATGAACTTCCGCGAGAGCTTCATCCCGAAGAAGGAGGTGGCAAAGACGATCAGCGGGATCAGCCAGAGCCAGCTCGGCTCCGAGAACTTCGGCTGCTCGGCAAGATTGAGCCCGAACATTTTGAAGTTGAGGGCGGTGATTTTGCCGTATTCGCCGAGGGAGCGGATCGCTTCGGGAACGGCGTCCCCCAGCTCGTGGATCTTGCTGACGAGCGCGATCTCGTTGGAGGCGGAAAAGCCCGCGGCGGAGCCGCCGAGCGCCTCGACGATCGCGGAAACGCTCTCCGAGGAGAGGCGCACGATATAGGTCAGAGGGGAGCGCACGATCTGGTAGAGCGCGATGATAACGGGGAACTGGACGAGCAGCGGCAGGCAGCCGGAAAAGGGGGAATAGCCCTGCTGCTGGTAGAGCTCCATGATCTCGCCCTGCATCTTCTGCTGGGTGGGGCGGTCGGTCCGCCCGGCGTACCGTTTGCGGATCGCCATCTCCAGCGGGCGGAGCGCCGCCTGCTTTTGCTGGTTTTTCTGCTGTTTGATCGCCAGCGGCAGCAGTACGATCTTCACGAGCACCGCAAAGAGCAGCAGCGCCAGCGCGTAGTTGCCGGTGAAGGAGTAAAACCAGCGCATCGGATAGGCGAAGGGGTAGGCAATGTAATCAAAAATACCCATAGCTTGTCCCTTTCGGGGGTCCTTTCACGTTCGTATTATCGCCCGGCAGGCTGTTTGTCCTTTTTGCGCGGAACGGGGTCGTACCCCGCGCGGCAGAAAGGATTGCACCGCAGCACTCTCCGCACGGAGAGAAAAAGACCGCGGAAAAAGCCCCATTCGGCAAACGCCTCCAAAGCGTACTCCGAGCAGGAGGGGGTAAACCGGCAGGAGCGCGGCAAAAGCGGGGAGAGAAATCTCCGGTAGAGCCGGATCAGCGCGATGCAAAGATATTTCATTCCGTTTGCGGGCCTGTCGGCGCCGCTTCTTCTTTCAGCATACCGAGTTTGCCGAGCGAGCGGGCGAGATCCCGCTTCACCTCGGCGAGGGAGGACCGGGCAAGAGGTTCTCTCGCCGCGATCACGACAAGGTGCCCCGGGCGGATCCCGGGGTTTTTGTCAAGCGAGCGGTACGCCTCCCGCAGGAGCCGCTTGGCGCGGTTCCGGGTCACGGCGTTTCCGTTCCTTTTTCCGACCGACAACCCCACACGGTTGAGAAAAGTCTTTTCGGGGTTTGCGCGGCGCAGCTTTTCCGCTTTGAAGTCCCGGAGGACAAAAACGGTCAGGCGGGCCGTGCCGGCCTTCCTTCCTTTGGAAAAAGTTTTGACGTACAGATGGTTTTCGGTGATCGGATACAGCTTCATTTCGGTTCGCTTCCGTCGGTGGGATTTTTGCGAAAAAGAATGAGAAAGGCGGCGCCGGTCTGTTCCGTGCTGCCGCCCCGTCCGCTTTTAATAGGTGAGTCTCGCTCTGCCTTTTGCGCGTCTTCTCTTGAGAACTTTTCTTCCGTCGGCAGTTTTCATTCTTTTACGGAAGCCGTGCTCTTTCTTGCGCTGGAGCTTTTTCGGCTGATAGGTTCTGAGCATTGTTTGCACCTCCTTCAACGAGATCGGAAGCGGGTTTCCCGCGCTGTATATGGATCGACTTTGTTATTATGCCACACAAGACGGCCGTTTGTCAAGAGATTTCCCGTTTTTTTCGGAAACGGGCGCCGCTTGGCCGCGGGAGCCCACAAGGAGAGGCGCGCCCGAGTGGGCGCGCCTCCGGCGAACAAGATCTCTTATGACGCATTCTTTGGAAATAGCGTGCGGCCGCTAACCGGACGAGCAGAATACGGTTGCCCGATTTCATACTGTCGAAAGTATATTACATGCAAAACTAAATTGGCATAAACTCTCTCCGGCACGAACAGTTTTCCGTCCACGATCGTATAGTCCAGCCAATACTCCACCCAAAACGTACCGCCTTCACCCCAGTAATCACAAGAGGATTGGATCTCTCCGAATTTCTTCAGGATGGTATCGAAGTCGTCGTTCTCTTCCACGATCTTCAAGGCGGTCGCCGCATCCAGTCTCGGCGCGTTCGGGTCGATCCTTCCACCCAGCACTCCGTTCAAATAGCCATAGGCGTTTTCTCTATTGTTGTGGGTAAATTCTTTCGCTTTGACCAAAAGATCTTCGTATCGTTCTTTTTGCTCCGGCGTGAGAACAAAACGGGGCTTGTCAGACGTCGTTTCCGCCGGGTCGACTGACGGCGGCTCGGTCGCGGGAGCGGTCTCCGGCACGGTCGCTTCCGTCGGCGAGGTCAAGCCCGCCGTGGTCTCGCCGGGCTCGCGCTGTGCGCAGGCGGTCAGCGCCAGCAAAAGCGCCAAAAGGAACAACCCGGCGCGAATCGCTTTTTGCTTTTTCATTTCCGCCTTCTTTCATTCCACGGGATCGGCGATATAGGGGTCGTACCAACCGCCTTCCTGCGGATAGATTGTTTTTCTGGCAACGACTTCATAGGCCCGCCCCTGGTCGTCGATCCTGTGTCGCTCCAACACAACAACAGGCGCATCGGCTATGATAGAGATCGAGATCGTCCCGTCTCCATACCCCCAATATTCCGCTGTTACGATCCCGGATCCGTGCACGCAATCCGGCGGTTGCATTTTATTGATCGCCGCTTTGACTTCCTCAAAGTTTTCGCTCTCCGCACAGATCTCCCGCAGTTTTTCCAGTGTGAGTTTGGGCTTTGAAAGATCGATCTCCCCCCGGATCGCGGCTTCCAGATACGGAAAACTTACTCCAAGTCCCGGCCATCTCTCTTTCGCTTTTTCAAGCAGCTCCGCCACATTCTCCGCCGTGGGGATCACCGTTTCCGCCGGGTCGATCAGCGGCGGCTCGGTCGCGGGAGCGGTCTCCGGCACGGTCGCTTCCGTCGGCGAGGTCAAGCCCGCCGTGGTATCGCCGGGCTCGCGCTGTGCGCAGGCGGTCAGCGCCAGCAAAAGCGCCAAAAGGAACAACCCGGCGCGAATCACGTTTTCTTTTTTCATTTTTCTTTTCCTCCTATGAAAGCTCCAGATAATACCCGAAGCAGTCCCCGCTCCCGTTGGAAATATCGATAAAATAGGTCTGTCCCGCAACAAAGTACAACGAAACGTCGATACAGTCCTCGTATGTATTCTCGCTGAGCGTCGAACCTCCCGAATTTGTAATCTTGCATCTGTATTTCGTCATAGAATCACTTTCCGCCCGGATACTGATCCTGTTCTTCGGACGGAACTCTGCCGACGTAACGGCGTTCGGCGAGCTCGCCCGGCGTGATGATATCCGGGACCCGGAACGTTTCCTTTCCGTCGTCCGCTGCGGCGGTAACGAAAGAAAGCGAACCAACAAAGGAGAAAAGAAGGAAAAGCGCGGAAAGAAAAGAGAAAAGACGCAGCTTGGTTTTCATCATGTCCTCCGGTTTTATTCAGTTTTATTTTCCGTCGGCGCAACAAAAAAGCGCGCGACCTTGCCGTTCGGTCACGCGCGACAGGAAAGGATCAGAAGCACCCTCCGCCGCCTTCCGGCCCAGGGAATCCTTTCCCACTCGCGCGGACCGGGGAGACGTGTTCTCCGGCTGCGTTCCATGGGAAACCTCCGTGCTCTGTTCTTTTCTCTTCGGTTTCAGTATAACAGACCGGGGAACGGATTGTCAAGTGTTTTCGACGGGAAGGGCGAAGCCGCGCTCCGGCGAGCGCGGCAACGGGATCCGCCTCCGGCGGGCGATACCGCTTTGCCGGCGGGTGACGGTTACAAACAAAACGCATATTCTGCTACGGGCGTTTATCCCGGGCAAAAGCGGGGAAGAATAGAGGCAGAGAGGCGGGGGGGCGGAACACCCCACCCGAGCGACGCCGCTCTTATTGTGGAGGGTGCAAAAACAAGAAGAAAAAGACGCCCCCGGAAAGGTATAAATAATGACCAACATACACAGAGGAGAGATCTACTACGCCGATCTCAGTCCGGTGGTCGGCTCGGAGCAGGGCGGGATGCGCCCGGTGCTCATCATTCAAAACGACGTCGGCAACCGGTACAGCCCGACGGTGATCGCCGCGGCGATCACCAGCCGGACGGAGAAGGCGCGGCTGCCGACCCATATCGGCGTTCCCTCGCGGGAGACGGGTCTTTCGCGCGACTCGGTCGTCCTGCTCGAACAGATCCGCACCCTCGACAAGCGGCGGCTCCGCGAGCGGCTCGGCCGGCTGGACGAGCGGATGATGGCCGAGGTGGAGCGGGCGATCTCCGTCAGCTTCGGGCTTTCTCCCGCTTCCCGCGCGGGCGCGTCCTTTTCCGCTTCCGC
>JAFSSQ010000076.1 GCA_017450965.1 Clostridia bacterium
CGAGGACTGCGTCTACCTCCCCGTCCCGCTCAAAAAGGGGGAAAACACCGTTTCCCTCGTCTTCAGCGCAAGCAAGCTCTACCTCGATCCGGAGCCGGAGATCCTCTTCGTCTCCGACGCGCATCTCCCCGGCTGACCCGGAAAAAACGACCGGCGCGAGCTGTTGCGGATCGCGCCGGTTTTCGCTTCCTGCGGGCGGTGTTTGCGCCGGAGGGCTCACTCCGCGTAGAGCGCGGTGGAGAGGTACCGGTCGCCCCCGTCGGGGAAGAGGACGACGACCGTTTTGCCTTCGTTTTCCGGACGGCTGGCTGCCGTGATCGCGGCAAAGAGCGCCGCGCCGGAGGAAATGCCGACCAAAACGCCTTCCCTGCGCCCGACCTCGCGCGCCGCGGCGAAGGCGTCCTCGTTTTCAACGGGAAGGATCTCGTCGTAGATTGCCGTATCGAGCACGTCCGGCACAAAGCCCGCGCCGATCCCCTGGATCTTATGCGCGCCGGGCGCCCCGCCCGAGAGGACGGGGGAGGAGGCCGGCTCCACGGCGATCACGCGGACGGAGGGCTTTTGTTCCTTCAGGTAACGGCCGACGCCGGTAACCGTCCCGCCGGTACCGACCCCGGCGACAAAGAGATCGACCTCTCCGTCGGTATCCGCCCAGATCTCCGGGCCGGTCGTTTTATAGTGGGCGTCCGGGTTGGCGGGGTTGGTGAACTGCCCGGGGATAAATGAGTCCGGGATCTCGGCGGCAAGCTCTTTTGCCTTGGCGATCGCCCCTTTCATCCCTTTTGCTCCCTCGGTAAGCACCAGCTCGGCGCCGTACGCCTGCATCAGCCGGCGCCGCTCGACCGACATCGTGTCCGGCATCACGATGAGGATCCGGTAGCCGCGCGCCGCCGCAACAGAGGAAAGACCTATCCCGGTGTTGCCGGAGGTGGGCTCGATGATGACCGAGCCGGGCTTCAGCCGGCCGGAGGCCTCCGCCTCGTCCAGCATCGCGCGGGCGATCCGGTCCTTGACCGATCCGGCGGGATTGGCGGATTCCAGCTTGGCGATCAGCCGGGCTTTGAGGCCGTACGCCTTCTCCAGACGGGTCAGCTCCAGAAGCGGGGTGCCGCCGATCATGGCGTCGGCGGAAGAATAGATGTGTGACATAACAAGTTCCTTTCTCTTTGACGGGTCGCACCGTCTTTTTCTTAGGATACCACCAAAAACATACAAAGTCAATAGGTTTTTGAGAGACGGCCGGAAAACTTCCGTCCGCCGGGAAAAGGCGCGTATATTGACAAAAGAAGGAGAAGCGAATATAATAAGGACAAATCGGGAGTCTTTTCTCTTTTTCGGCGGACTTCCGGAGACGGCGGCGGGCCGCTTGCGAGGCGGCTGCCGCTTTTGAGGGTACGATATGAAGATCATTCTGGCAGGCGGCGGCAAAGTGGGGACGACCCTGATCCGCCAGCTTACGGCGGAGGGCGGAGACGTTACGCTGATCGACAGCGAGCCCGCCGTTCTCGAAAACGTACAGGAGCAGTACGACGTGATGACGCTGTGCGGCAACTGCGCCGTGCGGGATACGCTCCTGCAGGCGGGGGTCGGCGAGGCGGATCTTCTGATCGCCGCCACCGGCAGCGACGAGATCAATCTGCTTTCCTGTCTGACGGCGCACGGGATCAATCCCGCGCTGCACACCATCGCGCGGATCCGCAACCCCGAGTATTCGGGGCAGATCTACGAGATGCGCGATATCTTTCCGCTTTCCATGTCGGTCAACCCCGACAGACAGGCGGCGAAGGAGATCGAGCGTCTTCTCAAATACCCCGGCTTTCTCAAGCTGGATACCTTCGCCAAGGGCCGGGTGGAGATCGCGGAGCTGCGGATCGAAGCCGACAGCAAGCTCTGCGGCGTGACCCTCGGCGACCTGCACGGCATCATCAAGTGCCGGGTCCTCGTCTGCGCGGTCCTGCGCAGCGGGGAAGTGATGACCCCGTCCGGCGATTTTGAACTGCGGGAGGGCGACCGCATCTTCGTCACGGCGCCCACCAACGTCCTCTCCGAGCTGCTCTCCGACCTCGGCATCCTCTCCCGCCGCGCGCGGCGGGTGATGATCTGCGGCGGAGGGCGGAGCGCCTATTATCTGGCGGAGCAGCTGCTCAAGAGCCGGATGACCGTCAAGATCATCGAGCAGGACCGCGCGCGCTGCGAGCAGCTCTCCGAGCTTTTGCCGGACGCCGAGATCATCAACGCGGACGCGACCAACCGCCTCGTACTGGAAAGCGAGGGGCTCTCCGGTTACGACGCGGCCGTTTCCCTGACCGGGATGGATGAGCTCAATATCGTTATCTCCCTCTACGCGCACGCAAACGGCGTTCCCCAGATCATCACCAAGCTCGGCCGAGTGGACGATACCCGCGTGCTCGATCAGCTCTCCCTCGGCAGCGTCATCAGCCCGAAGGAGCTGTGCTGCTCCGGGATCGTGCGCTACGTCCGCGCGATCAAAAACCAGACGGGCGCCGCCAACGCCGTCCATTTCATCGCGGACGGCAAGGCGGAGGCGATCGAGTTCCGGGTGAACGAAAACACCCTCCGGCACGGCGTGCCCCTGCGCGATCTGCGGCTGAAAAAGGGCGTTCTGATCGCCTGCATCACCCACGGCAGCCGCACCGAGATCCCGGACGGCAATTCGGTTTTCTCTCCGGGAGACACCGTTGTCGTCGTGACCAACCGCAACAGCACCATCCTCACGCTCAACGACGTGTTTCAGTAAGGGAGAACCATGAATCACAAGATCATTGCCCGCATCGTCTCCCAGATCCTCGGGTTCGAGGCGCTTTTCATGCTCCCCTCGCTTTTCTTCGCGCTGGCGGAGGGGCGGACGCGCACCGCGCTGGCGTTTCTCGCGTCGGCGGGGCTTGTGGCGCTTTTCTCGCTCGTTCTCTTTCTCTCTTCCCGCCGGGGAGGGGAGGAGCGGCAGTATTTCGCGCGCGAGGGAATGGTCAGCGTTGCGCTTTCCTGGATCCTGATGAGCCTTTTCGGGGCGCTGCCCTTCTTCTTTTCCGGGGAGATCCCGCGCTTTATCGACGCGCTCTTTGAGATCGTCTCCGGCTTTACCACCACCGGCGCCTCGGTCGTGCCGGACGTGGAGGCGCTCTCCCGCGCGGTCCTCTACTGGCGCAGCTTCAGCCACTGGCTCGGCGGGATGGGGGTGCTCGTTTTCCTCCTCGCCATCGTGCCGGCGGCCAACCGCGGCACGGGCAATACCGTCCACCTTCTGCGCGCGGAGAGTCCCGGCCCCACCGTCGGCAAGCTCGCGCCCCGGATGCGCGAGACCGCCAAGATCCTCTATCTCATCTACCTCGCGCTGACCGCGCTTTGTTTTCTTTTTCTCCTCTTCGGCGGGATGCCGGTCTTCGACGCGCTCTGCACCGCCTTCGGGACCGCGGGGACCGGCGGCTTCGGGGTGAAGAACGCAAGTCTCGCCGGGTACAGCCCCTATCTGCAGACCGTGACCGCGGTCTTCATGCTGCTCTTCGGGGTCAACTTCACCGTCTACCATCTGATCCTTCTGAAGCAGCTCCGGCCCGCGCTCAAAAACGACGAGCTCCACCTCTATCTCGGACTGGTCGCGGGCAGCACGGCGCTGATCGCCTTCAATATCCGCGCCCTCTACGCCACGGCGGGGGAGACGCTGCGCCACGCCTTTTTCCAGGTTTCCAGCATCATGACGACCACCGGCTATTCCACCGCGGATTTTGACGCGTGGCCGGTCTTTTCCAAGGCGATCCTCGTCCTTCTGATGTGTATCGGCGCGTCGGCGGGCAGCACGGGCGGCGGCTTTAAGGTCGCGCGGCTGATCCTCCTCTTCAAAACGCTCCGCCGCAACGTGCTCCGCATCCTCCACCCGCACAAGGTGCAGGTCATCCGCTCGGGCGGGCAGGTCATCAGCGAGCGCTCGATCGAGAACACCTCAAACTACCTCGCCGCCTACGTCTTTATCCTGCTCGTCAGCTTTCTCATCCTCTCCGCCGACGCAAACTCCGCCACGACCGCCGTTACCTCGGTCATCGCCTGCTTCAACAACATCGGACCGGGTCTGGACGGCGTGGGCCCGGCCGCCAACTACGGCGCGTACAGCGTTCTCTCGAAGGGAACGCTGATCCTCGATATGCTTGCGGGGCGGCTGGAGATCTTTCCGATCCTCGTTCTCTTCTCCCGCAGCACATGGACGAAATAAACAGACGGAGAGGAGAAAACCATGAAACGGATACTTTCTTTTCTTCTTGCGCTTTTGCTTCTTTCTTCTTTTGCTTCCTGCGGAGGGGAAACGGCCGATCCCGCGCCGGGGACGGGAGCGCCGCTCACGGAAGCGTCCGATACGACCGGCGCGCCGGAAACGGTCAAAACGCCCGAAACCGTGAAAGAGACGGAGACCGCCGCGCCGGGGACGGAAGCGCCCGATA
>JAFSSQ010000006.1 GCA_017450965.1 Clostridia bacterium
ACCTACTTTTCTGAAGAAAAGTAGGCAAAAGACTTTTTGAAAAGGGTAAAGAATTAGAGAAAGCGTGTTCATAGCAAAACAAATACGAAAGCCGACCCGGTACGGATGGGTCGGCTTTCTGTTTTAGCGGAAGGTAATTGATCCCTCTTTTCGATTGCTTCTATCTTTGGCTCCCTTGTGTAAAGGGAGCTGTCAGCGGAGCTGACTGAAGGATTGTTAAAAAAGGAAAAAACGCCGCTCCGTTCCGACCGGCGGCTCTCGTCCGACAATCCTTCCACCGCAAGCGGTCCCCCTCCCTTTCCACAAGGGAGGCAAACGGCGCGATCATCCTGCGCAGTGAGAACAAACCGTTGCGGCGGGAGAGAGCGGAAAGGAGAAACGATGAACGAACCGATGACCGACTACCAATTCAAGACGATCCTCAAGATGGTGCTTGACCTCCTGCAAAGCAGCAAGGACATCACCGAGGCGACCGAAAAGGTCAAGGCTCTCCTCGACGGCGAGGAAAAGTAAAGGCTCCGCGTGCGGAACGGAGCCTGGAGAGAGACATCGGGCGGTACTTGCCACCGCCCTTTGTCCGCATATCATTGTAACATGATGCGGAAAAAAAGTCAAGCGGCAAGAGAAAATTGGATGCCGCGGGTCAAACGCCCCGCGCCTTCCGTTTTATGCCGCGCGGCGGCCCCCGCCCTACAAGGGATAACGCACTTTCTTTTCGTGTAGGGCAGGGGCTTGCTCCTGCCGTTTGGCTCCCTCCGGGAGGGAGCTCCCGCGCAGCGGGGGAAGGAGTAGGCGGGCGGCACGGATGAGAGCAAAGAAAAAACAAGGAGTCAAAAACTCCTTCCGTCTCGCTCCGCGAGCCACCTCCCTCAAGAGGGAGGCAGAAACACGCCGTTTTTCCTTTTTGTAACTTTCCATTCGCTCCCGCAGGGAGCGACTTCACGCCGCAAAGCGGCGCTTCACTTTGCCGAAGGCAAAACTTCACTTGCGGCTTTGCCGCAAGCTTCACTGCCGCGCGGCGCCTGCCGCGCGGCCGAGCGCGGCTTCGCGTTCCCCCAAAAAGAAAAACCGGAGGGTCCCTGGTCCTCCGGTTTTCCGTTCCTCCCGCGGCGGTGATCGGTTTTCGTTCCCTTTTCTCCTTTCCTCTTGTTATTTTGGTTTCCGCGGGTTTATCGGACAAAGCGCGCCCCGGGCAGCCGGCGCGGGAAAATGGCGCGCCGGGCGGGGGAAAAGGATCCGAGAAATCCCTTCACTTATATAAACGTTTGAAAACGCAAAAATCTTTCATTTTTTTCATAAGTTTACAAAAAGTTCACAAAATTGCCGGGCGCGGGGCGTCTTTCGACGCATAAAGACGCCCCCTCCGCTCTGAAAGGCGACCTTCCCGCCTTTTTTATTATCTCACCCGGTTGTCTCAGAATTGTGTCAAAAAACCGCGCGTCTCAAATCTTTTCGATCCGTCGGAAAAGAAAAGAGCGGGCTTGCCGCTCTTTCCTTTTTTGGCAAATCGGGCTTACGGCTTTGCGTACCCGGCCCAGTTGGCTAACGGATTCAAAACACTGGTCGCGCCGACGCCGTCAGGACCGTAAAGGATCTCCGCCGTATACGGATAAAGCGTGGAATAATAGGAGCCGTCCCCAAAGGGATATTCGTTATCTACCCGGAAGAAATCGCAAAGAGTGATCCTTCTGTTTTCTTCTCCGCCCGGTTCCCTGATGATCAGCATTTTCCCTGTTTGAGCGTTTTCCCAATACAAAGTAATCGACGAATCTTTGTAATCCGGGTAAGGCTGGACCGCCGCGATATCCGCGAGGAGCCCTTCAAAATCTCCGTTTTTGGTTTTTCCGTTTTCTCCGATCCCGCCGTTCTTTTGGATGATTTCCCGAATCGTTTTTTCGTCCAGTTTCGGAGCATCATAGTCGATCTCCCCATCCAGAACCGCCTGCAGATACGGGAACGTTCCCCCGTTTATCGTCTGTCCGTCGATCAGCGCCCGAAGCTCTGCCAGAATCTCCTCGCGAGTCGGCGCTTTCTCTTGGGAGCGGTTTGCTGCCGCGATACCGACTGAAGCCGTAACGATCCCGACCAAAAGGATAACAAGCAGAAGAACAAGTAGTGTTTTCTTTTTCATTGTTTATCCTCCGTTCTTAAGATAAAACTTATGGCCTAACTTTGCTGCCCCAGTTGCCGAGGGGCGTCATAACGCTGTAGGCGCCGACGCTGTCCGATCCATAGAGGATCTCAGCTGTATACGGGTAAACTGTCGAACGGTATAGACCGTCTTCCCCGGAGTCTTTATGATCCACACGAAAATAATCGCAAAGAGTGATCGAGCGGTTTTCTTTGATTCCGGGTTCGTGGATGATCAGCATCTTTCCCTTTTGTTCGTTTCCCCAGTACATCGTGACTCTCTCGGAAACGGTTGCGGCCTGATAATCGGGATATGCCTGGATCGCCGCGATATCCGCGAGAATCCCTTCAAAATCTCCGTTTTGCGGTTTCCCGCTTTCTCCGATCCCGCCGTTTTCCTTTATGATCTCCCGAATCGTTTCCTCGTCCAGTTTTGGCGCGTTATAATCGATCTCCCCATCCAAAACCGCTTGCAAATAAGGAAACGTTCCGCCACCCCAAAGCCTTTGCCCGTCGGTCAACGCTTGAAGAGATACGGCAAGTTCTGCAGGATCTGTCTTTTTCTTCTCCGGATCGGTAAGGAGGCAGACCGCCGCGGCGGCGCAGGCGAGGAGCGCGATGATCACGATCCAGAACGCCGGCTTTTTGTAGCTTAAAGCGGAACGGATCCGGGTTTTGACGCCGACCTCGCCGAAGGCGAGCGGGCAGGCGGCGATCCTCCTCCTCGGGACGCTGAAGCGCAGGAGCGCCTCGGAGTAGTCGGCGATCTGCCCGCGGTCAAGATCCCGGATCACCCTTTCGTCACAGGCGAGCTCAATATCCCGGCAGAGCAGGACGTAAGCGAGCCAGCAAAGGGGGTTGAACCAGTACACACAAAGCAGCATAAATCCGAGCGGCTTCCAGAGGTGGTCGCCGCGTTTGAGGTGCGCTTTTTCGTGCGCGATCAGATAGCTTTCCGTCTCCCCGCCGAGCGGGAGGGAGGGGAGATAGATGCGCGGGCGGATCACGCCGAGGATGAAGGGGGAGCGGACCGCGTCGCAGAGCCAGACGCCCTTCTCCTCCCCGGGGACCGCCTCGCGCACCGAGCGCCGGATCCGCGCGGTGGTGATCACGGCGTAAAAAAGCATCAGCCCAAGCCCGGCGAGCCACACAATCCACGCCCTCTCCGCCAGCGTCCGCCAGAGCGGGACGCCCGCGTCGGCGGTCGACTCCAGCGCGGCGGAGAGCACGGGGTTGAGTGCGCCGTCCACGGCGGGAAAGCCGCTTGTGATCGCGGGGACGCCGCCCGGGGCGAGGACGCTCTGCGGGACCGTCTCCGCGCTCGGGATGAGGCTGACGGCGCTTTTGAGAGAAAACGGAAAGATCAGCCGCACCCCGACGAGCGCCCACAGGATCCCGCGGATCCACTTCGGCGCTTTGCGCAAAAGCAGCCGCAGCAGCACGGCGGCAAGGATCAGGTATCCCGCGGTGATACTGATATTGACAAGCGAGAGAAACAGTTCTTTCATATCATCCTCCCTGCCGGAAGCGGCGAATCATCGCCTCGATCTCCTCCGCTTCCTTCTCCGAGAGACGCCCCTCGTTCATAAAAGCGGCGAGAAAGGCGGGCAGCGACCCCTCGAAAGAATCGTCCAAAAACTGCCGGCACTGCGCCGCGCGAAACGTCTCGCCCGAGACGAGCGAAGTGACTGTGCCGTTTTCGTTTTGGAAAAGCCCCTTTTCGCAGAGGCGGCGCAAAACCGTATAGACGGTCGATTTTTTCCAGCCGAGTTTTTCTCCGGCCAGCCCGACCAGCCGTGAGGAGGAAAGCGGCTCGTTCTCCCAGATAATGTCGGCAAATTTGCTTTCCAGCGCGCCCAGACGACGGTCCATAACGGATCCTCCTTTGTTGGTTTACATTTGTAGTTCAATTATAGTTTACAATAGTAAACCTCGTTTGTCAAGTAAAAAATGAAAAAAAGAAAGCGCCCTCCTTGCGGAGGGCCCTTTCCTTTTTACTTCATTCCGTTGAGCGCCTTGGTAAACTGGCTCTTTTTGCGGGCGACGAGATTCTTGTGGACGACGCCGCGCGCGCCGGCACGGTCGATCATCTTGACAGCTTCAGCATACGCCGTCTGAGCCGCCGCCTTGTCCCCGCCGGCAACCGCCGCGCCGTACTTTTTGATCGCGGTGCGCAGTCTGGAGCGGAACATTTTGTTGCGGAGCGCTTTCACGCTGGTGACTTTGACGCGCTTTTTCGCAGATTTGATATTCGGCAAAACAAACACCTCCCTCTTGACAGAATAAATAAGGTAAGGAATACCGCCTGAGAGGATGCGGTATTTCCCCGAATAAGCGATGGCACTTTGATATGATAGCATACGGAACGGAAAAAAACAAGAGGTTTTTGAAAATTTTCCGTTTTTTTCTTTTATCCGAGCGCCACGTCAAGCGCCGTCATCAGCGCAAAGCCGAAGAGAGTGGTGAGCGCCGTTACGTCCCGGTTGCCGCCCGCCTGGCTTTCCGGGATCAGCTCCTCCGCGACGACGTAGATCATCGCGCCGGCGGCAAAGGAGAGGCAAAACGGCAAGACGGTCTGCATCTTCTGCGCCGCGAGCGCGCCTATCACCGCCGCGGCCGGCTCGACGATCCCGCTTGCCTGCCCGACGAGGAAGGCGGAAAGAGGGCTTTTCCCCTCCCGCCGCAGGGGGACGCTGACCGCCGACCCCTCCGGGAAGTTCTGGATCCCGATGCCGAGCGCGAGCGCCCAGGCGGCGGCGATCGCGCCGCGCGCGTCCGCCGAACCGAAGGCGACCCCGATCGCCAGTCCCTCCGGGATGTTGTGCAGGGTGATGGAGAAGATGAGAAGCGCGCAGCGCTTGCGGGAGCTGCCGCCCTCCCCTTTTTCCCACAGGCGGGAAAAAAGCCGGTCGCCGAGAAAGAGGAAAATGCCGCCGCAGAGAAAGCCGCCGGTCACCGCCAGCGCGGCGGAATGTCCGTTTGCGGCGGCTTTTTCCTCGGCGGGGAGCAGAAGCGACCAGAAGGACGCCGCGATCATTACCCCCGCCGCAAAGCCGAGCGTGGCGTCGAGGAGGGGTTTGTTTTCTTTTTTAAACACGAAGACCATCCCCGCCCCGAGCGCCGTGACGCCCCAGGTAAAGAGGGTGGCGAACAGCGCCTGCCAACCGGCAGGCAGCGAAAAAAACGATTCCAACTTCGGATCCTCCGGACTTTTCTTTCTCTACCATCTTATGCCGCTGCCGCCGGATGGGAAAAGAAAAACGGCGCTTTGCCGTATGCCCTTTCGGCACACGGCAAAGCGCTGTGCGGATCTTGTTTACTTTTGACGGTCGGCGTACGCCACATTGACGCCGGGGCGGGTCAGCGCCGCGCCGTTCGGATAGACGGTGATCTTTTCTCTCGCCTCGCCGTAAAGGGTGATCACGTCACCGGGCAGAAAGTTCTCTCCTCCCCGGCGGCAGTCGCGCAGCAGAAAGGGGAAATCCCCCTCCGCGCGGCAAAGATAGACCGGACTGCCTCCGTCATACTCCGCGCTCACCTCTTCGACGGTAACGGTCAGCTTGACGAAGCGGCCCGCAAAATCCGCGGCGCCGCGGTAGAGCGTTTCCGGGTCCGTTGCTTCGCAGCGGGCGCGGTACTCCTCCTCGCTGACCGAAAAATCGACCGTCTCCTCCGCGGGACCGTATAGCTTCTGCCAGACGGCGGCTGCGAGCTGCCCGCCGTAGAGATAGCGCCCCGCGACGAAGAGGAGCGCGGCAACGCCGAAGACCGCCTTCCACTTTTTGGCGTAGGGCGAGGTGAAAAGGAGAACGAAACCGGCGATCGGGAAGACGAGAAACGTCAGCGCGATAAACCACCAGCTGTGATACCACTCGACGAAGGTAACGCGGCCGGAGCCGGTGCGTTTGCTTTTTTTCTTTTTCACGGCGGGGCGGCTGCCCGCGCGCATCTCCGGCGGGCAGAGCTTGCCGCAGATGGGACAGTTATCCCCCGCGAAAAAGCTGCCGCAATCGGGGCATTTGTTCAGTTCGGGATTGTCAAAGTTTTCCACGTCGTCGTCGAAAGCGCCGAGGCTGCGTCCCATATCCGTTTTCTCCTTTACAAAAGTTGATCCGCCCCGGTCAGGCGGGACAGGGTAACTGCCGTTTGGCCGAAGTGCAGGGTGTTTTCGGCGACGCGGGTCTCGGTCGCCAGGGCAAAATGCTCCGCCGTGTTCGCGTGGGGAGCGTAGGCGTCGCTGTACGAGGAAACGTCCACGCGCAGGGCGCACCCCTTCTTTACGGTGACGGCGACGGGCGACGTTTCGATCTCCAGGCGGCAGACCGATCCCCGCCGGTAGGCGGGATCTGCGTGCAGGAGGGTCGAGGCGGTGTCGGCAAGGTTATAGGCGACCCCGTCTTCGACCAGATAGACGCGCACGCAGAAGGCGGTATCGTCGCAATCGGAGGAAACGTCGGCAAAAAAGCCGACCGGACCGAGAAAGGAGGTCTCCTCCCCGAAGGGCTCGCTCTCAAAGGAGAGGACGTCCGGGTACTTCCCTTTTTCCGGGCCGCGGCAGATAAAATCGTACCGGTCGCGCGGAACGGCGCGATCCTCCGGGTCGTAGCGGTAGGAACGCGCGGCGGGCGGCGGCGGGTCGCGCCGCAACGCGCCCTCCGGCGTGAGATACCAAACGTCCTTTTTTGCCGCGCGGGGATAGGGGCCGGGGGCGGAGAGCCATCTCCCCGAGCCGATCAGGTAATACCGGAGCGTTCCCGGCGCGGCGTACGGGAACGCGCCTTTCCCGCGCAGCGAGTCGAACCACGCGGCGGCGTGATCGGGCGGCAGAACGGCGTCCGGCAGGGGGTATTCGGCGTTTTCGGGGACACGGAGGCCGTGCCCCCACGGACCGACGAGAAACGCGGAGCGCGACCGCACGGGGGCGGGCAGCCGCTCCCACATGGAGCACATTCCGTAGATATAATAGTCGTACCAGCCGCTGACAAAGAGGACCGGGACGCGCATCGTCTCGATCACCCGGAGGCGGTGGTCGTTTTGCCAGAAGGCGTCGTAGCGGTCGTGCAGCAGCGTTCCGGTAAAGGCGGGCAGATCCTCGCCGACGGCGCGGCGCATCATCTCCCGATAGGGGCGGGCGTAGATCTCCTCCTCCGGCGCCTTGACCGGCAGGTGCCGCCGGATCATCGAAAGCCACCACGAAAAGCCGGAGAAGGAGCGGTTCATCCCGCCGATGAAGTTGCGGTGATAGAGCCGGTCGGTCTGCACGCGGACGACGATCCCGCAAAGATCCGGGATCTCCTCGTCGAGCATGAGGAGAAGGACCGAAGCGGTATAGCTTCCGCCGCTGAAAAAGACCTCCCCGTTATAGTGCGGGAGAGTCCGCAGCCAGGCGAGCGTTTCCAGCCCGTCCCGCCTTTCCTCCTCCGAATAGGGAACGCAGACCCCCTCGCTGCCGCCGCGTCCGCGGCAATGCTGGAAGAGAACGGCGTACCCGTGCGAGAGAAAGGAGAAAAACGGTTCGCGTCCGAGGCGTTCCTCCAGCGCCTCTCTTGTGGGGGAGGGCGCGTCGTAGGGCGTGCGCAGGAAAACGGTGGGGCAGGGTCCGCCGCCCTCCGGCAGGGCGAGGAGGGTGTAGAGCCGGACCCCGTCCGAGGCGGGAAGCATCAGTTCGGTGATCATAAGAAGGGCTCCTTTGCAAAAACGCTATGCACGGAAGCGCATAGCGTTTTTGTCTTTTTTTAAGCTTCGGGCGCGGCAGCGCGCTGAACGTCCACGTTGTTGTAGCAGTCCAGACCCGTGCCGGCGGGGATCAGTTTGCCGATGATCACGTTCTCCTTGAGGCCGAGCAGGCGGTCGATCTTTCCTTTGATCGCCGCTTCGGTCAGGACCTTCGTCGTCTCCTGGAAGGAGGCGGCGGAGAGGAAGGACTCGGTCTGCAGCGAGGCCTTGGTGATACCGAGCAGAACGGGAGAGGAAACGGCGGGACGGAGAGCTTCCTCTCCGTTTGCGATCCTCTTCTCGATCGCCTCGTTCTCCTCGCGGAACTCGCTGATGTCCACGACCGCGCCGAGCAGAAGCGACGTATCGCCCGGATCCTCGATCTTGACCTTGCGGGACATCTGTCTCGTGATGACCTCGATGTGCTTATCGTTGATGATGATCTCCTGCGAACGGTAGACCTTCTGCACCTCGCGGACGATATAGTCGAACACGGCGTCGAGCCCCATCACGCGGAGAATGTCGGCGGGCGCTTTGTAGCCCTCCGTCATCGCCTGGCCGCGGATCACGGACTGGCCGTCCTCCACGTCGATATGCATTCCGAAGGGAATGCGGTAGCTGAGCTCCTGTCCGTCGGCGCCGGTCAGATTGATCGTGCGGGAGTTCTTGTCCTCCTTGATGTGGACGACGCCGTCGAAGTCGGCGACCGCCGACGTCTTCTTCGGCCGTCTCGCTTCAAAGAGCTCCTCGATACGGGGAAGACCCTGGGTGATGTTGGCGCTTGCGATACCGCCGGTGTGGAAGGTACGCATGGTAAGCTGGGTACCCGGCTCGCCGATGGACTGCGCCGCGATGATACCGACCGATTCGCCGATATCCACGGTCTTTCCCTGCGCCAGATCCAGGCCGTAGCAGTGCGCGCAGACGCCGCGCTTCGCCTCGCAGCGGAGGATGGAGCGGACGTTGACCTCTTCGATCCCCGCGTCCACGATCCGCCGGCCGATAGCGGGCGTGATCAGGTGATTGTCTTCCACAAGGACCTCGCCCGTCTTCGGATCGACAACGTCGCCGAGCACGTACCGCCCGACGATGCGGTCGATCAGCGGCTCGATCACGTTCCTCTCGCTGCCGGTGCCGTTGCTGTCCTCGTAAATGGCGGAAACGAGCAGCCCGTGCGTGGTATGGCAGTCCTCCTCGCGGACGATCACGTCCTGCGAAACGTCGACGAGACGCCGGGTCAGGTAGCCGGAGTCCGCCGTCTTCAGAGCGGTATCGGACAGAGACTTACGGGATCCGCGGGCGCCGACGAAGTAGTCGAGGATATTCATGCCCTCGCGGAAGTTCTCTTTGATCGGGATCTCCATCGTGCGGCCGTCGGTCGCGAACATCAGGCCGCGCAGACCGGCAAGCTGACGGAGCTGGCTCGCGTTGCCGCGGGCGCCCGAGTCGATCATCATCTTGATCGGGTTGTAGCTGTCAAAGCCCTTCTGGAGCGCCTCGGTGATCTCCTTGGTCGCCTTCTCCCAGGTCTTGATGACGTGGTCGTAGCGCTCGTGCTCGTCGAGCTCGCCTTCCGCGAACTGATCGTTGATCACGGCGACCTTGTCCTCCGCCTGATGGATCAGATCGTTCTTCTCCGGCGGGATCGTCATATCGTAGACGGAAATGGAAAGACCGCTGACGGTGGAATACTTGTAGCCGGTCGCCTTGATCGCGTCGAGCGTGGCGGCGGCAACGCCGAGACCGTGGAGCTTGATCGTGCGGTCGACGATCTCGGTGAGTTTTTTCTTGGTCGCGGGGAACTGGACCTCCAGCTCCAGCGCGTTTTCGGGATCGCTGCGGTCAACGAAGCCGAGATCCTGCGGGATATTCGCGTTGAAGATCAGACGGCCGAGAGTGCACTCGATGACCTTGGAGATCTTTTTGCCGTCCACGGTCGCCTCGCGGCGGACCTTGATCTTTGCGTGCAGACCGAGCTGATGCCCGGCGTACGCCATCATCGCTTCGTCAAAATTGCGGAAGACTCTCCCCTCTCCCAGCTCCCCGTCGCGGACGATGGTGAGATAGTAGGAGCCGAGGATCATATCCTGAGACGGCACGGTAACGGCGCGTCCGTCCACCGGTTTGAGGAGGTTGTTTGCGGAGAGCATCAGGAAACGCGCCTCCGCCTGCGCCTCGGCGGACAGCGGAACGTGGACCGGCATCTGGTCGCCGTCGAAGTCCGCGTTGAACGCCGTGCAGACGAGCGGATGGAGCTTGATCGCCCGGCCCTCGACCAGCACCGGCTCGAACGCCTGAATGGACAGGCGGTGCAGCGTCGGCGCGCGGTTGAGCAGGACGGGGTGATCCTTGATCACGTATTCGAGGGCGTCCCAGACGTCGTTGTTGACGCGGTCGACCTTCTTCTTCGCTTCCTTGATGTTGGAGGCCTTGTTCGTTTCGACCAGCCGCTTCATCACGAACGGCTTGAAGAGCTCGAGCGCCATCTCCTTCGGCAGACCGCACTGATAGATCTTCAGACTCGGGCCGACGACGATAACCGAACGGCCGGAGTAGTCGACGCGCTTGCCGAGCAGGTTCTGACGGAACCGGCCCTGCTTGCCGCGCAGCATCTCGGAAAGAGATTTCAGCGGGCGGTTGCTCGGGCCCGTGACGGGCTTGCCGCGGCGGCCGTTGTCGATCAGCGCGTCCACCGCTTCCTGGAGCATCCGCTTTTCGTTGCGGATGATGATCTCCGGCGCGCGGAGCTCCATCAGCTTCTGGAGACGGTTGTTGCGGTTGATGACGCGGCGGTAGAGGTCGTTTAAGTCGGAGGTCGCAAAGCGCCCGCCGTCCAGCTGGACCATCGGACGGATCTCCGGCGGAAGCACGGGGACCACGTCGAGGATCATCCACTCGGGACGGTTGCCGGATTTGCGGAACGCCTCCACGACGTCGAGCCGCTTGATGATCTTGAGCTTTTTCTGACCGGTGGAAGCGTCGAGCTCGGCTTTGAGCTGCGCGGAAAGCTCCTCCACGTCGATCTCGGCGAGCAGCTCCTTGATCGCCTCCGCGCCCATCCCGGCGCGGAAGTCGTCCTCATAGCGTTCTCTCGCCTCGCGGTATTCGGTATCCTTCAGAAGCTGCATCTTCTGCAGCGGGGTGGAACCCGGATCGATGACGATATACTGCGCGAAATACAGCACGCGCTCGAGCAGTCTCGGCGAGATGTCGAGCAGGACGCCGATGCGCGACGGGATCGCGCGGAAATACCAGATGTGCGACACGGGCGCCGCCAGCTCGATGTGCCCCATCCGCTCGCGGCGGACCTTTTTGGTGGTGACCTCCACGTGGCACTTATCGCAGATCTTGCCCTTGTGGCGCTGTCTCTTATACTTCCCGCACTGGCACTCCCAGTCCTTCGTCGGCCCGAAGATCCGCTCGCAGAACAGACCGTCTTTTTCCGCCTTCAGCGTGCGGTAGTTGATCGTCTCCGGCTTTTTGACCTCGCCGTGCGACCACGAACGGATCATCTCCGGCGACGCAAGGCCGATCTTGATCGAACTGAATTCATTCTTTTCCATCTATTTTACCCTGCTCTCCCCGCGGGGAGAGCCCCTCTCGAATTTTGATCGGAATCTCAGAAGGATTTACTCGCCGTCCGGGCCGTCCCCGTCGAAATCGTCCTCGTCGCCGTC
>JAFSSQ010000077.1 GCA_017450965.1 Clostridia bacterium
GCCTTCATTTCTTCAGAAAAGTAGGTTTATTTCTGCTTTTCTATCTCCTCGGCGCAGAGGGAGAGGTATTTTGCGTGCAGGTCGTACGGGAGGGCGCAATGGCCGCGGCCGGGGATCTCAAAATAGGTCACGCGGCGGCCGGCGGCGCGCATCGCCGCGACGAAGCGGTCGCTGTGTTTTTCCTTGTTGACGGCTTTGTCGTTGCAGCAATGGAAGAGATAATAAGGAATATCCGGCATCTCGGGGACGAGGTGGAGGGGGGAGGCGGTCTTGAGGACTTCTTCGATCTCGCCTTCCTCAAAGAAAAAGGCGTGATAGAGGGTGCGGGGCAGATCCTCGCGCTCGGTATAATGATAGGGAAGGTCGCAGACGGGGCAGTTGACGACGCAGGCGACCGGGGTGCGCGCGGCGTAGCGGGCGTAGACGAGGGCGGAGAGCCCGCCCATGCTGCCGCCCATGAGGACGACGGGAATATCCTCCGGCAGCGCGAGGCCGGTTACCATCGCGTCGATCACCTCGTCGGTATAGAGAACGGCCTCCCGGTCCATCCAGCACCACGGCGCGTTGTAGGGATAGAGGTAGAGGATCCCGCGCTCGGCAAAGAAGATCCCCTCCTCGGTATCGGCGTCCTGCATCCGGTTCTGCCCGAGCCCGAAGAAGGAGACGACGATCCCGCGCGGGGCGTCGTGGAGGAGGTGGGCGTTGGAGTAGGCGAAGCGGCGGATCGTTTCCTTTGTGATCAGCTTGTTCATCGGGAGCTCCTTGTCTGTTTTTTCGGGACGGGGGAGAGCCAGAGACGGCGGGCGGAGAGGAAGACCGCCTCGGTGTTGTCGTATTCGGTGGCGGCTTTGAAGCCGAGCTCCCCGACGTCGTAGGAAGCGGCGAGCAGGGAAGCGGAAACGGTCCCCTCCTCCGAGACGGAGAGATGGGAGAAAAAGCCGCTTTTTTCCGCGATATCGTCGACGGTGAGCAGCTCCGCCTCGCCTCCGCCGAGCGCGGCGTGCGCCGGATAGAGAGGCCCGTCGGCGGAAAAGGGGGAAAGGAGCCGGTCGCTTTCGGCGGAAAGGGAGAGGAAGAGGCCTTCCTTCGTTTCTTTCATTTCCGCGCGGATATCGCCGCGCGTGAGGAGCAGAAAGAGGGAGAAAAGCGCCGCCGAAGCGGCGGCAAACGCTTCGCCGAAGAGCTCTGCGTAGCGGTCCGCGGGGAGGGAGGAAAAGGAGGAGAGCGTTCGGCCCTCCGCCCGCGCCGCGTCCGCGAACGCGGAAAAGAAAAGCGAGGCAAACCCCGCGAGGCGGCAGGGACGTTTCCGTTTGCAGGCCTCCCGCGCGGGGAACAGGGCGGAAAGCGCCCGCCGCACGGGGAAGAGAGGCAGTCCGCCGGCGTCGGGCGCGGCGTCCTCCCCCTTTCCTTCCGAGAAGCAGAAGATCACCACCGTTTTCCCGGCGAGCGGACGGAGCGTGCAGAGGGTGCGGACGCGCTTGTTGGCGCGCCGGAAAAGAACGACGCGGAAGGGGATCTCCGCGCAGAGGGAAAGATCCTCTTCCGCCGTCTCGCGGATAAGCTCGCCAAACGCCCGCTTCAGCGCGGCGGGCGGGGAAAAGACGCCGTTTGCCGGTACGGGAAGCGGCAGACCGCCGCTCGCGCGGAAGGAGAGGACGCGCAGCGCTTCGTCGGTTACGACGAAGGAGAGGTCCTCCGGCAGGGTCAGCGGATAAAACCCGGCCCTCACTCTTTGGTGGCGCGGGCGAGGATGAGATCGACCATCTCGCCGACGCACTTCATCGTGGAGATCTCGCCCATTTTGAACTTCATGCCGAAGCGGCGCTCGACCGAATGGATGACGTTGATATGCTCCAGACTGTCCCACCCCTCGATATCCTTGGCGGTGGTTTCCGGGAAGAGGGTGATCTCCTCGTCGAAAATATCGGAAAAGAGCTGGTTGAGAGCAACGTATACGGCTTCTTTTGTCATGGTTGTTTCCTTTCTCCCTTATCGGGTCCGCATTTCCTCAAGGTAGGGGTGCTCCACCGCGCAGGAGGAAAAGGCGCAGGCGGCAAAGAGAAGATCGGTCACGCCCTGCTCGCGGCAGAAGGTGACGAGATTGAGATCGAAGTACCGGTAGTCGATGACGATGATCCGCTGGAAAGAGCCGGTAAAGAAGGGGATCAGCGCGTTGCCGTAGCTGTCCTTGACGACGAGGAGGACCCCGTCGTTTGAGGAGTCGGTGTCGATCACGGCGATCTGGTTGTCGGTGCCGAGGAAGACGCCGTAGGAATAGCCGATATCCACCCATTCAAAGAAGAGATTGCTCACCTGGGGATTTTGGAAATACGTATTATAATAGGTGGTGGTATACGAGTTGGCGGGCTTGTAGTAGGTGAAGGTCTCGGGATTGTTTTTCAGCTTGATATCGCCGGTGTAGCTGTACATCGTGCCGACGTAGCCCTCGCGGTCGACCCGCTGATAGGAGGAAAGAGGGGCGAAGGGAACGCCCGCGTCCTGCGCAAAGCGTTCGGCGGCGTAGTAGGCGCCGAGCGGCGCCCAGTGGTGGTCGGTGCGGGTGATGATCGGCTCGTTCACGCGGGCGAGCAGAGCGCCGTAAGCGTCCACGTTTTTCACGTCCTGCAGGAGAGGGACGGAATAGTCGATATGCGCCTTCTGGCTGAAGGTGTATTTCTGGTATTTCTCCGGCAGATAGTAGGAAACGGCGGTCGGAATGATCATCGACCAGACCCTCACGCCGGAGCCGAGCTGCTGCTTGTAGCGGTTCAGGGAGGCGGCGTACGCGGCGGTCGCGCCCTCGGAGCCGTAGTACATCATGATCGCGCGGGTGCTTTGCCCGCTGCCGAGGACGATGATGCCGTTGTCGCGCAGCAATTCCTCCGGATTTTCCTTTTCGGTGCCCGCGCTCTGCGTTTCCGGCGGCTCGGTCTCGGGGGGCTCTGTCACGGGCGGCTCCGTCTCCGGCGCGTCCGTACCGGCCGGCCCGGTCTCCGGCACGTCCGTTTCCGGCGGCTCCGTTTCCGGCGCGGCGGGGAAGGTCACGGCGTCCCGCTCCGTTTCCGTTGGAGCCGCGGTCTCCGCGGGCCGCTGTACGGGCGGCTCCGAGATCCCGTGCATCTTCACGTCGTCGAGGCGGAAGCCGGTATACTCGCTTAAGCCGTTTCCCGCGTCGTGGATCTCGTCGCGGTAGGGCGCGGCATCGGTAAAGTAGCGGATGATCCCCTGCGTGTAGCTGCCGTCAAGGAGCGCGGAGAAGGAAAAGGAGGGGAACTCCGCAAGCGAGCGTTTTTCGAGATCGGAGACCTCGGGGCGCTTGAGGATCAGCATCGCCGCGGAAATGGAAAGAAAAACGGAGAGAAAAACGGTCACGCCGATCAGCGCGAGGACGCGCTGCAGCCGCTGTTTTCGTCCGTGCTGCCGGATCCGGGAGGCGGCGGGTTTTTCGTTCATATCATACCTGCCTGTTTCAGAAATTCGCGTAGAGGAAGGGGTGGGACTCCGCCGTGATCATCAGCACGGTGGAAACGACGAGCAGCGCCACGCTCGACGCCGTGGACAGAACGCCGGACACGACGAGCCCGGCGGGCGTTTCTTCCAGTTTCTTTTTGATCTGCGGAACGACGGGAAGGGAAAAGAGGATCGCCGCGGCGAGAAGGAACGCGTTGCCCGCGAGGGAGTGAAGCAGCGTTTCCCCGCCGAAGAAGGGGTTGCCGTTGCCGCCGAAAAGCCCCGAAAGGAAGGCGCCGAGGCGGGCGGGATCGGTGAAGTAGAAGATCCCGAAGCCGACGGTGATCACGAGCTTGGTATAGAGATGCCGGACCGGCAGGGGGATCTTTTTGATCCGCTTTTTGCCGATCAGGTTTTCAAGGAGGATAAAGAGCCCGAAGTAGAGGCCCCAGATCACGAAGTTCCAGGCGGCGCCGTGCCAGAGCCCGGTGGAAAACCAGACGAGGAAGAGCCCGAGGTACTTGCGGGGGGAGCCGAAGATCGGCACGTAGAGCAGATAGTCGCGGAAAAAGGCGCCGAGGGTGATATGCCAGCGCTGCCAGAACTCCGCGATCGTCTTGCAGACGAAGGGGTAGTTGAAGTTTTCGGGGAAGGAAAAACCGAAGACGCGGGCGATCCCGATCGCCATATCGCTGTAACCGGAAAAGTCAAAATACATCTGCAGGGCGTAGACGGCGGCGCCGTACCAGCAGCCGAGGACGGAGAGGGAAGCGATCTCCCCGCCGAAGATCTCCGCCGTGATCCCGGAGAGGAGATCGGCGAGGATGACTTTTTTTCCGAGGCCGACCGCGATGCGGCTTACCCCCGCGTAGAGATCCTCCACGGCGATCTGCCGGATCCGCAGCTCCTCGGAGACGTCCGCGTACCGCACGACGGGCCCAGCCACGGTGCAGGGAAAGAGGGAAACGTAAAGAAGGAAGCGGGAAAAGCTCTTTTCCGCCGGGGTCTTTTCCCAGCGTACGTCAAGCAGATAGGAGATCAGGCGGAAGGTGTAAAAGCTGACGCCGAGCGGGAGGGCGATCTGCGGCACGGGGAGGGAAAGTCCGGTCAGCGTGTTGAAGTTTTCGGTCAAAAATGCGGCGTACTTGAAGACGACGAGCAGCCCGAGATCAAAAAGGATCCCGCAGACGAGCGCCGCTTTGGCGGCGGCGGGGTTTTTACCCGCGATCCGCCGCGCGAGGAGAAAGTTGAGCGCGGCGGCGACGAGGAGCAAAGGAAGACTCTTTAAGTCCCCCCACGCGTAAAAAAGAAGCGAAAAAAGGAGCAGGACCGCGTTGCGGTATCTGCCGTTTTTAGAGACAAAATAGAGGATCGTGCAGATCGGGAAGAAAACGTAAAGGAAAAAAGGATCGGCAAAAAGCATGACAACCTGCCTTTTTCGGCGTTTTGGGGCCGGTTTTTGTGTGTTCGGCGGGGAAAAGGATCTTGTTTTCATTATACAGTCAGGCGAGGGAGAATGCAAGTCTTTTCCTCTTTTTTCGACCTTTTCCGCGCGCACGTCTTTTATACGCCGCCGCCGGCGTTTTTCCTGCAAAAAACGCCGCGTCAGGCCGACCGGGCCCGACGCGGCGCGTTCTTTTTTTGATTTTACGCTTCCGGCTCGCCGAAGGCGTTGACCGCCAGCATCAGCGCCCGGCGGATCTCCGCGGCGCGCGTCTCCTCGCCGGAGGCGCTGATCGTGCAGAAGATCCCGTTTTTCACAAAATAGGCCTCCGCGCGGAAAAGACGCGCCATTTCCTCTGCGGCCGTTTCCGTTTCCGGCGCGGCCGCCGCGGCGGTCCCCGTCGTTTCCTCCTTGCCCGCGTTGGTGATCAGCAGGGCTTTCGCGCCGTTCGTCGCGCTGAGCAGCTCCGCCGTATAGAAGACCTTGCCGTCGTCGTTTACGCGGCAGGAGACCGTTTCGCCTTTGGCGTTCCACTCAAAGCGCAGGGTAAGGGGAACGCCGCTTTGCGTCAGATACGCCGCCGTCAGGGACGCTTCTTCCACGGCACTCCCGTTGCCGGTCGCGCTGACCCGGATATACCGCGGCGCGCCTTCTTCCTCTTCGGCGGCGCCGTCCGGATCCGTTTTCGTCAGACCTTCCATGGTCTCCAGCGGGTTGAAGACCGTAAAGCCGAGGTAGCCCTCCGCGTCCGGGTAGGTCGCAAAGCTTTCTTCAACCGTGCCGCGCGCCCGGCCGTCCGCGGGGGTCGGGTCGGAGCGGTACGCTTTTTCCGTGTCGCGCCGGAGCGCCGCGGAAAAAGCGGCGGCGTCGGTCTTTTTGACGGCCCCTTCCACGTCGTAATAGGAGCCTTTTTCAGCCGATACGCGGGAAACGAGACGGACGCCGCCCGCTTCCATCTTCACTTCCTCGCCGTCCTTTTGCGAACAGGAGGCGAGAGAAAAAAGGAAAACGGCGGCGAGAAAAAGAGCCTGTATTCGTTTCATAACGGTTCCTTTCCGGCAAAGATTACGGTTTTATTATAGCACGGCGCGGGGGAAAAAGCAATCACTTTATCACCCCGAGCCCCTCGAGAAGGATCTTTGCGCCGATCCCGACGAGGATCACGCCGCCGACGAGTTCCGCCTTGCCCCGGAAGCGGGCGCCGAAGCGGTTGCCGGCAAGCACCCCGCAGAGCGAGAGCAGGAAGGTCACGATCCCGATCACCGAGACGGAAAAGAGAACGCTGACGTCCTCCAGCATCGCAAAGGTAATACCGACGGCGAGCGCGTCGATGCTGGTGGCGACGGCAAGCAAAAGAAGCGTGCGGACGCGGAAGTCGTCCGGGTCCTTTTCCTCCTCTCCGGCGGAGAAGGACTCTTTGATCATCTTCCCGCCGATCAGCGCGAGGAGAAGGAAGGCGACCCAGTGGTCCCACGCCGCGATCGCACCGGCAAACGAGCTGCCGAGCAGCCATCCGGCAAGCGGCATCAGCGCCTGAAAACCGCCGAAAAAGAAGGCGATGAGCAGCGCGCGCCGCCCGTCGAGGCGTTTCATCGCAAGGCCCCGGCAAAGCGAAACGGCAAAAGCGTCCGCCGCCAGGCCGACAGATAGCAAAAGAAGCTCCGTGATCGTCATATCGTTCTCCGTTCAGGTAAGTTCTTTTATCATACCGCCGCCGCGTTTTTTTGTCAAGCGCGGGGCGCACTTTTTCCGCGCGGCGCGCATCTTTTTTCACAAAAACGCGCTTTCCCCTTGCACGCGCGCGGGAAACTATGTATACTATGGAGAGAAGAACTGTTTTGACAGGATGATTTCACGGAGGCTCCCTTGACAGAAACGGAACTGATCCGCCTGATCCGGCGCGGGCAGACGACCGTGCTCGGCTTCGGCATTTCCAACGTCCCCCTGACCGAGTATCTCCTCTCCCTCGGCGCCGCGCTCACCGTGCGCGATCGAAAGAACTTCAAAGATCTCCCCCCGCAGGCGGCCGCCCTGCGGGAAAAGGGTGTGCGCTTTATTACGGGGGAAGGGTACCTTGACGGGCTCTCCGGCGACGTGATCTTCCGCTCCCCCGGCATCCGCCCGGACCTGCCCGGGATCGCCGCCGCCGTCGCGGACGGCGCGGTCCTCACGAGCGAGGCGGAGTTTTTCTTCCTCTCCTCCCCCTGCCGCAAGGTGGGGATCACCGGCAGCGACGGGAAGACCACCACGACCACCGTGACCTCTCTGCTCCTCTCGGAGGCGATCCGTCTCACCGGCAAAAAGGGAAAAGCGGAGGTCGGCGGCAACATCGGCATCCCGCTGATCCGCCAGCTCCCGCTGCTCACGGAAGAGGATTTTATCTGCGCGGAGCTCTCCAGCTTCCAGCTGATGAGCTTTACCGCGTTTTCCCCCGAGGTCGCCGTTCTCACCAACCTCTCCCCCAACCACCTCAACTGGCATACCGGCATGGAGGAATACGCCGCGGCCAAGGAAAACATCTTCCGCCACCCGCCCTGCCGGGCGCTCGTGACCAACGCGGCAAACGAAACGACGGCGGCGATCGCCGCCCGCGCCGAAAAAGACCTCCCCGTTACCCTCTTTTCCTCCGCGGGAAAACCGGCGGGCGGCGCGCGCCGCATCTGGCTGGAAGGGGGCGATATCCTCACCGAAGCGGAGGGGAAAACCGCAGTCCTCTTTTCCGGCGTTTCCCGGATCCGCGTCCCCGGCGTCCACAATATCGAAAACTATATGGCGGCGGCGGGCGCCGTGCTCGCCTCCGGCTTTTCCGGGGAGACGGCCGCCGCGGCGCTCGGCGCCGTCGCGCCCTCCTTCGGCGGGGTCGAGCACCGGATGGAGTTCGTCCGGCGGCTCCGGGGCGTCGACTTTTTCAACAGTTCCATCGACTCCTCGCCCACCCGCACCGCCGCCGCTCTCTCCTCCTTCCCGGACAAAAAGAGCGTTCTGATCTGCGGCGGCTCCGACAAGCACATCCCCTTTGATTCTCTCGCCCGCACCCTCGCCGCCCGCGCAAAGGCGGTCGTCCTCACCGGCGAAACGGGGGAAAAGATCGCCGCGGCGATCGAAGCTTCCCCGGAGGCGAAGGCCTCCTCCCTCCGCGTTTTCCGCGAGCCGGATTTCGCCCGTGCGGTGCAAAAAGCCGCCTCTCTCGCCGAAGAAGGGGATCGCGTGATCCTTTCCCCCGCCTGCGCCAGCTTCGACGCGTTTTGCAATTTTGAAGAACGCGGACGCCGCTTCAAGGAACTGGTCCTCGCCCTCTGAAAAAAGAAAAAAGAAGGTCGTATCCATGAAGATGAAAAAACTCCTCGCCCTCCTTTTCGCGGCGGCCGCGCTCTGCCTCCTCGCCGCCTGCGCGAAAACGGAAAACTCCGTTCCGACCGGGATGAAGCTCGCCAGCAGCGAGATCGTCGCCTACCGCCTCTACGTGCCGGAGAACTGGACGGTCGATATGTCCACCGGCGTTACCTCCGCCTACGTTTCCTCCTCCGACCGCTCTAACCTCTCGGTCGTCTTTTTCGATACGACCGAGGCGGAGGGAGAGGATCCCGCCGCTTATTTTGCCCGTTATCAAAAAGAATATAAAGAAACGCTCGGCGATATGACCGAGCCGGAGGAAAGCGACGCAAAGCTCGACGGGGTCGACGCAAAGCAGTACGTCTGGTCCGCCAAGGTCGCGGGGGCGGAATACCGCTTCCTCCAGATCTACTGCGTCAAGGACGGGCGCATCTATCTTCTGACCTTCACCGCCACGCCGGAAAAGTACGAGGAGCATCTGGAAAAGCTCGGCATCATCCTTGCCAATTTCCGCTTTGCGTGAGATGAAAGCGATCTACCTCGACAACAGCGCGACGACCCCGGTCTGCGCGGCGGCGCGGGAAGCCGCCCTCGCGGCGATGACCGGGCTCTGCGCCAACCCCTCCTCCCTCCACTCCGCCGGGTTTGAAGCGGAGCGGACCGTCTCCCGCGCAAGGGAAACGCTCCTTGCCGCGCTCGGCTCGGATCCCGCCTCCGGCCGGATCGTCTTTACCGGCTGCGGGAGCGAGGCGAACAACCTCGCCGTGCTCGGCGCCGCCCGCGCCAAACGCTTCCGCGGAACGCCCCGCCTGATCACAACGGACGGCGAGCATCCCTCCGTTGCGGAGCAGACAAAGGTCCTCGCCGCCGCCGGATGGGAGGTCCGCGCCGTCCCCACAAAGGGCGGCGTCCTCGATCTCGGAGCGCTTGACGCCCTCCTCACGCCGGAGACCGCGATCGTCTCGCTGATGCTCGTCAACAACGAGACGGGCGCTCTCTACGATCTCCCCGCCGCTTTCCGCCTCGCCCGGCAAAAATGCCCCGGCGCGTTTCTCCATACCGACGCGGTGCAGGCGTTTCTCAAGGTCCCCTTCTCGGTCAAGACCCTCGGATGCGACGCGCTGACCGTCAGCGCGCACAAAATCGGAGGGCTGAAGGGCGTCGGCGCGCTCTGGTACTCCGCGGAAACGGAAAAAAAGCGCCGCCTCTCCCCCGTGATCTACGGCGGGGGGCAGGAAAACGGCCTGCGCGGCGGGACGGAAAACGTCCCCGGGATCGCCGCTTTCGCCGCCGCGATCGGGGAAAACCGCCCGCTCCTTGCCCGCTTCGGCGAGCATACCCGCGCCCTGACCGACCGCATCGCCCGCACCCTCACGGAGGCGGGGCTCGGCGTGACCGTCAACCGGCCGCCCGTCTGCGCGCCGCATATCCTCAGCGTGACCAATCCCCGCGTCAGAAGCGAAACGCTCGTGCATTTCCTCTCCGCCCGGGGGATCTACGTTTCCGCCGGCTCCGCCTGCTCCTCGCACGCGTCTCACCTCTCTCCCGTCCTCCCCGCCTTCGGGCTGGACGAGGCGGCGGCCGGCCGCACCGTCCGCGTCTCCCTCTCGCTCGACACGAGCGCGGAGGACGCAGACGCCTTCTGCGCCGCCTTCCTCGACGGCGTCTCCACCCTGGCCGGCCGGTGAGAGGAAGAAAAAGAAAAGAATACCTCCTTTTCTGAAGAAAAGGAGGCGAAAAGACTTTCTGAAAAGGGAAGAACAGGGAGCGAACAAAGCGTACAGTATCAAAAAGCCGGTCGGTCTGACCGGCTTTTTGCTTGGGCGCGACGGCGGGAGAGGTCCGAGCGCGGGTCGCCTCTCGCCTCAGGGGGAGCAAAAGAAAAGAGCAGGCGCTTGCCTGCTCTTTTCCGGCACCATGTTTTTTCCGTCAGTTTTTCCATTTTGCAGCGCCGACCGGGTAGGGCGCCGACAGCGTTTCCGGATGCGCCGAACAATACGCGGGAGCGGCGTATTTAGTAAAGAACCATTTTTCTCCGATCTTTTTTGCCTCTATTTCATAGTAGCCGATATATTCTTCCGTTCTTGTTCCGGACGCTGTCACAAAAGCATGGAACAACGCGTAATCGGCCGTATCTTTTGCCCGTTGCCAATAGACACCGCAAGTTTTGTATTCGCTCTCGTCTTCCGCTCCCTTCAGGACGTAAAGACGCCCCTCCCATTCTTCAAACAAAGGAACGCCGTCCCGCTTTGCGTGATAGTATTCCCATGCCAGCTCCTCGGAAAAGATGCTGCGAAGTCGATTGATCGAATCTTCGCCGGGAAGATAGTCGGGAGCGCACAACTGATAGAGGGATCCGTTGAACTCTTTTTCAAGCGGCAAGGACGGCGGCTCCTCCGGGACCGAAACCGTTTTTACGCGAAGCTCGTTGTTATGATTGATCGGATGCGTTGCCGCCTCGTAGAGAAGCATAAAATCCCCGAGCGAGATCCCGACCGGCTGATAGTAATCCGGGCAGTCTTTTTTCTCGCGCATAAACCTGGTGGTCGGTTCTTCCTCATAGCCGGAGATACGCCAGCCGTCCTTTGTATGGGAAAAACGGAACTTCTGGGTAGAAGCGAACTCGAGATCGCTGTGCGACACCGGCTCGCGGAACGTTACCTCCGCTTCCGCCCCGGTTTCACTTTGCGAAAGAAAGGACAGGCGGATTGCGTAAAGCAGGGGCATAGCGTCATAGTCTCCGCCCTCCCTTCCGGCAAGGCAGTACAGAAGACCGTCCTGTTCTTTGACAAAACGCTTGCCAGTCGGTGTTTTTGTAAGGAGCAGCGCTTCCGCCGCTTCAGGGGTGTAGATTTTCTGCAGCCACGCCAGCATCTTCTCTCTTGTGCTGACGTTTGTCTTTCTCCCTTCTTCATCCCCCTCTGCCGTCCAGATCGGTCTGTACTCCGGCACAAGATACATTCCCTGCCGGATCCGCTCCGGCGCGTCTGCTCCGCAGGGAGGAAACGCTTTATAGGAGGAAAAGAAAGCGCTTATTCCGATAGACTCCTGACAAAGTGCGATAAGCTCTTCGGCCGTCTTTTCCGCGGGGGGTTCTGTTTTTGCGCACGCCGGAAGGGAGAAAACCATGCCAAACAACAGAAAAACCGCAAAAATCTTTTTCATATACCCTCCTTATCTGCTTCGTCTTTCTTTTCAAAACGAATCCCAATAATTGGAACTGCAATGGATCAGTCCGCCTGCACCCAAAACAAGAACGGAGTAGACGTTTGCGGTGTTTTCAATATGGACCCCGTTATAGCTTGCGTTGTTAATGCAATCATTCAATACCATTCTGCTTCTTCCGCTGTTAGCGCTGATCCCAATGATACAGATATAATGATAATATGTTGCGCCGTTATAATAAGCAAGATAGGTAGTGGGCCCCTTCAGAATATTCGGGATCCCCCAAGAAATGTTAGAAGATACAATATTTTTAAACAAGTCGATTGTCCATCCCGTGCTGTACTCGTCTCCTCCGGCTTTATATCCATAGTATCCCACAGAATTCCAACTATTCAGGATAGAGAGAACACCGCCTACCGTGGTGCCGTCAGTAGGTGTTGTTCCCGCCTGATTTGCCAGATAATCCTGTTGCTGTGAGGGAGTGCTGCCCGGAACAATGATAGAGTCGCTTTCCGAACACTGATTGATCTGAAGAACGGAAGCGGGGCCGCAGTAATAGTCTGTTGACTGTGTTACGGTCGGAACGTCTAAAGTCATCAGAAGATCCCAGCGGTTTAGATTTCCCGTGCCGGTATTTAGTACGATGGAAGCTCCTGAAGAATAACTTGTGACCCCGAGAGAATAGGAAGAGTTATCAGAGGGAGAGATCCGGAAATAACCGGTTGCGTCTTCCACAATGTGCCAAGTAAACGACGATGTAGAAATCGTAAGCGTTGTTCCGCTGGTTGAAATATACTTTCCGCCAACCTTCAAATAGTAATTGGAATCAGATCCGCTGTAAATAATATGGACCAGCATGCCGCTGCGGAAAAAATCAACGCTGTCAGGATCACAGGTGCTGTTATTGATCTGGTCTTGATAAAGAGAAGACGGATAACTGTAACGAATGGCATACCCCGTTTCTTTGTTTCGCACCAAATAAACGCGGGAACTGTATAAATACGGATTGTCTGGATCGGAAGAAAGATAGGAGCTCTGAAACTTTTCCGGCGCGGGGTTTTCCTCCGGAAGCGTTTCGGATGAGCCGGCGTACGGAAAACCCGTTACCTCCGGCTCATCCGCAAAAGCGGGAAAAGACAACAGAAGAAATAAACAAGTAAGAAAACCGACAAAAACCAAAAGTTTTTTCATCCTATTCTCTCCTTTATTTTATACTTTTTTTGTCAACTTTTGACAAAAAATCGGGAAAAAGGATGCAAAGCCGGATCAAACAAACACGCGCATAGGACCACCTCGCTTCGTTTCAGCGTCTTTTCCGGCGCGGTATTGCTGAAACCGTATCGGAAAAGCGGGAGAAAGAACGTTTTTTGTCCTTTCGCTTATATAAACGTTTCAAAAGCCAAAAATCGTCCGCTTTTTCCGAATATTTACAAAAAGTTCACAAACCGGACAGACAAAGCCGCGCGGCGTCGAATACCTCCTGCCGTCCCGCCAAAGAAAAAGCCGGTCAGACGTACTGACCGGCTTTTTGGGAACGGGAACGGCTGTCCGCTCCTTGTCACTCTTTTTTTAACCGCTTCCTTTTCTCCGGAAAAGGAAGACGTTCCTTCTATTCCAATATCGCGACTTTCTCCTCGCCGTCGCGCTCGGTGAGGCGGACGGAGATCTGCTCGCTGTGGCGGGTGGGGACGTTTTTGCCGACGTAGTCGGGGCGGATGGGCAGCTCCCTCAGCCCCCGGTCGATGAGGACGGCGAGCTGGACGGAGTCCGGGCGGCCCTTATCGAAGAGCGCGTCGATGGCGGCGCGGGCGGTGCGGCCGGTATAGATCACGTCGTCGACGAGGACGACGTGCAGTCCGTCCGGGGAGAAGGGAAGATCGGTGCCGGAGAGGGTCGGCTGGGGGGAGCGTTTGGAGAGATCGTCCCGGTAGAAGGTGATATCCAGAGTGCCGAAAAGGGGCCTGACCCCCTCGATCGCCTCGATCCGGCCGCAGATGCGGCGGGCGAGGTCGGCGCCGCGGCGCTGGATGCCGACGACGGCGACGCGCTCGACCCCTTTGTTGCGTTCGAGGATCTCGTGGGAGATCCGGGTAACGGAGCGGCCGATCGCCGCCTCGTCCATGATCACGGCTTTTTCTTTGCGTTCGGTTTCCTGCATAACGCTTCCTCTCAGCCCTGCGCGCCGTCCGGCTCCGGACGGTTTGCGATCATCACGCCGGCGTAGGGAAGGGAGAGGATCCAGTCGCAGAGGGTGTGCCACTCGGGGAGCTTATGGGCGCGGCGGGCGTAGTAGATATTGGAAAGGTTTTCGTAATTCATCGTCACGGTGCGCAGCTGGTTGAAGCTGGAGGGCAGGAGCTGGATCATCTCGTGCCAGCAGGTGCGGTCCTTCGTTTCGTTGTATTTCTGCCGGACTTCTTCCAGATAGGCGATCAGAGCGTCAAGCTGCGCGAGCCCGGCGGGGGTCAGCCGGTCGCAGGAGAACATTTCCCGCGAGAAGGGGTAGGACTGGATCTTGTGCATCGTGCTGGTGGAATTGGCGACGGTGCCGACCTTGTAGGTATCGAACTCCTTCCACCAGTAGAGGGGGGCGGTGAGATCGACGGAGACGAAGATCTGCCGGATGAATTTGCGGTGGTCGGACCCGGCGGAGCAGAGACGGGCGGCGAGGGAGAGGTCGTTTTCCCCGAGGATATAATTCCCCTTTTCGTCGTAGGCGCTGTCGCTTTTTGCCCAGGAATTGAGGGGGTTGCGCGCGCCGCGCATCGCGTTCTCGAGGTTCATCACGGAGGTGCGTTCGATCAGGATCATAGCAGTTCCTTTCCGGCGTGTTCCGCCTGCTTGGGGGTTTTTCCCGTGTATTTTTTATAGATGCGGTAGAAGTGCGAGGTATCGTAAAAGCCGAGCGCCTCGGCGATCAGGTCGGTCGTCCAGAGGGAGGAGGAGAGCAGCTCCTGCGCCTTGCGGATGCGGAGGCGGTTGCGGTATTCGGAGGGGGAGAGCCCGCCGGAAAACTGCTTGAAGCGGGAGCGAAAGTAGCTTTCGCTGAGGAAACACATCCGCGCGAGCTCCGCGACGGGGAGATCGGCGGCGGGATTGTCCTCGAGGGCGCGGACGGCGGGCGTGAGGTTTTCAAAGCCGAGGCGCGCGCTGTCCGCCGAAAGGGAGGCGAACAGCCGGGCAAAAACGGCGAAGCAGCAGCTTTTCATCTCCGCGGGGGTGGAGGAGGGACGGATAAAGCAGTCGAACGCCGCCTGAAAAGCGCGGCCGAGGGAGCCGGACCGGTCGTCGGCGAAGGCGAGGGGAGAGTCGTTTACTACAAGGCGGCAGCCGGCGGCGTCGGTCAGCCGGAAGCGGATGCAGAAGGTCTGCCCCGTTTTGCCGCCGGAGAGGGTTTCCGAGAGGTATGGCGTGCCCTCGGCGATGAAGACGGCGCCGGGGGAGGAGAGGGAAACGACGGGGTCCTTTTTCCCGGGAACGTAGATATTTTTTCCGCCCTCGGCGGTATAGGAGAGGATATTCTCCCGCCGGCCGCCGGAGAGGTAATTGTTGCGGTTTCCGTCCTCCCAGCGGCGGGAGACGGCGGCCGCCGCCCCGACGTTGAAGTCGGCGCGGGCCAGCTCGGCGAAGGAGAGGGTCCGTTCCGTCATAACCACCTCGCAAAAACCGTCGATTTTTACAATCGCATCGTCATTTATTACATTGTAAATCATTTTCCGCCGGATTACAATAGAAACGTAAAAATTTTCCTTTACGGAGGTACTTACCTTGCTTTCTTATCGGATCAAACTCGGCATCGTTCCGGTCAGACGCGACGTAACGCCCCGCCCGGGCATCTTCAACTGGGAGGTGGCGGAGCGCCGCGGCCGCGAACTGACCGAGGCGGTCATCGCCCGCTACGGCGACGAACAGACGGAATTCGTCGACATCAAGGGGGTAAACCCTGTCGACGTGATGATCAACGAGGAGGACGCGCAGAAGATCATCGAGCGCTTTCAAGCGGAAAAGGTGGACGGCGTGTTCTTCATCAACGCCAACTTCGGCAACGAGGAGGCGATCGGCGTGGTCGCCGCCGCGCTGAAGGTCCCGGTCTGCATCTGGGCGCCGCTCGACGACCGGTTCGATCCGGACGGGATGCGCTACACCGACAGCCAGTGCGGCATCTTCGGCGTCAGCCGGATGCTGCAGCGCCGCAACATCCCCTTCTCCCATATCGAGACCTGCCGGCTGGACGCGCCGGCGTTCGAGCGGGACTTCACCCGTTTTGAGAACGTCGTGTGCATGGTCCGCAACTTCCGCACGCTGAAGGTGGCGCAGGTCGGGATGCGGCCGCGGCCCTTCTGCTCGGTCATCTTCAACGAGGGCGAGCTGATGCGCAAGTTCGACATCCGCACCATCCCGATCAACCTCGCGGTGATCGTCGACAAATACAACCGGATCCTCGAAACGAGAAAAGAGGAGCTCGAGAAAGGCAAGGAGCTTCTCCTCTCCCGCTACGAGATGGACGATCTCACCCCGCCGCTGCTTGAGAAGGTCTACGCTTTCGTTCTGCTCTACGAGGAGATCTTTGAGGAGTACGGCGTCGGCGCGATCTCGGCGGAGTGCTGGACGGCGATGCAGCTCGCGGTCGGCGCGATGCCCTGCACGGCGTACAGCGTGCTGGCGGACAAGGGGTATCTGATCAGCTGCGAGAGCGATATGCACGCGGTGATCACGATGGTCCTGCTCGCCTCCGCGACGAGAGGGAAGAAGATCCCCTTCCTCGGCGAGTTCACCGTTCGCCATCCGGAGAACGAAAACGCCGAGCTGCTCTGGCACTGCGGGCCGTTCGCCTACTCCCTGAAGGCCCCGGACAGCAAGGCGAAAAACGTCAATATGCGCCAGTGGTTCCGCGTCAAGGACGGCTCCTACACCGTCGCGCGCTTTGAGGAGGACAACGGCGTTTACCGGATCCTCAACGGCACGGCGAAGGCGACGACCGGTCCCTACACCTTCGGCACCTATCTCTGGGCAGAGTTCGACGGACTCGAGCGCTGGGAGGACAAACTGATCGACGGGCCCTATATCCACCACTGCGTGGAGGTGGAGGGCGACGTGACCGCCGAGATCGCGGAGTTCTGCCGCTATATTCCGATGCTGGAAAACGATCCGATGGATCGCTGACAAAGAAAAAGGAGAAACGACATGACAGATTTCCTCTTTACCCAAGTGCTGACGGAGCTCGAAGACGCCGTCGGCCGTGAAAACTGCTCCACCCGGGACATCGACAAGATGACCCACGGCGTGGACTACTTCTGGCTGTCCCGTATGTGGGCGGACCGCGGACTGCGGATGCCGGAGGCGGACTACATCGTCTCCCCGAAGAACGCGCAGGAGACCTCCGCCGTCCTCAAGATCGCCAACTACTACAAGATCCCCGTTACCACCTGGGGCGGCGGCGGCGGAACGCAGGGGGGCGCCATCCCCGTGGCGGGCGGCATCCTGCTTGACACCAAGCGGATGGACGCGATCACCGAGTTCAACGAAAAGGGAATGTATATCGAGTGCGGCGCCGGCACGATCTACAAACACCTCGAGTGGAAGGCGAACGAGCGCGGCTACGCGACGATGCACTACCCGTCCTCCCTCACCTGCTCCACGGTCGGCGGGTTCCTCGCCCACCGCGGCATCGGCGTCGTTTCCACCAAGTACGGCAAGATCGACGATATGGTCCTCGGGATGGAGGTCGTTCTGCCGGACGGCACGATCATCCACACCTCCCCCGCGCCCAAGCACGCGGCGGGTCCCGATCTCAACCAGATCTTCATCGGCTCCGAGGGGACGCTCGGCGTGATGACCAAGGCCCAGATGCGCATCTACGATATGCCGGAGGAGCGGCGCTTCCGCGGCTTCCTCTTCCGCAATATGACCGACGCGTTCGACGCGGCGCGCGAGCTGCTGCAGAAGTTCAAGCCCAGCGTGATGCGTCTTTACGACCCGGCGGAGACCGCCTCGCTGATCAAAAAGATCGTCGGCGTGGAGCGCGAAGGCGCCTTTATGAACGTGGCGATCGAGGGCGTCTCCGAGATGGTCGAGCTCGAGCAGAAGATCCTGCTCTCCACCTTCGCCAAATACGGCGCCGAGGACCTCGGCAGCGAGTACGGCGAAAAGTGGTGGAAGGAAAAGATCACCTTCTTCTATCCCGGCCACATGATGGATCTGCCGCAGATGTTCGGCACGATGGACACGATCGCTCCCTACGGCACGATCGAAAAGATCTACTGGGCGATGAAAAAAGCGATCGAAACGAACTTCCCGCAGGCCAAGTTCATCGCGCACTTCTCCCACTGGTACGAATGGGGCGCGATGGTCTACGACCGCTTCATCGTGGACGGCAAGGACGTTCCCACCGACCCGAAGGAGGCGATGCGCCTGCACAACGCGATCTGGAACTGCGGCGTCCGCACGGCGATCGCCAACGGCGGCGTGGTCAACGACCACCACGGCGTCGGCATCAAGCTCGGCCGCCTGATGAAAGAGCAGTACGGCCCCGCGATGAAGGTCTTTGAGGGTCTGAAGAGAGAGCTTGATCCGAACGGGATCATGAACCCGTTCAAGCTCGGACTGTAAGGAGGAACGAAGGATGTCTTTTTCCAATAAATGCCGCGAGACGGCGGACGCCTGCCGCTTCTGCTGGATGTGCCGCCATATCTGCCCGGTCGGCAATACGACGGGACAGGAAAGAAATACCGCCCGCGCCCGCGCCCTTTCGCTCTCGCTTGTCGGGAGAGGGGCGGCGGAGCTGAAGGGGGACCTCGTGCAGAACGTTTACGAATGCGCCCTCTGCCGCGCCTGCACCGAGGACTGCAAGACCGGCTGGGATCCGGTCCTCTTTACCCGCGAGGCGCGCCGCGAGGCGGTGCTCGCCGGGGAGGCGCCGGAGGCCGTCCGTTTGCTGCTTGAAACCTACGCGAAGACCGGCCATATCTACGGCGCGGAGCCGAGAAACAAAGCGTTTTCCGACGCGCAGAAGCGCCACGCCGCCAAGACCGACACCCTCTTTTACCTCGGCAGCGACGCCCGGCATTTCGCCAAAGACAAAGCCCTCGGCGCCATCGCGCTCCTCGAGCGGGCGAAGGTCTCCTTCACCGTGCTCGAAAAGGAGCCGGAGAGCGGCCGGCAGCTTTCCTTCCTCTGCGGAGACACCAAGGAAACGCGCGACGCGATGCAGGCGGCGGCGAACCTCTACGCTTCCTACAAGACCGTCGTGTTCTACGAGCCGGAGGACGCCCGCGCCGCCAAGCAGGACGCGCCGGAGCTGGGGATCACCGCAAAGGCGAAGCTCACTGCCTTCCCCGCGTATCTCGAAACGCTGATCGGCAAAAAGCTGAAGGTCAAAAAGGGCAAAAACGTCTACACCTTCCAGGATCCCGCGGCGCTCGCCCGGGCGCTGGAGGACGTTTCCTCCGCGCGCGCGGTCCTCTCCGCCTGCGGGGAACTGAAGGAAATGCTCCTCTCCGGCAAGGAGACGGTGCTGGCGGGCGACCTGATCCTTGACCGCTATCTGCACGAAACCGTGCTCGGTATGGCGAAGCGGAGATGGGACGAGGCCGTCAATATGGGGGTAAAGACCCTCGTGACGGCGGACACCGCCGAATATCTCGCCCTGTCGGCGACGAAACCGAAGGGCGTGCGCGTGATCACGCTGGAGGAGGCTGTTGCGGAATGCTTGTAAGTCTGAGAGAGATCCTTGCCGACGCGGACAAAGGCGGCTACGCCGTCCCCGCGTTCAACGTCTATAACATGGAAACGGTCATGGGGGTCCTGCACGCCGCGGAGGCGACCCGCTCCCCCGTGATCATGCAGATCTATTCCCGTCTCTTTGACGGGGAGAACGGCAAGTTCGCCTGTGCGAACATCCTCGCCGCCGCGAAATACGCGACCGTTCCCGTCGCCTGCCACCTCGATCACGGCGCCACCGAGGCGCAGGTCGCCGGGGCGCTGGAGGCCGGCGCGACCGGGATCATGATCGACGCGTCGAAACTGGAGTTCGACGATAACGCCGCCCTGACGAAAAAGGTGGTCGCCCTCTGCAAGCAGGCGGGGAACATCGCCGTGGAAGGGGAGCTCGGCCACGTCGGGACGACCAAAGAGGAGATCGGCGACAACTATACCGAGCCGGACGCCGCCCGCCGTTTCGTGGAAGAGACGGGGGTGGAGGCGCTCGCCGTCGCCGTCGGAACGGCGCACGGCCGCTACAAAAAGGCGCCCAAGCTGGCGATCGGGCGGATCCGCGAGATCAAAGAGGCGACCGGCGTTCCGCTCGTGCTGCACGGCGGCAGCGGCGTGCCGGACGAGGAGATCCGCGCCGCGGTGAAGGCGGGGATCCGGAAGATGAACTTCTCCACCGATCTCTGCTATTCCTTCCTTGACACCGTGTTCGCCACCAGCCGCGAGTGGGTCGGCATCGACCTCTTTATGCGGGACGCCGTCAAGGCGGTCGAGACCTTCGCGCTCTCGAAGATCGAAGTGCTCGGCTCCGCCGGACAGGCAAAATAAGGAGTAAAAGATGGCACGGATCGTCGGCATCGGCGCAAACGTACACGATACCCTGATCACCCTTCCTTCCTACCCCGCGGAGGATACCAAGCTCCGCGCGGAGAAGAGCAGGGAGGTCGGGGGCGGCCCCTGCGGAACCGCGCTCGTCGCGGCGGCGAAGCTCGGGGCGGACTGTTCTTATCTCGGGCAGCTCGCGCTCGACCGCGGCGGGGATTTCCTTTCCGCGGATATGGAGCGCTGGGGGGTGGACACCTCTCTGGTGCAGCGGCGCGAGGGGACTTCCTTTTCCTCCTGGATCTGGCTCTCGGAGGCGGCGGCAACGCGCACCTGCGTGTTTGACCGCGGCACCCTCCCCCCGCTTGCGCTCGATCCAGCGCAGAAGGAGAAGATCGCCTCGGCGGATCTGCTTCTGCTCGACGGAAACGAGCTCCCGGCGGCGGTCGAGGGCGCGAAGATCGCGCGCGCAAACGGCGTCAAGGTCCTTCTCGACGCGGGCGGCCGCTACGCGGGGATCGAAAAGCTCCTCCCCCTCGTCGATCTTCTCATCCCGAGCGAGGAGTTCGCCCTCGGGATCACGGGGAAGGCGACGGTACGGGAGGCGGCGGAAGAACTCCGGGACCGCTATGCGCCCGAGACGCTCGTGATCACCTGCGGCAAGGAGGGCGGCGTCATCCTCGACGGGAACGGATACCGCTCCTACCGGGCGTACCGGGTCAAAGCGGCGGATACCAACGGCGCGGGCGACGTTTTTCACGGCGCCTACGCCTACGCCTTTACGGCGGGCAGGGGAGGAGCGGACGAATGCGCCGCCTTCGCCTCCGCCTGTTCGGCTCTCAAATGCACCGGCACGGGCGGCGCGCGGCAAAGTACGCCGACCCTGCCCGAGCTGGAATTATTCATAAAGGAGAATGAAAGATGAATCTCAAAAAACACTGGAACGGTCAGTACGGCAAATCCGCGTTTATCAAAAACGGCACCCTCGGCCTCATCGAGGCGGATATGCTCAAGCTCCGCGCGGGCGAGCAGAAGCACTACTACGAAAAGGACGGCAAGGAGTACGGCCTTGTGATCCTCGGCGGTAAATGCTCGGTCGTCGGCGAAGGTTTTTCCTTTGAGAATATCGGCAAGAGAAAGAACGTCTTTGACGGCCCCGCCACCTCCGTCTATCTGCCGAAGGACTGCGACTTCACCGTGACCGCCGTGGAGGGCGAGGCGGAGATCGTCGTTGCGAAATGCCCGGCGGAGCGGATCACCAAGCCGGTCCTCGTCTCCCCCGAGGACGTGATCATCAAGCACCTCGGCAAGGACGGTTGGAAGCGGGAAGCGCACTTCAACATCGACGAGCGCGTCGACGCCGACCAGGTCTACATCGGCGAGGCGTGGACCGAGGGCGGAATGTGGTCCTCCTATCCCCCCCACAAGCACGATGACAACAATATGCCCGGCGAGTCCTTCATGGAGGAGCTCTACTTCTACCGCTTCGACAAGCCCACCGGCTTCGGCATCCAGCGCGTTTACACGAAGGAAGGCGACATCGACGAGACGTATACCGTCAAAGAGGACGACGCCGTCGAGATCCCGCGCGGCTATCACCCCTGCACCTGCGCGCCGGGGTATAAGCTCTACTACCTCTGGATCATGGCGGGCAAGATCCGCGGCTTCAATATGACCACCGACGAAGACCATAAGTGGCTCACGAAATAAACGAAAGGAACGGTCGTTTCCATGAAATACCTGATCGGCGTTGACTTCGGCGGCGGCTCGTCGAAGGCGACGCTGCTTGCGGAGGACGGGACGGTCGCGGCGGAGAACGCCGTCGAATACCCGACCCGCTACCCCGCCCCCGGACAGGTCGAACAGGACCCGGAGGACTGGTACGCCGCCACGGTGAAAAACGTCCGGGCGCTGCTGGAGAAAAGCGGCGTCTCCCCCTCGGCGATCGCCGCGCTCTCCCTCGACGCCGCCACCCACACCGCCGTGCTCTGCGGGGAGGATTTCACGCCTCTTTGCCCGGCGATCTACTGGACGGACACCCGCTCCGCGCCGATCGCAAAGGATCTGCGGGAGCGGTACGGGGAGAAGATCTTTTCCCTCGCGCTCTCCCGCCCGGATCCGATCTGGACCCTCCCGCAGCTGATCTGGGTGCGGGAGAACGAGCCCCAGCTTTTCTCCCGGATCCGGCGCGTCCTCTTTGCCAAGGACTTCGTCCGCCACCGCATCACCGGCGACTTCCTTACCGACAGCATCGAGGCGCAGGGCTCCATGCTCTGGGATAACGGCGCCGGATGCTGGTCGGAGTTTCTCTGCTCGCTTGCCGGGATCTCCCCGGAGGTCCTGCCCCGCGTCGTCCGCCCGACCGACCTTGCCGGCACGGTCACAGAGGAGGCCGCGCGCGAGCTCGGACTCCCGGAGGGACTGCCGGTCCTCACGGGGATGACGGACACGGCGGCGGAGGTCTTTGCCTCGGGCGCCGTCGCGCCCGGGAATATGACGGTCAAACTGGCGACCGCCGGCCGGATCTGCGTGATCACCGACCGCGCCTATCCCTCCGACTACCTCATCAACTACTCGCATATCTCCGACGGGCTCTGGTACCCCGGCACGGCGACAAAGGCCTGCGCCTCCTCGCTGCGCTGGTTCCGCGATACCTTCGGGGACGGGCTTGACTACCCGGCGCTCGACCGCCTTGCGGAGGCAACACCCGTCGGCGCGGACGGTCTGCTCTATCACCCCTACCTCAACGGCGAGCTCACCCCCTACGCCGACCCGCAGCTCTGCGCCTCCTTCACCGGCTTCCGCGCCGGACACACGAAGGGGCATTTCGTGCGCGCGGTCATGGAGGGCGTGGCGCTCTCGCTCGTCGACTGCCTCGCCGCGCTCGATTCCCTCGGTCTGCCCCGCGACCGGAAGGCCGCGCTGATCGGCGGCGGAGCAAAAAGCCCGCTCTGGCGGCAGATCGTTTCCGACGCGCTCGGGATGGAGCTGGAGGTCCGCCGCTCAAGCGACTCCTCCCTCGGCTCCGCGATGCTTGCGGGCGTCGCCGCCGGGGTCTGGCAAACGCCCGCGGACGCGGCGCGCGCCTGTTCCGTTACCGTGGCGACCGCCCGGCCGGATCCCGCGCGCACCGAGATCTACGCGCGTCTCTTCGGGCGGTACAAAGCCGTCCACGACGCGCTCGCTCCCCTCTACCGCAAACCTCTGTAAGGAGAAGGAATGAAAAAGTTGAACGTCCTCGTCCTCGTCAAACCGGTCGGCGGGGAGATCACACCGTTTGACGGGGCGGCTCTCGAAGCCGCCCTTTCCCTTGACGGAGCGGAGGTGACCGTCCTCTCGATGGCGCCGCCCGCCGCGCGGGAGGTCCTTACCTCCCTCACCCGTCTCGGGCCGATGCGCGTGATCCTCCTCTCGGATCCCCTTTTCGCCGGCTCGGACACGCTGGCGACCGCCCGGATCCTGCGGGAAGCGATCCGGAAGATCCCCTATGACCTCATCTTCTGCGGCAGGCAGTCCACCGACGGCGATACCGCCCAGGTCGGACCTTGCCTCGCCGCGCTCTGCGGCGTCCCCGCGCTGACGAACGCGATGGAGCCGCCCGTCTTCACCGGCAAAACGGTCTCGGTCCGCACCCGCTTCGGCAGGGAGAAGGCGCCGCTGCCCGCCCTGCTTACTTTTGAGCGCTTCACCGTGCTCCGCGCCCCCTCCATCTTCTCCCGCGCGGGAGAGATCGAGGTTTGGGACAACCGGACGGTCGGCGCGGATCCCGCCCTCTGCGGGCTGGAGGGCTCGCCCACCCGCGTCCTCTCGGTCAAAGAAAACGAGGGGGGCAGGCGCTCCTGCCGCTTTATCACCCCGGCGGAGCTGCCCGCCCTGCTCGACGAGCTCGCGGGCAAAGGCGCCCGCGAGGAGCACTACCCGGAAGCAAAAAAGAAGCTTCCGCATATCGCCGTGATCGGCGAGCGGCCGCAAAAACGCGCCGCCGCGGTCGCAAAGCGCGTTTCGGTGATCCGGGAGACGGCGCCGGAGGCGATCCTGCGGGAGGTAAAGCGCCTTAACCCGGACGCCGTTCTCTTTCCCGCCGATCTGTGGGGCAGGCGAACCGCGCCCGCGCTGCAGGCGGCGCTCGGCTGCGGCCTCTGCGCCGATTGTACCGATCTGAAAACGGACGGCAAGACCCTCTTTCTCTACCGGCCCGCCCGCTCCGGCAACGTGATCGCGGAGATCCGCTCCGTCGGGCTGCCGCTCGCCACCGTTCGCTGCCCCGAGCCCTCCGGCGACCGGATCGTCGCCGCCGGCCGGGGTGTTTCCGCGGAACTTGACCGCGTGCGCGCCTTCGGCGACTCGCTCGGCGCCGAAGTCTGCTGCTCCCGCCCGCTCGTCGACGACGGGCTCCTCCCCTACGAGCGGCAGGTCGGGCTCACCGGCCGCACCGTGACCCCCTCCGTCTACCTCGCCGTCGGGATCTCCGGCGCCGTGCGCCATACCTGCGCCGTCGAAAACGCCGGCGCCGTCATCGCCTGGAACCCCGACCGCTCCGCCCGCATCTTCGACTGCGCCGACTACGGCGTCGTCGCCCCGTTTTGAGGGGGAACGGGGAACGCCCGCCTTTTCTGAAGAAAAGGCGGCAAAAGACTTTTTGAAAAGGGATAAGGAATAAAGACAGCGCGTTCAAGGATGCGCAAAATCCAAAAGCCGACCCGTTACGCTTCGGGTCGGCTTTTTCCTTTGGCGGATGGCGGGAGATATTGGATGCCGCGGGGCTTTAGTCGCGCGGCATCAAATCTCCCGCCGCTTGCCTCCCTCTCGAGGGAGGTGTCGCGGCTCGCCGCGACGGAAGGAGTTTTTCCGTCCCCGGTTTTCAGCGTCCTCCGTCGTAGGGGCGCGTCACGAAGCGCCCGGTCTCCGTCCGCCGCCGCGCGGCGTCACCCGTTAGCCTCCTCCTTGGGGGAGGTGGCGCCGAAGGCGACGGAAGGAGTTGATCGACGTTGTCTTTCTGCCTCCGTTTTTTCTGTGATCTCAACCATCCGCCCGCCTACTCCTTCACCCGCTTCGCGGGAGCTCCCTCCCGGAGGGAGCCTGCGGTGGAAGGAGTTTTTCCCCGGCGGCCAACGGAAAAGAGCAGGCGCGTCGCCTGCTCTTTTCACATTCTCGCTCAATTCACCCGTTTTCTCTTTTTCGAGGCGAGGAAAACGAAACTCTGCTTCTCCAATCCCGCTTAGCGAGGTTCAGTTTGCTTGCGTTTTGATTGATTCAAGCAAACACTTTTCAAAAGTTATATTACGTATAATCTCCCCAATTCGGTCTTCCGAGGCTTTTCCCTTTATCCAGAAATAGTGTTGGTCATCCAAAAAGCCGAAAAAGAACACCTCTCCGGACGCCTCCCTGTATCGGAACAGAATCGTGTTGAGCGCCTGGTTCACATTCACAGGGATTTCATATTCTCCTTGGCTTGTATTCATTAGGCGATTCTCAACCGTGACGCAATCTTCTCCCTCCCGAATATGATAGACGACAAACTGATACCAGACATCGTCAACCACAAACCAGCTGCCGATCCCGACATCTTCATATTTAGCTTCGGGAAAAAGCGTAATCTCCCGAGGCGGAATGCCTTCCTCCCGATAAGAGGCGCGGTAAAAAAAACCGTCCTTGCGGAAGACTCGATTCATCTTTTCATACGCTTCCTGCTCTTTTTCTGAATAGGAGGAAAGCTCCGCAGAAATGATAAAATCCCGCGCGCTTTCAAAAGAGTCAAAGCGGAGGGGTTGCGGAGGCGCGGCCAAGGGGGACGGACCTTCGCTTTTTTCATTGAATCCGGTTGATACGGCAGATTCCACTTTTTCGGTATCCGGCAGAACACCGGGTTTAATGGTTTTCTGACAAGAACAAAGCAAAAACGAAAAGGCAAATATCAGGGCGATGCTATTGAACAAACTCTTTTCCTTCATAACGAACTCCCTTTTACGATCTATCCTTTACGCTGAATGGGAAAAAAGGCCTTCTTAACTTCTTTAATGATTCAAAACTGTTTATCATATCTTGCAAGCTTGTCCTCTTTCTCTTTTTCGCGGCGAGGAGGATCCCGCCGAGGGCGAGCGCCGCCGCGGGGAGGTGACGGGGGAACCTGCGCTACCGCTGAGCGCGTCGTTTTCTTCCAGGATCTGATAGGGGAGACGGAAAGAAGTGAATCTCCAGTTTCCGTTCTCTTTTCCAGAACGTAATCCGAGGAATACGTTCCTTTGCTTGCGGTAACGGTCACGCGAAAGACAACCTTGTTTTCTTCATCCGACGTTCTGGTTATCACGGCAGTTCCTTCATTTGCCGCATCGTACTTCATTTTTCTGATACGGAAATCAAATAAGCAATTAAATCGCCTTCACTTTTTGAATCAATTGCCGGATTAAAAGTAATTGTTAGTGTTCTGTTAGACTCCATATTCCATTCCATGACAAATGCGCCGGATCCAATATCTTTGGTTGGCTTTCCGATAATAGACACAACTTCCTCGAATGACATACCTTCTTTTATTTTTTCCAGATCACTTGTTGTAATCTTTTTGTTGTTTGAATTATCATACCAAGTTTCGTGATTATTCTTATCAAACAACCCGACCGCGTATGCAACACCAAAGCCAAAAAAGACGAAGAGGAGCGCGGCGACAAGCGCCGCGGCGATCACGCGGCGCGCGGGCGCGGCGCGGCGCGGTTTTGTTTCACGCGCGGGAAGGGGACTTTGCCCTTCTTCCGGTCCGGGAAAAACGGGCGCCTCTCCGCCGGTCGGGCCGCTTGCTTTTCCGGCTTTGCGGCGAACGAGCCGCACGGCAAAGAAAACCAAAAAGGCGACGACCGCGATCCCCGCCGCGATCAGGCAGACGACCCACACGACCAAATAGATCTTGAGAAACACGGAGAACAGGTTCTGACCGAGCGCTTTTTCCGCTTCCCGCCGCAACGCGGCGTATTCGGAAAACGAATAGAGTTTTACTTCCTTGATCGCCGCGCTTTTCTGAAGGTAAACGCTGTCGTAAAGATCCAGGACCTGCAGCTCTTCGCCGTTTTTTTGCAGCAGGACGATCTTTTCGGGGTCATGGCGCAAAGGCGGCAGACTGAGAAGCAGAACGTGATCGTAGTTCTCTTTGACCTCCTCCGCCGTCAGGTATTCGCAGAGATCCCTTGTCTTCCCGCTGATAAAGTCCTCGCTCGCCGTATTCTTGTGGCTGTTTTCCGCGCGGTACTTGCCGATGAGAGGATCGTACGAAAGTTTGCAATGCCCGATCACGCGCAGGGTACCGTTGATTTCGGAATAAAACGGGATATAGATCGTCGGAAAGTCGGAGACGAACGTTTCAAGAGCGGAATAGTCGTTGCCTGTTTCCGCAAACTTCTCTAAAAACGCCGTACCCACGCTGTATTCCAGCAGATAGCGGGAAGGATCGACATAAGAACTTTTCGGGACGTATCTCGGATCCGCAGACCGGAAGTATTCGGCGACCCTTTCCTCGGAAAAGGTCTCGTCGATGATCTTTTCCGCCACGGTTTTCAGACGCTCCGGCGGATCGAGCGAGTCCGGAAGATCGCTTTCCGTGTACGTGTAAACGGGCGATGGACCGGTCGGATCCAAGGAAGAATCGTCGGGGTCGCGCGTGTTGGGGGAGCCGCTCGTACCGCCGAAGGATGGCAGCAAAGAAGCGATGGACTCGACGATCGCTTCCCTTCCGACCAGAAACGGAGCGGCAAGGAAAAAGAGCAGCGCGCAGGCGGCGAGACCGGCGGCGAGAACGCGCCGGCGTGCGGGCGCGGCGCGGCGCGGCTTCTCCTTTTGCGAAAGGAGGGCGTCCATCCTCTCCTCAAAGACGGGGGAGAAGGACGGATCCCCGTCCGGGAGCGCCGCGAAGCGCGCCGCTTCCGTTCGTTCGATTTCGGCGAACGCCTGCCGGATCCTCTCGTCCCGGAGAAGGTCTTTTTTTCCGTTTTTCATTGCCAAGTCTCCTTTTTCAGCGTTTTTTGCAGGAGGGCGCGGCCCCGCCGGATGCGCGTGCGGACCATCTGCTCGTTGAGCCCGAGCAGGGCGGCGATCCGCCCGGGCGGCTCCTCGTAGAGGCAGTAGAGTGCCATCGGGTCCCGGTAGATCGCCGGCAGGGAGAGGATCGCCTGCCGGATCGCGTCGTACGCGCCGGAAAACGCCTCCTCCTCCGTCGCCGCCGAAGCCGAGCACTCGTCGAGGGGGAGGGTCGCCGGGGCGCGCCGGCGCTTTTGCAGCTGACGGATACAGGCGGAGCGGACGCATTTTTGCAGATAGCCGAGCGTTTTTCCCGCGTTCGGATCGGCAAAGTCCGGCCGATAGCGGAAGAGCGCAAGGAACGCCTCCTGCACCGCGTCCTCCGCGTCGCTTTCGTTTTTCAGCACGCCGAGGGCGTAGCGGTACATCCTGCCCCGGTGGAGCCGGTAGAGCTGCGCAAGGACGGTCGGCGTCTCCGGGACGTTCGCTTTTTCTTCTGATAAAACAAAGAACAGAAACATGGCTTTTCCCCTCCTGTTCCTTATAACACTTTTTTTCCGGAAAATTGGTCAAAAATCCGAAAATTTTTCAAAAAAATTTTTCCGGAGACAAAAAATCGGCTGCCGGGCGTTCGGAAAGCGCCCGGCAGCCGGTCTCGTTACGGGGTAAGGCGGTTCGGACCGCGGAAGAGGAACTCCGCTTCCTTGATCGAAAGGCCGAGAAAGAGCATCGTGATCCGGTCGATCCCGAGGCCGAATCCGCCGTGCGGCGGGCAGCCGTACCGGAAGAACTGGAGATAGAACGCCACGTCGCGGCCGAGCCCTTTCTCCTCCGCCTGTTTTTTCAGCACTTCGTAGCGGTGCTCGCGGACGGCGCCGGTGGTGATCTCGCAGCCGCGCCAGATCAGGTCGTAGCCCATCGGAACGCCGTTTTCGTCCCGCATGTGGTAGAAGGCGCGTTCCGCCGCGCTGTAATCGGTGATAAAGAGGAACTCGCTGCCGAACTTGTCCTTCGCCAGTTTTTCGCAGAGGTGCTCGGCGTCGGTGGTGAGGTCTCCCTTGACCTCGTCCGAGACCTTGTAGCCGTAGCGCTCCTCGAGCTCACGGTAAACGTCCGCCAGCTTCATCCGCGGGAAGGGGACGGAGGGGACGATCACCTCGCGCCCGAAGACGGAGAGGATCTCCTCGCCGCAGGCGTCTTTGACCTTGCCGATCGCGTAGGCGAGCAGCTCCTCCTCGAGGTGCATGACCTCCTCGGCGGAATAGACGTAGCTGAACTCCAGATCAAATCCGGTAAACTCGGTCGCGTGCTTGTTGGTATAGGATTTTTCCGCGCGGAAGACGGGACCGCTCTCGAAAATGCGGTCCAGTCCCGCCGCCATCGCCATCTGCTTGTAAAACTGCGGAGACTGGGCGAGATACGCCTTCGTATCGAAATATTTGACCTCGAACACGTCGGAGCCGGACTCGCTCGCCGCGCCGATCAGCTTGGGGGTGTGGATCTCGACAAAGCGGTGCGCGAGCAGATACTCGCGCAGGGCGGCGGTAAAGACCGTCTGGGCGCGGATCATCAGCCGGTTGCAGTCCCGGCGCAGATCGATCCAGCGGAAGTCCATGCGGGAATCGATCTCGCTGTCGTCCTTGATCGGCAGCGCGTCCGCGACCGACTCGACGAAGATCGCCGAGGGCAGGATCTCAACGCCGCCGAGCTTGACGTACTCGTTTGCGACCGCCTCGCCCTCCACGCTGATCACCGAATGGATCGTCAGCGTGTCGACCGCGGCGGCGAGGTCGGGGTATTTTTCCTTTTCCAGCGTGACCTGCATCCGCCCCGTGATATCCTTGACGACGAGGAAGGCCATCGTGCGTTTGTTGCGGAGATTTTCGACAAAGCCGGAGATCCGGACTTTTTCCCCCGGTTTGACCTCGGAGATATACGTTCTGTTCATTTGCTTTATCCTCTTTTTTCAGATTTTCTTTTTTAATCCGCCGGGTAGGCGGCGATGTCCGTGAGAGAGGCGGAAACGGGGCGATCCGAGCCGAGGAAGATCGCCGCGTCCGCGCAGAAGCCGGCGGGGTCGTCGCTGACGTAGAACTCCGGGACGGGGGTCTTGCTGCCTCCCGCGGAGAGACGGCGCGCCAGCTCGGCGCCGCTGTTGACGAGCCGGACCCCGGGACCGAGGTATTCTCCGATCAGCTCCGCAAACAGCGGAAAATGCGTGCAGCCGAGGATCAGGGTGTCGATTCCCTTCTCCTTCAGTTCTTTTAAGTAATGGGCACAGGTCAGGCGCGCGATCTCGTTGTCCGGCTCCGCAAAGCCGTATTCCGCGAGGGGAACGAGGAGCGGGCACGCCTGCCCGAAGACCTCCGCAGAGGGGGCAAGGTCTTTCAGCTTGCGGGGGTAAACGCCGCTTTTGATCGTGGCGGCGGTGCCGATGACGCCGATCTTTCCGTTTTTCGTCGCGGCGGCCGCCGCCTCGGCGGATACGTCGATCACGCCGGTGATCGGCAGGGAGAAGGACGCCTTCAGATCGTCGAGGGCGTTCGCGCTCGCCGTGCCGCAGGCAACGATGATCTCGTCCGCCCCGCGGGAGAGCAGAAAACGCACGTCCTGCCGGGAATAGCGGACGATCGTTTCCCGGGAGCGCGTTCCGTACGGGACGCGCCCGGTATCGCCGAAGTAGACGATGCGGTCGTAGGCGCTGCCGCGCGCGGCGATCTCGCGCAAAACGGTCAGCCCGCCAACGCCGCTGTCAAAGATCCCGAGGGTCTTCATACCGTTTCCTCTTTCTCCAGATCGGCGCTGTAGATCATATCGTTCCAGCCGATGATCTTCCCGCCGCGCAGATAGGCGCGGGGGACCCGCTCGCCGAGAGCGCAGACGATCTCGTAGGCGATGGTGCCGTTTTCCTTTGCCAGCGTTTCCGCCGTGCAGGGCTCCGCGGTGCCGAAGATCTCGACCGTGTCGCCGACGGCGCAGGGGATCTCCGTCACGTCGATCATCAGCTGGTCCATGCAGACCCTGCCGACAATCGGCGCGAGGCGCCCTCCGACGCGCAGGCGGGCGGCGGCGCCGTTTGAACGCCAGAACCCGTCGGCGTATCCGACCGGGACGGTGGCGACGCGCATCTCCCGCTCGGCGGCATAGATCCTGCCGTAGCTGACCGACTCGCCGGGGTAGAGCGTTTTGAGATGGGAGACGACCGAGCGGACGGTCATCACCGGATGAAGCGGCGGGCAATGCGCCACCTCGGAGGAGGGGCGCAGGCCGTAGAGGACCACCCCGGCGCGGACCATATCGAGGTGCAGGTCGGGATAATCGAAGATCGCCGCGCTGTTCGCGCAGTGGCGGACGCAAAACGAAACGCCGAGAGAGGCGAGCGTATCGACGCCGAACAGAAAGTTTTCAAACTGCCGGCGGGTGTACGCCTCCCCGCTTTCCCCCTCGTCGGCGGCGGCGAAATGCGTAAAAACGCCCTCGGGGTCAAGACCCCTCCGGCGGCAGAGCTTTGCCGCTTCCTCCAGCTCCGCCGTGTCCCTCGACCGGCAGAGAAACCCGATCCGCCCCATGCCGGTATCCAGCTTGAGATGGATCTTCACGGTAACGCCCGCCGCCTCCGCGGCGTCCGCGAGCGCCTTGCCGTACGCAAGAGAATACACGCACTGCCGGATCCCCTCGCGCGCGAGCGTCGGAGCGCAGCTCTCCGGCGTGTAGCCGAGGATCAGCACGGGGAGCGAAATGCCCGCCCGCCGGAGCTGCAGCGCCTCCTCCGCGTTCGAGACGGCGAGAAAAGACGCGCCGAGCTCCTCGTAGAGCCGGCCGAGGCGGACGGCGCCGTGGCCGTAAGCGTTCGCTTTGATCACGCAGCAAACGCCCGTTTTTGCGGGGACGGCCTCCCGCACGGCGCGGTAGTTTTCCCGCGCCGCGTCGAGATCGATCTCCGCCCAGGTGCGGCGGCGGAGAGAAAAAACTTCGTTTCGTTCCATAAGGACCCCTTTCCTCTTCGGGATCATCGGGTAAAGTCATATTATTATAACACTTTCCCTTCCGCAAGTCAACCACCCGGAGGGGCGAAAAAAACCGCAAAAAAACCGACTTCCCGCCCGTTTTTTTGTCTCTTTTCTCTTGCAACCTCTTTTTTTATATGCTATAATCAAAACAGAAATGCTTTTCGAGAGCATTCGTCAAAATGATTGGGAGGAAAAATCATGGGAAAGTTCGTTTATAAGCAGACCAAATCCGGAAAGTTCAATTTTAACCTGAAGGCCGGCAACGGCGAGATCATCGCAACGTCCGAGCTCTATAACGCCGAGGCCTCCTGCCTCAACGGCATCGAGAGCGTCAAGAAAAACTGCGTCGGCGAGATCGAGGATCAGACCGTCGAAAACTACGCCGCCGTCAAAAATCCGAAGTTCGAAGTTTACGCCGACAAGGCGGGCGAGTTCCGTTTCCGTCTGAAAGCGAGAAACGGCGAAGTCATCGCGACCTCCGAGGGCTATAAGACCAAGGCGAGCTGCCTCAACGGCATCGCCAGCGTGAAAAAGAACGCGCCGGACGCCGCTACCGTCAAGGAAGACTGACACAAACGCAAAGCGCCTGCCGATCCGGCAGGCGCTTTTTTCGGAGGAGTTATGGCGCGCTGTCAAACCGTCCGGCGGGAAACGGTCGCCCTCGGGGAGATCGCCGTGCCGGTCGAATGGAAAACGGGGGTGCGGAACTTCCGCGTCCGGATCCGCGGGGACGGCTCCGTCTTCGCCACGGCGCCGGCCGGGGCAAGCCGCAAGGCGGCAGAACGCTTTCTGCTCGCAAAAGAGGGCTGGATCCGCGAAAAAAGAGCGGCGATCCCGCCCTCCTCCTCCCTCTCCCCCTTTGCGTGCGGAGCGCTCGTTCTGGAGGGACGGCGGCTCCCGTTTGCGGCGCGGCCGGGCAAAAAGACTCTGCTGACCGTCACGGAGGAGGGCGCGGTACTCCTTTACCGCGGGGACGCGGAGGCGGCGCTGGACCGCGCGCTCGCGGCGCGGCTCGCCTCGCGGGCAACGCCTCTCTTTGCCTTCTGGGAAGAGAGGACCGGCCTGCGGGCAAGCGGCGTTTCGATCCGGAAAATGAGCTCCCGCTGGGGCTCCTGCACGGTCGGGAGCGGGCGCATCCGTCTCTCTCTTTCCCTTTCGCGAGAGCCGGACCGGCTCCTCTCCTACGTGATCCTGCACGAGCTGGCGCATCTCCGGTATCCCGACCACGGGGAAAACTTCCGGGCGTTTCTCACCGCCTTTCTGCCGGACTGGCAGCTTTTGCGGCGGGAATTGGGGCGCGGCGCCGGCTGAAAACCGGACGGACGGTCCGTCCGGTTTTCTTCCTGCCGTTCATCCGGTCGTGTTTTTTTGTTTATTCTGACTATTTACATCAGGTCAAGCGGTCGTGTATACTGTTGCTAAACCAAACGAAGAAGGTGTTTTTTATGGCTTATCCGAAGATCCTGACCGTGCAGGACGTTTCCTGCGTGGGACAATGCTCGCTGACCGTGGCGCTGCCGATCCTCTCCGCCTGCGGGATCGAGACCTGCGTCCTCCCCTCCGCCGTGCTCTCCACGCACACCGCCGGCTTTACCGGCTATACCTTCCGCGATCTCACCGAGGACATCCCGGCGATCGCCGCCCATTGGAAAAAAGAAGGGATCCTTTTTGACGCGATCTACACCGGCTATCTCGGCAGCGCCGAGCAGATCGCCTGCGTAAAAGACCTGATCTCCTCCGCGCTGGCGCCGGGCGGGCGGGTGATCGTGGACCCCGCGATGGCGGACAACGGCAAGCTCTACCCCGCCTTTGACGAGGCGTTCGTCGGGGAGATGAAGACCCTCTGCGCCGCCGCCGACTACGTCCTGCCGAACATCACGGAAGCCGCCTTTTTGACCGGGCTGCCGTACAAGACCGCCTATGACGGCGCCTATATCGACGCGCTGACCGACGGGCTGCTCGCCCTCGGCGCGAAAAACGTCGTCCTCACCGGCGTCGGCTACCGACCGGGCAGGACCGGCGTCTTCGTCTTTGAAAACGGGGAAAGCCGGTACTACGAGCACGAGCTGCTCGCAAACGGCTGCCACGGAACGGGGGACGTGTACGCTTCCGCCTTCGTCGGCGCGCTGATGCGCGGCAGGGACGGATACGGCGCGGCGAAGATCGCCGCCGACTACACCGTGCGCTGCATCCTTGCCACCGCCAAGGAAGAAAACCACTGGTACGGGCCGAAGTTCGAGACGGAGCTTCCCTACCTCTTCTCCGCGCTCGCCTGACGCCGCCGCGCCGTCCCTTTCCGGGGCGGCGCTTTTTTCGTCTTGCAAAATCCGGCGGGCCGTGGTAAAATGGCGTTGTGAAACACCGTTCCCGGAAACGCTTTGATAAGGAGAAACATGAACGTCTGTCTTTTGAACGATTCCTTCCCTCCCCTGCTTGACGGGGTATCCAACACCGTCGTCAACTACGCCCGCGTGATCGGCGAGCGGGGCGGAAACGCCGTCGTGGCGACGCCGGCGTACCCCGGCGTGACCGACGACTATCCCTTTGAAGTCGTGCGGTATCCCAGCTTCAATACCGTCAAAACCCTCGGCTACCGGACCGGATTTCCCTTTTCCGCCGCCGCGATGCAGCGGCTGGAGACCTTCTCCCCCGCGCTGATCCATTCCCACTGCCCGATGGCGTCCACCTTCCTTGCGCGCGAGCTGCGCGCGCTGACCGGCGCGCCGATCGTCTTTACCTATCATACCAAGTTCGACGTGGATATCCGCCGCGTCCTCAAAGGCAAGCTCCTGCAGGAGTCCGCGATCCACGAGATCATCCGCAGCATCGAAGCGTGCGACGAGGTGTGGGCGGTCAACCGCGGCGCGGGAGAAAACCTGAAAAGTCTCGGCTTTTCCGGCGAGTATCTCGTGATGGAAAACGGCGTGGATCTGACGCCCGATCCCGTCCCGGAAGCCGAGCTGCGCCGCCTGGACGACGCGTGGCCAATCAAAGCCTGCGCGCCCGTTTTCCTCTTTGTCGGGCGGATGCTGTGGTACAAGGGACTCCGGACGATCCTCGACAGTCTCCTCGAGCTGAAACGGGCGGGCGAGCCCTTTACGATGATCTTGATCGGCGACGGGGACGACTTTGAGGAGGTCCGCGCGTATGCGGAAAAGTCGGAGCTTGCCGGGGACTGCGTATTCACCGGCGCGATCCGCGACCGGGCGCTGCTCAAGGCGTTTTACACCCGCGCCGACCTCTTCCTGCTCCCCTCGGTCTTCGACAACAACCCCCTCGTCGTCAAAGAGGCGGCGGCTTGCCGGACCGCCAGCGTCCTGATCCGGGGCAGCAGCTCCGCCGAGAACGTTACGGACGGGGAAAACGGCTTTCTCACGGAGGACAGCGTTCCCTCCTTTACCCGCGCCCTCCTTGAGGTCTGCCGCCGCCCGGAGCTGGCGAAGCGGACGGGGGAAAACGCGGCGAAAACCCTCTACCTCTCCTGGGAGGACGCCGTCGACCGCGCCATGGCGCGCTACCGCGAGATCCTGCGCGACCGGCCCGCCGGCAAAAAGGGCAAGCCGACCGTAACCGACAAAACGATCGAGGCGATCGGGCGCTTCTACCGGCTGACGAGCCGGCCGAAAAGCGACGATCTTCCGTAAAAAAAGACCTCTGAACGGTTCGTTCAGAGGTCTTTTTTCTCCGATCAGAAATCGTAGCAGGGGGTCACGCTCCGGACGGTGATCTCTTTTTTGAGGGAAGCGTCCACCGTGATCTTGGCCTTCTCTCCGTCGAGAAACCGCTCGTAGAGGTCGTTTTTGAGCGCGTCTTCAAAATTGTCGAAGAAATCGGCGTTGGCGGGATCCTCGTAGGCCTTTTCCGCTTTCGGGAGTTTTTTGAGAAAGAAGACGCCGTAGGAGGCCTCCACCCGGCGCACCTCGCCCTCTTCCATCGAGAGCGCGGCGGCGATCACGTCGGAATCGAACCCCTCGGTGTTCCCCGAAAAGTAATACCCGTTTTCGTAAGCGGAAACGGCGGGATCCTCGTTGTATTCCTCCCGCAGCGCGTCAAAGTTTTCCGCCGTCAGTTTCCCTTCCAGCTCGGCGGCCTTTTGCCGCTGGGCGGTCTTCTCCGCCGCGGTGTAGGGGACGGTGTAGTCGCCGTTTTCGTCATAGATCAGCGTACCGTTTTCGTCGATGTTCAGGCGGTATTCGGTCGAGATATAGATGTGGACGGCGCGGGCGTAGTTTTCCTCAAAATACGCGTCCCGATCCGCGTCCGTCACGGAGAGAAGGTTCGTTTTGTAATAGCTGCGGAAGCGCTCGCTTTTCGCCTCGATCCGGTAGATCTCGCGCAGATCGTCGTACCCGATCCCGAAGGGAGCGGCCAGCTCGTCGAACGCCTTCCGGTCGCCCGCCGCCGCGCCCGCCACGACCGAGTCGAGCAGCGCGTCCAGGCTCTCCGCCGTCGCCTCCGGCACCGTCAGGCCGGACCGATCAAAGAGGTACTCCGCGATCAGGTATTCCATGATCCGACCGTCCGAGAGGGAGGTCATCACCTCCTCCGCGGTTTCCCCGTTTTCGCCGATCACCGAGTCGTAGTAGGCGTCGCTGTCCTCCACGTCGCTGTAATAGGTAAGAAAGTTCGCCTTGAAACGGGAGAGCCAGTAGGTATAGTACGCGGCGCTGACGGTATAGGTTTCATAGCGCATGACCGCCCGTTCCCTCTTGCAGGAGGAAAAGGAGAAAAGGACCGCCGCCGCCAGCAGCGCGGCAAAAAATCTGCGTTTCATTCGTTACTCCTTCCTTTCTTGTTTTTCGGCGAGCGCGGCGCTCTCTTCGCGGTAAAGATCCAGGAGCCGCAGCGCCGCGTCGAGGGGAGAGACCTTTTGCGGGAGCTGCGCCGTGATGCGGGAAACGCTGCCGGGCACGCCGCGCAGCTTGTATTCCGGCAGAAGGGAGAACATCCGCATCCAGATCTCGGGGACGAGGTGCGGGATATGGATCGTAAAGGCGCGTCCTGTTTGCTCGAAGCGGGTAAAGCCGCACTCCTCGCACGCCGCCTTGATCAGCGCCGCCCGGATGAGATTCTGCACCGGCTGCGGCAGATCGCCGTAGCGGTCCTGCATCGCGTCCTCGATATCGTCCGCGTCCTCTTTTGTCCGGATCGTGGCGATATGCTGATACTGCTCGATCCGCTGCGCCTGGGAGGAAACGTAACTCTCCGGGAGGAACGCGTCGACGCGCAGGTCGACGACGCACTCGGTCTTTTTCTCCTTTTTGACGCCTTTTTCTTCGAGCACCGCTTCGGACAGCAGCTTCATATAGAGATCGTACCCGACGGCGTCGAGATGCCCGTGCTGTTCGGCGCCGAGCATATTGCCGGCGCCCCGGATCTCCAGATCCCGCAATGCGACCCGGAAGCCAGCGCCGAACTGCGCGTACTCCCGGATGGCGGAGAGGCGTTTTTCCGCGATCTCGGAGAGCGCCTTGCCGCGCCGGAAGGTAAAGTAGGCGAACGCCCGGCGCCCCGAGCGTCCGACCCGGCCGCGCAGCTGATGGAGCTGGGAAAGTCCCATGCGGTCCGCGTCCTCGATGATGAGGGTGTTCGCGTTGGGAACGTCCACCCCCGTCTCGATGATGCTGGTACAGACGAGAACGTCCACCTCGCCCGAGAGCATCGCGCGCCAGACGTCCTCGACCTCGTCCTTGTCCATCTGCCCGTGCGCGACGGCGACGCGCGCGCCGGGGATCGCCTCCGCAAGACGGGCGGCGACGGAATTGATCCGTTCCACCCGGTTGTAGAGGTAAAAGACCTGTCCCCCGCGGGAAATCTCCCGGCGGATCGCGTCCTCAATGATGACGGGATCATACTCCAGAACGTAGGTCTGGACGGGGCGGCGTTCTCCGGGCGGCTCGTCGAGGATCGACATATCCCGGATCCCGCCGATCGCCATATTGAGCGTGCGGGGGATCGGGGTGGCGGAGAGCATCAGAACGTCCACGCCGGCGGAAAGCTGCTTGAGCTTTTCCTTCTGCGCGACGCCGAAGCGCTGCTCCTCGTCGATCACGAGCAGGCCGAGATCCTTGAACTCCGCCTTGCCGTACACGAGGGTATGCGTGCCGATGATGATATCGATATCCCCGCGCCGCAGGCGCCGCAGGATCTCGTTTTGCCGGGCGGGGGTACGGAAGCGGGAGAGCATCTCGATCCGGATGGGGAAATCCCGCATCCGCGCCGCCGCGGTCGTGTAGTGCTGATAGGCGAGAATGGTCGTCGGGCAGAGGATCGCGACCTGCTTGCCCGCCTCCACCGCCTTGAAGGCGGCGCGGAAGGCGACCTCGGTCTTCCCGTAGCCAACGTCCCCGCACAGCAGCCGGTCCATCGGATGCGGCTTTTCCATATCCGCCTTGATCTCCTCCGCCGCCTCGAGCTGGGAGTCGGTCTCCTCGTAGGGGAACGCCTCCTCAAACTCCCGCTGGTAGTCGTCGTCCGCGGGAAAAGCAAAGCCGGGCAGGCGCATCCGCTCCGCGTAGAGCTTGATCAGCTCCTTCGCCATCTCGCTGACGGCGGATTTGGCGCGGCTTTTCGCGTGCTTCCACTCCGCGCCGCCCATCTTCGAGAGCTTGAGCAGACCGTCGTCCGAGTGGGCGCCGATATACTTGGAGACCATATCGAGCTGGTTCGTGGGGATAAAGAGCTTGTCGCTGCCGGCGTACTGGATATTGATATAATCCCTCGTCACGCCGTCCACCGTCAGCTGTTCGATGCCGAGATAGCGTCCGATGCCGCAGGTTTCGTGGACGATGTAGTCCCCGACCTTCAGATCGGCGTAGGAGAGCAGCTGCTTCGCGTCGGCGCGTTTTTTGCGGCGGGCGCGGCGGAGAGACCCCCCCTCTTTGGCCGCCGCGGAGGAAAGGGAGAGAAAGACGAAGCGCGCGTCGGTCAGCTCAAATCCCTCAAGCGAAGGCGCGTCGGTCAGATAGACGACCCGGGGCGAGAGGGCGGTACAGTCCACCCGTCCGCCCGGGAAGAGCGCGACGGCGCAGCCACGCTCCCGCAGCATCTCCGCCAGCGTTTCGCTCTCGTGGGGGGAGGCGGTCCCCGCCACGATCCGGTATCCGCTTTTCAGATAGTCCTCGATGTCCTCAAAGAGCAGCTCGCGGTTCTCCGCGTGGGCGGCGGAGCGGCAGCGGAAGGAAAAGATCCCCCCCTGCTCCCTCGTTCCCGCGCCCGCGGGGAGGAACGCGTCGAGGTAAACGGCGGGGCGCGCGGCGCAGAAGAGCTCGAGCTCCGCCTGATCCTTCATATAAGTCGTCCAGCGCGCGTCGCACACGCCGCTCTCCAAGAGCGCGGTCACGTTCTCTTTTTCGTGCCAGAGCGCGGCGTCCAGCGCGGCGCGCACGGCGTTCCCGCCCGCGACGGCGACCGGCGCGCCGGCGGGAAAATAATCGAGCAGCGTGGTCTTTTCCGGGTAGACCAGCGTGACGTATTTGTCGGCAAAATCCAGCGGGAGCGCCCCGTCGATGGCGGCCAGCTCCCCGTCCAGCGTCTGCGCCGCCTCCGGCGTTTTCGCCTTTTTGCGGGCGGTAGCGACGGCAAGCCGGATCCGGGAGACCGTCTCCGGATCGAGAAAGAGCTCGCGCGCCGGCGGGAAAAAGACGGAGGAAACGCCCTCCTCCGTACGCTGGGTATCGGGATCGAACAGACCGATCCGGTCGACCTCGTCCCCGAAAAACTCCACGCGGACCGGGCGTCCCCCCTCCCCTTCCCCGAAGGCGGGAAACACGTCAAGGATCCCGCCGCGGCGGGCAAACTGACCGGGCGCCTCGGTCATCCCGCAGCGGGCGTAGCCGAGGCGGATCAGCTCTTGTTCGAGAGAGTCGGCGGGATACTCCTCGCCGAGGCGGAGGGTGATCCCCGCCTCCCGCAAAAGGGCGGGCGGAACGGTAAAGCCGAGCGCGGCGCCGGGAACGGCGACGACCGCCTTCAGCTCCCCCCGAAGGAGCCGCAAGAGGACGGAAAGCCTCTCGTACTCGGAGGTGCGGGAGGCGGCGATGTTATAGAGAACGGGATCCCGCTCTAAAAAAACGGCGGCGGGAAGGTCCTGCGCGTTCAGAACGGAAACGATGCGGGCGGCTTCCCGCTCGCTGCCCGCGAGAACGAGCAGGGGCGCAAAGTCGGCGGCGAGCGCGGCGCAGAGCATCGCGCTCGTGCCGCTGCCCACGCCCGTCACGTAAAGCGGCGGGCAGCGCTTTGCTTTTTGTTCCAGAGAAATACACTCGGCAAGCTGTCCGTAAAGCGGGTCGAGCCGGACGGAATCGTAGATCATATCAGCGGGGACCCTTTCTGTTACAGCGGCTCATCGCGGTCTCGATCTCGCCCTTCTGGATCAGGCGGATCGCCTCGGCGCTGTCCTCAAAGCAGGAATAGATCGCCTTTTTCTCCTCCTCGCCGAAGCGGGAGAGGACCCAGTCGGCCAGATCGTAGGCGGGATCCGGCTTTTCCCCGACGCCGAGGCGGATGCGGGGAAACGCGTCGGACCCGAGGGCGAGGATCGTACTGCGCACGCCGCGCTGACCGGCGTCGCTGCCGTTCGGGCGGATGCGCATCGCGCCGCAGGGGAAGTTCACGTCGTCGCAGATGACGATCAGCTTCTCCGGCGGGAGCTTGTAAAAGCGCATCGCCTCGGCGATCGCCTCGCCGGACGCGTTCATAAAGGTCTGGGGCTTCAGGAGAAGGATCCGCCCCTCTCCCGTCTCGCACTCGCTGCAAAGCGCCTTGAAGCGGAGCTTCCACCGCTCGCCGCCGAAACGCGCAAAGAGATAATCGGCGCAAAGAAAGCCCGCGTTATGGCGGGTCAGCTCGTATTTTTCCCCGGGGTTGCCGAGCCCCGCGACGAGGTATGAGATCGGACGGCGGGCTTTTTCCTCCCGCTCCGCCTCGATTTTTTTGAACAGATCGAAAATGCCGGACAACGCTCTCTTCCTTTCTTTGACCGTAATGCAACACAAAGCGCTCCGAAAAAGCTCCGGAGTTGTTTTCATTTTACCGCACGGACCGCAAAAACGCAAGAGTTTTTTCTTTCGGCGCGTTTTTCCCCCCTTTCGCCGAAAAGAAACGGGGGGCTCCGGGAAAAATCCGTACATTTTTTTGAAAAAATTACGCGCAAACTATGGAAATCCGGAAACGGATATGATATAATCATTGCTTGGTATAAAAAAGGAAATAAAAAGAAAAGATTTTGATTGGAGGATTTTTATGAAAAAGTACATCTACCTTTTCTCCGAGGGCAACGGCAAAATGCGCGAGCTGCTCGGCGGGAAGGGGGCCAACCTCGCGGAAATGACCAACCTCGGTCTTCCGGTTCCCCAGGGCTTCACCATCTCGACGGAGGCCTGCACGCAGTATTATGAAGACGGCAGAGCCATCAACCCCGAGATCCAGGCGGAGATCATGGAGTATATCACCAAGCTCGAAGAGATCACCGGCAAAAAGTTCGGCGATATCGAAATCCCGCTGCTCGTTTCCGTCCGCAGCGGCGCGAGAGCCTCGATGCCCGGCATGATGGACACCATCCTGAACCTCGGCCTCAACGAGCAGGTCGTGGACACGCTGGCGAAGAAGTCGAACAACCCCCGCTGGGCGTGGGACTGCTACCGCCGGTTCATCCAGATGTATTCCGACGTCGTCATGGAGGTCGGCAAGAAATATTTTGAAGAGCTGATCGACAAGATGACAGCGGACCGCGGCGTGAAAAACGACGTGGATCTGACCGCCGACGATCTCGCCACCCTCGCCGCCCAGTTCAAGGCGGAATACAAGGCGAAGATCGGCGCGGACTTCCCCACCGACCCGAAAGAACAGCTGATGGGCGCGATCAAAGCGGTCTTCCGC
>JAFSSQ010000007.1 GCA_017450965.1 Clostridia bacterium
ATGGCGCGCAGCAGCCGCTCCTCGGCGGTCAGCTCGGTCTCGCCCTTGGGCGTGACCTTGCCCACCAGGATGTCGCCCGCGCGCACCTCCGCGCCGATGCGGATGACGCCGCGGTCGTCCAGGTCGCGCAGGGCGTCCTCGCCGACGTTGGGAATGTCGCGGGTGATTTCCTCCGGGCCCAGCTTGGTGTCCCGAGCCTCGGATTCATATTCCTCGAGGTGGATCGAGGTGAGGACGTCCTCCATGAGCAGGCGCTCGTTGAGGATGATGGCGTCCTCGTAGTTGTAGCCCTCCCAGGTCATGAACCCGATCAGGGCGTTCTTGCCGAGGGACATTTCCCCGTTCTTCGTCGCGGGACCGTCGGCGATCACGTCGCCGGCGCGGATCGTATCGCCCTCTGCGACCATCGGGCGCTGGTTGATGCAGGTGCCCTGGTTGGAGCGTTTGAACTTGAGCAGACGGTAAACGTCCTTCTGCCCGTCGGGACGGAGAATGACGATCTCGTCCGCCGTGACGCGGTCGACGATGCCGTCTTCCTTCGCGATCACGGTAACGCCGGAGTCGTACGCCGCCTTATACTCCATGCCGGTGGCGACGTAGGGCTGCTCGTTGACCATCAGCGGGACCGCCTGCTTCTGCATGTTCGAGCCCATCAGAGCGCGGCTGTTATCGTCGTTTTCCAGGAAGGGGATCATCGCGGTCGCGACCGAGACGACCATCTTCGGGGAGACGTCCATCAGCTCGACCTCTTCCCGGTCGACCTCGATGATCGCCTCTCTCACGCGCACGACGACGCGCTTGTTTTTGAAGCGGTGCTTTTCGTCGAGCGGCTCGTTCGCCTGCGCGACGATGTAGTCGTCCTCCACGTCGGCGGTCATATACCGGACCTCGTCGGTAACGACGCCGGTCTTTTTGTCGACGACGCGGAAGGGCGCCTCGATAAAGCCGTATTCGCTGATCCGGGCGTAGGTGGCGAGATAGGAGATCAGACCGATGTTCGGACCTTCCGGCGTCTCGATCGGGCACATACGGCCGTAATGGGTGTAGTGCACGTCGCGAACGTCAAAGGACGCGCGGTCGCGGGAAAGACCGCCCGGTCCGAGCGCGGACAGACGCCGCTTGTGCGTCAGCTCCGCGAGGGGGTTGTTCTGATCCATGAACTGGGAGAGCGGCGAGGACCCGAAGAACTCGCGGATCGCCGTTACGACCGGACGGATGTTGATCAGCGCGGCGGGGGTCACGTCGTTGGTGTCCTGGACGGTCATCCGCTCCTTGACGATCTTGTCAAGGCGGGAAAGACCGATGCGGAGCTGGTTCTGGAGCAGCTCCCCGACCGAGCGCATCCGGCGGTTGCCGAGATGGTCGATATCGTCCGTCTGCCCGATCCCGTGGGAGAGACAGATCAGATAGTTAATGGAAGAGAAAATATCGTCGATGAGGATATGCTTCGGGCAGAGCTCGTGGATGCGCGCGGCAGAGAGGCGCTGCACCTCTTTTTTGTCCCCCTTCGCTTCCTCGACGATCTGCGTGAGAACGTCGAAGCGCACCTTTTCCGTCAGCCCGGGGATCCCCTCGAGGGGATAGCCGAGGACCGCCTCCGGATAGACGGCGCCGTTGGAGAAGACCTTTTGCTCGGTCCCGTCCTCCGCGAGGACGTACACCTCGTTCGCGCCCTTTCTCTCCAGCTCGCGGGAGAGCGCGCGGTCGAGGGTCACGCCCGCTTCGCACAGCACTTCGCCCGTGATCTGGCTGACGACCGGGCGGGTCGTTTTGCAGCCCTCGATCCGGCGGGCGACGCCGAGCTTCCGGTCGTACTTGAAACGGCCGACCGGCGCGAGATCGTAGCGCTTATTATCAAAGAAGGTATTGTTGAGCAGCATCTCGGCGGATTCCACGAGCGGCGGCTCGCCGGGACGCAGTTTTTTGTAGATCTCCTTGAGCGCCTCCTCGCGGAAGGAGGTGCCGTTCTCGATCGCGAGACGGCGGGAGTCGTCCCGCTCGAAGGTGGCGGTGATCTTGGGATCGTCGCCGAACATGGCGACGATCTCCTCATCCTTTTCCACGCCGAAGGCGCGGATCAGCATCGTGATGGGGAGCTTGCGGTTTTTATCGATCTTGACGTAGAACGCGTCGCTGACGTCGGTCTCGTACTCGAGCCAGGCGCCGCGGTAAGGAATGATGGTGGAGGTCAGCATCGCCTTGCCTGTCCTCGGCTCCATCTCCTCCCCGTAGTAAACGCCGGGGGAACGGACGAGCTGGGACACGATCACGCGCTCCGCGCCGTTGATGACGAAGGTGCCGGCGTCCGTCATGAGCGGGAAATCGCCCATGAAGATCTCCGACTCCTTCACCTCTCCCGTCGCTTTGTTGCTGAGACGGACGGTGACCTTGAGGGGGGCGGCGTAGTTAACGTCGCGCTCCTTGCATTCTTCCACCGGATACTGGGGTTTCGATTCAAGGGAGTAACCGATAAAGTCGATCGCGAGGTTCCCCGAATAGTCCACGATCGGAGAAACGTCCCGCAGTACCTCGGGCAGCCCTTCCTTTAAGAACCATTCGTACGATTTTTTCTGAACCTCGATCAGATTCGGCATTTTGATCGGTTCTTCGATCTTTGCGAAGCTCATACGTTCGGTGACGCCGAGTTTTTGAGGTTTGAGCATTGTCCAGAATCACTCCGTTTCCGTTAAATAGGCCGCGCCGAAAGCAGGAAAAACCGCCGGCCTCTTCGGCATAACAGTCTCTTACCGGCATAGTAAGCGATTGTAATGCAGTATATTATTATATCAGCGAGCCCCCGGCTTGTCAAGGGCTTTTTTCAAAGTTTTTCCTCTTTTTTTCTCTCCTTTCCGACGACAAAAAAGCGCCGGCTGAAACGAGGGGTTTCCCCGTTTCAGCCGGCGCTGCGTTTGTTTTTTCAGACCGTTTCAGAGGCGGTCATCGCTTCGTTCAGTTTTTCTTTTTCTTGACGCCGATGACGATCCCCGCGATGGCGGCGACCACAACGACCGCCACGATCGCCCAGACGTAAGCGGGGATGCCGCTCTTTTCGCCGGACTGCGCGGGAGCCTGCGTACCGGTCGCGCCGGTGACGGCGCCATCCTTGGTCTCGGTCGCGGCCTTCGTATCGGTCGCGGCCTTGGTGTCCTTCGGCGCTTCGGTCTCCTTCGGAGCCTCGGTTTCCTTCGGCGCTTCGGTCTCGGCCGGCGCCTGGGTCTCTACGCTTCCGCCTTCATACGGCGTACCGGTGGCGGGCTCCGCGTAGGTCAGCTCGTAGGAGGAGTTATCCGCTTTCTCGATGGTGGTAAAGGAAGCGGCAAGGATCTTACCGTTGGGGTTGGTGGACTCGTCGAACATTTCGGTCGCCATGATCGCGTCGTAGGTCGTGCTGTCGATCTTCAGGGTCGTGTCGGCAAGTTTGGTTTCGATATAATAATTATACCAGCAGGAAGAAGAGGAAATGCCCTGGAACACGGGCTGATTGTCCAGACGGGAACCGAAGAGGTTGAAGGATTTCTCAAAGCTGTAGTTCTTCGTCAGGATGATCTCGACCGGACCGTTGAAGAAGCCGGCTTGCCGGTTTGCGTGAGCGCAGCAGAAGTTGTCGATCTGGCCGCCGTCCAGCACGAGCGTACCGGTCTGCATATAAGACGTGGAGCCACGGGAGCCGATCGTGACCTTGGCGATCTGGGCCGTGCCGCCGATCTCGAGGAGGATGTGGCCGGTATAGTCAGCGGGAGCCGCCGCGGAGCGGGTGCCGCCGATGACCTCGACAAAGGAGCCGGACTTGACCGTCAGATGGGTATCCTGGGTGGTATCCTCAAGGGACTCGGCGCCCTGGTCTCCGCCGATGACGTAGAGCTGAGGAACGAGAACGGAGAAATCGTCGGTCGTGGTCTCGAAGCCCTCGGCGAAGGTGAGGTGATGGAAGCGGGCGCGGATGACGAGCGTGCTCATCAGGTTGAGGGTCATGTTCTTGAAGACCGTGTCGCCGCCGCAGAGGAAGTGCTCCGTGGTCGTGCAGGAGTACACGCCCTTGTAGTCGACGCCGTTATGGATACCGGTGATGGTAACGGTACCCTTATGGGCGGGCGCCTCGAAGAGTTCTTCGTGGTAAACGGTGCCGACAAGCACGATGGTGCCGTCGCTGTCGCCGATCAGCGCGTACGCTTCGGCCATGGTGGAAACGGCGTTCTCGGGAGAGGAGCCGTCGCCGGTGCCCTTGTCCTTGACGTAGACGACGACTTCGTCGGCGGAAGCCGGAACGGCGGCCAGCGGAACGAGCGTCATCATGAGAAGGGCGGCAAGCAAAATGGTAAGTAATTTTTTCATTTCCTTGATCCTTTCATTGGGGAACACTCCCCTATTTTTGATTGCGTCTCTATTCTATCATGGGAAAAGAAGGTCTGCAAGTTTAGATTTTATCGGTTTTTCCCATATTTTTGGTCTTGACTTTTTGTTTTTTATGGATTATAATAAAATGTTGACAGGGATCCGGCGGGGTCTCTTTTTTTGCCGTTCGGGGGGCCGCGCCTCTTCTTGACTTTCCGGCGGCGGTTTGCTATAACAAAAGCATCCCCTGTTTTTCTGCTTTCTCCGCCCGCCGCGGAGAGGAAAGGAATCTTATGAAAAAAGCATTTGCGCTGTTTCTTTGTCTGCTCCTCCCTGCGCTCGGCGCGTGCGGATCGACGACGCCGCAGCCGGCCGGACCGGCAACGGATCCGGCAGCGCTCTCTCCGGAAACGGACGCCGCACAGACCCCTTCCCCGGGAACGGACGCCGCACAGACCCCTTCCCCGGGAACGGACGTCTCCGCGACGGATCCGGAGGGAACGGTCCTCATCCGGACAACCGCCGCGGGCACGGAGGCGCCGGAGGAAGCCGATCCTTACGCGCCGCTTTATTATTTTTCCTTTGACCGGACGGATGAAACCGGACGCTTTCTCGAAGACCGGAGCGGCCGGGCGGCGACCTCGCGCGGCAAGCCCGTCCAAAGCGAGGGAAAAAACGGGAAGGCCCTCTCTGTGAACGCCTCCTCCTCGCTGGAATTTGAGGGGTCCGCTCTCCCGCAGGGCGACCGGCCGCACAGCATCGCCGTATGGGTCCGGGCGAAATCCGGCACGGCGGCCGAGCGGGTCGTGGCGGGCTGGGGGACCTACTCCAAGCTGCTCGATACCCGGCTGCTGATCTACAAGGGCGCCCTCTGCGTTTCCTCCTACAGCGTCTACACCACTGCGCCCGTCCCGGACGACCTCGGCGAAACGTGGCACCATCTGGCGATCACCTACGCCTCCCGCCGCTACCGTCTCTATCTCGACGGCGTCGCCGTTGCGGACGTCGGGACTTCCGGCATCTCCGTGACCGGCACCACCCTCTGCATCGGCGGGTTCGGAAAAAACGGAAAGTATTTTGACGGCGAATTGGACGATCTCTATATCTTCGACCGCGCGCTCACGCCGGAGGAAATCCGCGGCTGTATGGAAAACGCCTCCGATTTTTCCCAAATCAGAAAGGACTCGCAAACCGTGAACGAACTGAAAACGACGACCTATTCCGGCCGCGTGACCGGCCGGACCTACTGCAGCGGCATCGGGTACGACTACACCGTTTCCGTCCCTCTCGGAACGTCCGGGGAGGAAACGGCGCTGATCCTGACCTTTGACGGTCTGAACGAGCCGCTCTGCCGCGTGATGGGGCGCCTCTTTCAGGAAGGCGCCGCCCCCGCCGCCGTCGTCCTCGGGGTCGGCTCGGGGACCACGCCCGCTACCCTCTCCGGCGGGAACGCCCTCCCCGGACGGCAGTATTCCTACGACGTGTTCGGGCCGGAGTTTCCCCTCTTTCTCACCGAGGAGCTGATCCCCTACGTCCTCCGCACCCACTCCATCCAAATCTCCTCCTCGCCCGACCTGCACATGGCGGCCGGCAGTTCCTCCGGCGGGATCTGCGCGTGGAAATGCGCGTGGTTTTGCAACGACTATTTTCACCGGGTCTACCTCAGCAGCCCGACCTTTGCCTCGATGAACAAGGGTTACACGGCGCCGATCCTCGCCCGCCTGACCGAGCCGAAAGCGATCCGCGGTTTTATGGATTACTCCGAAACGGAGCCGAACGCCTACTTCGGCGATCTGGTCTGCGCGGCGCTGGAGGCGAAAAGCGCCTTTACCTACGCGGGGTACGATTTTGAGTACCGCTGCAATCCCGGCAGCGGCCACAGCAGCCACTGGAAAAGCGAGACCGGCCTGGAAGAGGCGATGCGCTCCGTCTGGCGCGACTGGAAAACGAAAGCGGTCCGCCCGATCGCCCTGCAGCCGTATCTTGCGAAGATCATCTCCCTCTCCGACGGATGGGAAAAGGTCTCCGGACCGATGCCGGAGGGCCTTCGCCCGCATGGGCGCGGCGGCGTCTACTCCGTCTCCGGCGGCGAGATCCTCTATACCCCGTCGAGCGGCGGCGCGAGCCGGACGGTCGCCTCCGGGTTCGGCGCGATCACCGCGCTCGCCGTCTCCTCGGACGGCTGGCGGCTCTATATCGCGGACCGCGGCTGCGTTTACGCCTGCTCCATCCTCGCGGACGGATCCCTGCAGGACCGCCAGATGCTTACCTCTCTCCACACCCTGACGGACTGGACCGTCCCCGGCGCCCTCTCCCTCTGCGTGGACCGGGAAGACCGCGTTTACGCCGCGACCGAGCTGGGGATCCAGGTGATCCGCTCCTTTGGGCAGGTCGAAGGGATCGTCCCGCTCCCGGACGGCGCCGTCCCGGAAGAGATCGCCTTCGGCGGGGAGGAAAACGGCTGGCTCTACGCAAGAAACGGCGATACCGTCTGGCGCCGCCGCTGGAAAGTCCCCGGCAAAGCGAGCGAAACCGCCCTGACCGAACCCAAAACGAGGACTTATTATAATTAAGGAGAGAAAAGCAAAACGCCGGTCAGCATGACCGGCGTTTTTGTTTCTATTCGCTTTGTTCGCGCCCTGTCCTTCCCTTTCAAAAAGTCTTTTCGCTTCCTTTTCTTCAGAAAAGGAAGACCGTTTTTCTTCTAATTCCCGCACTCGACGCTGATGCGGTTGAAGAGGCCGAGAACGTCCTCGGTTTTGAGGGCTTTCTTTTCCTCGCCGGCGCAGTCGAAGACGACGCGTCCTTTATCGAGCATGATGAGGCGGGAGCCGTACTCGACGGCGTAGCGGAGGTTATGGGTGACCATCATGGCGGTCAGACGTTTTTCCCGCACGAGGCGGTCGGTGAGGAGCATGATCGTTTCGGCGGTGTGGGGGTCGAGGGCGGCGGTATGCTCGTCGAGAATGAGAAAGTCGATCGGGGTCATCGTGGCCATGAGGAGCGCGAGCGCCTGGCGCTGCCCGCCGGAGAGCGAGCCGACCTTGACCGAGAGCTTATCCTCCAGCCCGAGCCCGAGATCGCGGAGCAGGTCCCGGTAATACTCGATCCTGCCGCGCCGGACGCCGAAGGAAAGCCCGAAGGGCCTTCCCTTGCCTTCGGCGAGGGAGAGGTTTTCGAGGATCGTCATCTGCGGGCAGGTGCCGAGGGCGGGGTTCTGGTAGACGCGGCCGATGCGGCGGGCGCGGACGTAATCCTTCTGCCGGTCGACCGGCTCTCCGCCGACGAGGATCGTTCCGCCGTCCTGGCGGATGCTGCCGCAGATCAGATTGAGAAGCGAGGTCTTCCCGCTGCCGTTGCTGCCGACGATGGAGAGGAACTCCCCGTCCGGCACGGCGAGGGAGAAACCGTCGAAGACGCAGATCTCGGTCACGTCGCCGGGATTGTAGATCTTGCGGATATCGCGGACTTCAAGCACGGGCCTTCCCCCCTTTCCGCCGCTCGAGCGAGCCGACGGCAAGGATCGCGAGGAAGAGGATCGCCGTGATCAGCTTGAGCAGGCTCGGGTCGAGCCCCGCGAGGATCGCCGCCTGGATGCAGAGCTTGTAGAGGATGCTGCCGACGAGGGCGGCGGTGGTCAGTTTGACGAAGGAGAGCTTTTTGAAGACGGTCAGACCGATGATGACCGAGGCGAGCCCGAGGACCATCTGCCCCGTGCCCATCGTGCTGGAAAAGGAGCGCTGCTCCTGGCAGACGACGGCGCCGCAGAGGGCGACGAGGGAGTTGGAGAGGACGAGCCCGAGGATCTTCATTTTTCCCTCGCTTTGGGCGAGAGAGGTAACGAGGACGGAATTATCGCCCGTGGCGCGCAGGAGCATCCCGCTCTTCGTTTTGAAGTAAAGATCAAGCAAAAACTTGAACGCCAGCGCGATCACGCAGGAGAGGATCAGCTTTTTCAGCGAGAGGGAGACCGGCCCGAAGAGGCGGTCGAGAAAGGGGGCGGTGAACACCGTGTCGGTGCCGCGGGGGATGGGGAGATTGGAGCCGGCGATCTTGAGATCGATCGAAAAGAGGGCGGTCATCGTGATGATGCCGGCGAGCAGATCCCGCACCTTCAGACAGACGTGGATCAGCCCGGTCGCCAGTCCGGCGAGCGCCCCCGCCAGCATGGCGATCGGCAGAGTGAGGAGGGGATGGACGCCGTTTGTGATCAGCACGGCGGTCACGGCGGCGCCGAGCGGAAAGCTGCCGTCCACCGTCAGATCCGGAAAGTCGAGGATCTTATAGGAAATCAAGAGCCCGTAGCAGAGGATCGCGTAAATGAGTCCCTGCGTCAGGGCGGAGACCAGAACGTCAAGCATAGCCGTTTTCCGCCGGGATCAGGCGTCGGCCTTGACGGCGGAGGCGGCGACGTCGGCGGGAACGGAAACGTTCAGTTCCCCGCAGGCCGCTTCGTTGAGATAGATCTCGTACTCGGTAACCGACTCAAAGGGCAGGTCGGAGGCCTTCGCCTCGCCCCGGAGGATCTTCGCGGCGAGCTTGCCCGTCTGGATCCCGAGCTTGTAGTAGTCGATGCCGGCGGAGGCGACGCAGCCCTTTTTGACCTGCTCCACCTCGCTGCCGTAGACGGGGATGCCGGCGGCGTTGGTCTTTTCGAGGATGGAGTCGAGCACGTCGACGACGCCGTTATCGGTCAGGTTGGAAAAGCAGTCGACCTTTTTGGCGATCAGGCTGTCGGCGGCAAGCGGGACCTCGGACTGAGCGGCGACGCCGACGGCCTCGATCGTGAAGCCGTAGGAGGGGGCTTTTTCCTTATACTCCGCGATCGCGGAAACGGAGTTCGGCTCGCTGAGGGTGTAGAGGATGCCGATCGTCTTCGCGTCCGGCTGGAGCTTGCGGATCAACTCGAGCTGCGCGGAAACGGGGAGCCGGTCGGAGGTGCCGGTGACGTTGCCCTCGGTGAGAGAGGCGGCGGCGGGATCGGTGACGGCGATGAAGACGACGGGGATGTCCTTCTCCTCGGCGGCGTTGAAGCACGCCATCGCGGAGGGCGTGGCGATGCCGACCATCAGGGCGGCGCTTTTCGAGGCGAAGGTCGAGGCGATCTGGGCGTTGAGGTTATCGTCGGCGCCGGCGTTCTGCACGTCGACGGTGAAGTCCTTGCCCTCGGTCAGACCCGCTTCCGCAAGCCCGGCGAGAAAGCCGGTGCGGCAGTTATCGAGCGAGGGGTGCTGGGCGTACTGGTTGATCCCGATCACGGGGAGGGATTTTTGGCAGGAAACGAGCGCCGCGGAGGCAAGAAGCAGGATCGCGGCGGCGAGGAGGGAGAGGATCTTTTTCGTTTGGTTTTTCATGGCTTGTGCCCTTTCGTTTTTCTTCATTATTTATTTGACAGAGAAGCGCGGCGGGAAGATACGGTTCCGGGCCGCCATCGTCTTTCGTTCCGTTCCATTTTTTTCTCCTTTTTTCAGGACGAAAAAAGCGCATCCGTCCCGTCTGCCGGGACAGAAGCGCTGCTTCTGCGGTGCCACCCTGCTTGGCGCTTCGCGCGCCCTCTCACGCATACCTTCGATATGCCCGGCGGGATCACGGCCGCCAGCCGTCGTCTGCTACTTGCTTGCGCTTTCGGACGCCCTCACAGGTCCATTCACAACGCCGTACACCTGCCGCATCCCACCCGCCGCGGCTCTCTGGAGGCTCTCTGCGCTGCTACTCTTCCCGATCATCGGTTTCTGTTCGTTTTTTATAGGATACCATCCCCCGGGCGCTTTGTCAAGAGGTTTTTGCATTTTTCGCCGCCCGGACTTGCAAAAACGGCGGGCGAAAGCCTCGCCGCTTCCCCTCCTTGCGCCGGCTCCGCCCCCCGAAACGAGCCTTTCTGTTTCCCGAAAACAAAAAAAACTAGATTTTGGGAAACAGAAAAGGAAAAGACCGCCCCCGCGGCGCACGCAAAAAGGAAGGCGCGCCGCCGGGGCGGTTTTATCCGTCCGGCGGACGCCGATGAGAAAACGGAACGCGGACGCGCGGCGGCGCGGCGGGGCGCTTGCCTGATATTGACAAATCCCCTCCTCCGGTATATAATGGATTGATAAAGAAGTCCCCGAAAAAGGAGTTCTGCCATGAAGATAGAAGAAAAGGAAATCCGCTCGGTTGCGGCGGAGGTCGGAAAGACGGCGAAAGAGGCGGCCGGACGCGCCAAAGCGTTTGCCGACGAGCACGCGCCGGAGGCGCGGCGGGCGGCAAAGGAGCTCGCGGACCGGGCGGCCCGCCTTGCCCGGCGGGCCGAGCCGCGCCTGAACGCGGCGGTAAACGGCGCCGTCCGGCTGGCGAAGGCGGCGAAAAACGCAGACGCGGAAACGCTGAAGCAAAGCGCCGCAGCGGCGCGCGAAGCGGCGCGCCGGGCGGCGAAGACCGCCGAAGATAAGGCGAAAGCCGCCTGCGGCAAAACGAAAACCGCGCTGGAGCAGATCCGCGGCGACATCCGGGCGTTCCGCGAGCGGGACCCCGCGGCGTCCTCCGATCTGGAGGTGGCGCTGCTCTATTCCGGTTTCCACGCGCTGCTCGCGCACCGCGCCGCGCACGCGCTGCACGAGCGGGGCTTTACCTTCTCCGCGCGGGCGCTGAGCCAGACGGCGAAGTTTTTCACCGGGATCGAGATCCACCCCGCCGCGAAGATCGGCCGGGGGCTGGTGATCGACCACGGCAGCGGCGTGGTGATCGGCGAGACCGCCGAGATCGGCGACAACTGCACGATCTATCAGGGCGTGACGCTCGGCGGCACCGGCAAGGACACCGGCAAGCGCCATCCCACCCTCGGCAATAACGTGATGGTCGGCGCGGGCGCGAAGGTGCTCGGCCCCTTCACCGTCGGGGATAACTCCAAGATCGCCGCCGGCGCCGTCGTCCTGAAGGAAGTGCCGCCGGACAGCACCTGCGTGGGCATCCCCGCGAAGGTCGTGGCGGTAGCGAACCGCAGGGTCGAGGAAAGCGACCTCGACCAGATCCACATCCCGGACCCCGTCGCCGCCGAGATCGCGCGGCTGGAGGAACGCCTCGCCCGCCTGGAAGCGGCGGCCGGGGAAAAAACCGGCGCCCCCGCGGGGGAAGACCTGAAAAACAAGGAAGAATGATATGCTGCTCTACAATTCTCTGACCAGACAAAAAGAAACGTTCGTCCCGAACGTGCCGGGCAAGGTCGCCATGTATACCTGCGGCCCGACCGTTTATCACTTTGCGCACATCGGCAATCTCCGTTCCTACATCATGGAGGACGTGCTGGAAAAGAGCCTGCGGTACTTCGGCTACGAGGTGGACCGGGTGATGAACATCACCGATGTCGGGCATCTGACAAGCGACGCCGACACCGGCGAGGATAAGATGCTCAAAGGCGCGAAGCGCGAGCACAAAACGGTGATGGAGATCGCGCGCTATTACACCGACGCCTTTTTTGCCGACTGCGAAAAGCTGAAGATCCGCCGCCCCGACACCGTCGTCCCCGCGACCTCCTGCGTCCCCGAGTTTATCCGGATGGTCTCCGGGCTGCTCGAAAAGGGGTACGCCTACCTCTCGGAGGGGAACGTCTACTTTGACACCTCGAAGCTGGAGCGCTATTACGTGTTCCACGACTTCAGGGAGGAGGACCTGGCCGAGGGCGTGCGCGAGGGGGTGGAGAAGGATCTTGCCAAGCGCAACAAGACCGACTTTGTCCTCTGGTTCACGAAATCCAAGTTTGAAGACCAGGAGCTGAAGTGGGACTCCCCCTGGGGCGTCGGCTATCCCGGCTGGCACATCGAGTGCTCCGCCATCGCCGCGAAATACCTCGGCGAGCGGCTGGACATCCACTGCGGCGGGATCGACAACGCCTTCCCCCATCACACGAACGAGATCGCGCAGAGCGAAGCGTACCTCGGGCACAAGTGGTGCAACTGGTGGTTCCACGTCCTGCACCTCAACGACCAGTCCGGCAAGATGAGCAAGTCGAAAGGGGACTTTCTGACCGTCTCCCTGTTAGAAAAAAAGGGCTACGCGCCGCTTGCCTACCGGCTATTCTGCCTCGGCTCGCACTACCGCCGCACGCTGACCTTCTCCTTTGAGAACCTCGACAACGCCCAGGCGACCTACGACCGGCTCGTCTCCCGCATCGCGGCGCTGCCGGAGGACGGCCCGCTCGACGAAAAAAAGATGGACGCCTGCCGCGCCGCCTTCCGGGAGGCGCTCTCAAACGACCTTAACACCTCCCTTGCGCTGACCGCGCTCTACGACGCGCTCAAGTCCGAGCTCTCCGGCGCGGCGAAGCGCGCGCTCGTCGCGGAGTTTGACGAAGTCCTCTCCCTCGGGCTGCTGGACGCCGCCCGCGCCGCAAAGGAAAAGGAAAGCGCCGGACCGGCCGCGGACAGCGCCGACCCCTTCGTTGCGCATATTCTGGAACGGATCGAGGCGCGCAAGGCCGCCAAAGCGCAGAAAAACTACGCCGAAGCGGACGCGATCCGCACGGCGCTCGCCGCCGAGGGCGTTACGCTGACCGACACCCCGCAGGGAACGAAGTTCACGGTAGGGGAAGCAAAATGAAAAAAACAAACGGCCGCGGCCGGCTGATCGTCTTTGAGGGGATCGACGGCTGCGGGAAAACGACCCAGCTCGCCCTCCTCAAGGCGCGGCTGGAAGCGGACGGCCGGCGCGCCTTTGTCACGAGCGAGCCGACCTGCAAGGCGGACCACGTCCCCACGCCGGCGGGGCGCCTGATCGGAGAGGCGCTGCGGGGGAAGACCGTCTATTCGGACAGCGCGCTCGCCGCGCTCTTCCTCGCCGACCGGATCGCCCACAACACCGATCCCGCGCTCGGGATCCGGCGGTTCCTCGACGGGGGGACCGACGTGATCTGCGCGCGCTACTACTATTCCACCGCCGTCTATCAGGGAGGGGAGAAAAACCTCGATTGGATCCTCCGGGCGCACCTTGATTGCCCGGACGTCGTCCGGCCGGATCTCTGCGTTTTCCTCGATCTCTCCCCCGAAGAGTCCCTCGCCCGCATCGGGAAACGGAACGGGGAACGGGAGATCTACGAACGAGGCGCGGAGATGCTTGCCGCCGCGCGGGAAAAATACCTCGCCGTGTTCGAGCGGATCCGCGCGCTTGACCCCGCGCAGAACATCCGCGTCCTCTCCGCTGCGGAACCCGCCGACGTGCTCGCCGGGCGGATCTACGACGAGGTCGCGCGCCTCTCCTGACTTTTCCCGATCCGATTTTTCCCCGGAGGAGTTTTTATGCTTCAGGTTTCTCACGTTACGAAAAAGTACGGCAAGGTCTTTGCCTGCGAGGACGTTACCTTTACCCTCGACCGGGGGTCGGCGACCGTGCTGCTCGGGCCGAACGGCGCCGGCAAAAGCACGCTTCTCAAGTCGGTGATCGGCGTTCTGCGCTATCAGGGCGAGATCACGATCGAAGGGCTCCCGAACAAGTCGGTGGAGGCGAAGCGCCTCTTCGGCTACGTGCCGGAGATCCCCTCGCTCTACCCCAACCTCACCGTCTCCGAGCACGTGGAGTTCCTTGCCCGCGCCTACCGGCTGAAAGACTACCGCGCCTACGCCGACGAGCTCTTTGAGCGCTTTGAGCTGGCGGATAAGAAAAAGAAATTCGGGGACGAGCTCTCGAAGGGGATGCAGCAAAAGCTGAACCTGATCCTCGGGCTTGTGACCAGGCCGCGGCTTCTCATCATGGACGAGCCGATGATCGGGCTCGATCCGCACGCGATCAAAGAGCTGAAAAACGTGATCGCCGAGCTGCGCGCCGCCGGCTGCACGCTGCTTGTGAGCACGCATATCATCGACAGCGTGACCGAGCTCTGGGACCGGGCGCTGATCATGCAGACCGGCCGGGTCCGCGCCAACGTGACGAAAGCCGAGCTCGACGCGGAGGGCCGCACCCTCGAGGAGCTCTTTTTTGCGATCACCGAACACCGCTCCGAGAACGGCGAGGTCGTCTTTGACGCACCGGCGGCCGGAGGCGGCGAGAGATGACGCGGCTTTTCTTTTACTACGCCTCCCGTTCCTTCAAAAACCAGTTAAAGAAGATCTTCAAGACGTGGGTGATGGTCTTTCTCGCCGTTTGCCTCGCTTTTGGTATTCTGCTCGGGGTGGGGCTCTCCTTCCTCGGCGAAACGCTCGGAGAACCGGAGGATCCGGGAACGAGCGAAAGCGAGACCGAGACAGATCCGGCGACCGGGCCGGGGGAGGACGGCGCGCTCCTTTCCAAAGAGGAAAAACTCGTTCTCCTGGAGCTTGCCGTCGGCGGGATCGTTTTGATCGTTTTTACCGTCAACGCGCTGACCGGGGACAAAAGCGGCAGCCAGATCTTTCTGCCCGCCGACACGACCCTCCTCTTCCCCGCGCCCGCCAGGCCCCAGTCGGTTTTGATGTTCCGGCTGCTGCTGCAGCTCGGCGCCGCGGTGTTCGCGAGCGGCTACATGGCCTTCCAGATCCCCAACCTCGTCCGGGGGATGGATCTGCCCCCGTTTGCGGGGATCGCGCTTTTTTGCGCGTGGCTTTTCCTTCTCTTTTACTCCAAGCTTCTCGGCGTGCTGATCTACACCCTCGCTTCCACCTATCCGCGCGTCAAAAAATACGTCCGCTGGACGGTGTACGCGGTGATCGCGCTCGTCTTTCTTCCCTTCTTTTTCTGGTGGAAGAACTCCGGCGTTCCGCTTGAGATGAGCGGCCTGCTGGAGGCGGGCGGACGCTTCTTCTGCAATCTGCCGATGCGCCTGATCCCCGTGGCCGGCTGGATCAAGGGCTTTGCCTGGTCCGCCGCCGTCGGCGACGGGACCGGCGCCCTCCTCTACTTTGCGGCGCTCGTTCTCTTCATCCCCGTCGTCTGCTTCTTCATCTGGCGGATCAAGGCGGACTTTTACGAGGACGCGCAGGCCAAAAGCGAGGAAACGGCCGCCGCGCTCGCTTCCGCGGCGGAGGGCGGCATCGTCAAACGCAAAAAGCCGGACCGGGGCGAGCGCATCCTGCGGGATCGCCTGCCCGCGGGCGAGGGGGCGCGCGCCTACTTCGCAAAAGCCCTCTACAACCGCCGCCGCTTTGCCACCCTCGGGTTTTTCACCAAGTCCGCGATCACCTATCTTCTGATCGCCGGCGCGTGCGTTTTCCTTGCCAAGTCGGTCATTCAGTCCGACAGCTTCGTCCCCTTCGGCCTGATCGTTTCCTTCCTCTGTTTTTACACCTCGCTCGGCAATCCCTTTGCCGAGGACAGCCGCAAGGACTGGTTTTTCCTCATCCCGGCCGCCCCGTTTTCCAAGATCGCGTGGTCGCTTTGCGCCGGGTTTGTCAAAAACCTCTTTGACCTGCTGCCCGCCTACCTCGTCGCCGCGGCGGCGCTCGGCTTCCCCGCCGAGGCGCTCGTCTGGCTCACGCTCTCCCTCGGCGTCAATTTTTACGCCTCCTCGGTCGGCGTCTTCCTTGATTTTGCGGTCCCGCAGGGCGTCGCCAAGACCGTCAAATCGATCATCACGATCTCCTTCCTTTACTTCGGGCTCGTCCCGATCGCGATCCCGGCGGTCCTCGGCTTCGTCTTCGACGCGATCCTCCCCGCCGCGCTCGCTTCCGCCGCCTTCTCCCTTGCCCTCGGCGCCTTCTTCGCCGCTTTGACCGCGCAGTTCTTGAAGGCCGGAAGAAAATAAAAAAGAAAAAAGTCGGCCGGAACGGGGTCTTCCCGTTCCGGCCGGTTTTTTTATCCTCCCAGGCGGCAGGAAAGCATCCACTCCGCCACGGCAGGGTCCTTTGTGGAAAGGTTGAACACGTCGTGCGGGCCGTCGATCTCGGTGTAGACCACGTCGCAGCCGTGCCGGAGCAGGTTCGTGTTCAGCGTGCGCATCGGGTTGTAAAACCCGTACTGATCCTTGTCCCCGCAGAACATCCGGATCGGCGTTTTGGCGATCGCGGCAAGCTGCGCCTCGCTGTAAGAGCCGGCGCCGCCGGTCAGGACCGCGGCGGCAAAATAGCCGGGGTGCGCGGCAAGCAGGAGAAGCGAGCCCATCGACCCGTAGGAATGACCGCTGAGGTAGATCCGCGACCGATCAACGGAGAGGTGGTTTTCCAGCTCCTTCATCAGATCAAACAGGATCTCTCGCGTTTCCGGGTTGTGCGGCCAGGTCGAGTTCGGCAAACATTGCGGGACGACGAGGATGATCTCCCCGACTTCCTGAGTCCGCGCGTTGCGCAGAAGCCAGTGGAAGTTGATATCCTTTACGTCCATCGACTCGCCGCCGAGCCCGTGCAGGTAGTAGAGGATCGGGTACTCTTTTTCCGTGCTGTAATCTCGCGGCAGCCAGACCTTGTAGTGCATCGGCTTGCCGGGATAGCGGGCGCTTTTATAGGTCGCCACGCTCTCCTTGCCGTTCTCAAGTGAGTAAAGCGGGCAGGTGGCGTGATC
>JAFSSQ010000078.1 GCA_017450965.1 Clostridia bacterium
AACGCCATGTTCTCGAACACGGTCATGTGCGGATACAGCGCGTAGTTCTGGAACACCATCGCGATGTCGCGATCCTTCGGCGCCACGTCGTTGACAAGCCTGTCACCGATAAAAAGCTCGCCCTCGGTGATCTCTTCCAGACCGGCGATCATACGAAGCGTAGTGGATTTTCCGCAGCCGGAAGGCCCGACGAGAACGAGAAACTCCTTGTCCTTGATTTCCAGACAGAAATCGGAAACGGCGGTAACGCCGCCGGGATATTTCTTGTAGATATGTTTGAGAGATAGGCTTGCCATTCAATTCCTCCTTAACGGATCCGAAAATAAAAAATAGATACCTTCCGGATCATATTTATCTTCTCATATTGTAGCAGAAACACGGGCAAATTGAAAGATGGTATTTTTCCGAAATTTCGGGATCAGGTTTGGTCGTTTTGCACAAAGCAAACAAATCAAAGTGTGCAACCTCACCTTTTTGTTCATTTTTCGTTCATTTTTTGTGCATTTTTCCCCGCCCGGCCGCGGAAGTCAGACGCTCCAGTTCCCCGTCGGTCAAGGGGCGCCAGGCGCCCTCCGGGAGATCGGGCGGAAGCTCGATCCCGGCGAAGGAAACGCGCCGCAGGGAGAGGATGCGGTTATCCATCGCGCCGAACATCCGCTTGATCTGATGATACTTTCCCTCCCGCAGGGTGATGCGGCCCGTGAGGGGGGTCAGGCGTTCGATGCGGGCGGGGAGACAGACCGTCCCGTCCGAGAGCTCGATCCCCTGCTCGGCGCGAAGGCAGTCTTCCTCGCCGACCGGGCGCGCCGCGCGGTATTCGTACACCTTGTCCGCGTGATACTTCGGGGAAAGAAGGCGGTGCGCCGTCTCTCCGTCGTCGGTCAGCAGGAGGAGACCGGTCGTGTCGGCGTCCAGCCTCCCGCAGGGGAAAAGCCCCCGCCGCCGCTCCTCCGGCGGCAGAAGATCGAGGACCGTTCTTTGCCCGCGCGCGTCCTCCGTGGCACAGATCACGCCCTGCGGCTTGTTGAGCATCAGCCAAACGGTTTTTTTGTAGAAGATCCGCTCGCCGCGAAAGACCACGGCGTCCGCGTTCTCGTCGATGCGGAGATCGGGGCGGTCGGCGGGCGCGCCGTTGACCGTAATCTCCCCCCGCCGGACGGCGAGCGCCGTTTCCCGCCGGGTCGCTTTTCCCATCTCCGAGAGAAATCTATCCAGCCTCATATCCTTCGCCTCAAAACAGAAAAAGTAAGCAAAGGCAAACGGCGGTCAGGATGAAAACCGCCGCGAGCCCAATAAAAAACGCGATAAAAAAGCTCCGGAAAAAGCCCATACTCCCTCCTTTTTGGGAGAGTATTCGGCTTTTTCCCGTTTTTTATACCAAAGCGGCCTCCCGCCCGGCGGAGATCGCCGTCGCAGGGAGCGGTTCTTTTTTCAGTATTTCGCTGCCGGCGGGGACGAGGATCCGGCACGCCCCCGGCAGGATCTCGAGCGTCAGCGCCCCGACCGTTTCGATCTCCCCGTCGATGCAGATCTCGGTCGGTTCGTCGAACGTCAGTTCCATCCGGCGGCAGGCGACGTACTGAAAGATCTTCGCGTTCTTTTCCGTGATATGGGTCCCCTTTTTATAGGAGCCGATCACGCGGGCGAAGGTCGTGCGCCGCACCCGCTCCACGAGACACACGTCCAGCCGGCCGTCCGACAGTTCGGCGTACGGAGCGCTCATAAAGCCCCCGCCGCAGAAGGACCCGTTGCCGGCGCAGAGCAGCTGGAGATCGCGGCGGACCGGTTCCCCGCCGTCAAAGGAGACAAAGCCGCTGATCCCCGGCATTTTGGCAAACGCCTTGACCACGCCGGCAAGATAGGCGGCGCTGCCGCCGAGAAGCGGCTTTTTTTTGAGTTCGGAAACGTAAGAGGCGACCTGGCAGTCGAGCCCGGTGTTGAACATGTTGACAAAAACGCGATCCCCGTAACGGACGAGATCGCAGGAAACGGCTTCGCCGCCGATCTGCGCGGCGACCGAACGGAAGTTTTCCGGCCGGCTGAAATTGCGGACGAAATCGTTGCCCGTTCCGATCGGGATCACGCCCGCCGCGGCGTTCGGGCAGCCATACATCCCGTTGACTCCCTCGTTGAAGGTGCCGTCTCCTCCGGCAAAGTAAAAGCGGATCTCCTCCTCCGGGCAGGCGGCGCAGACCTCTCTCGCGTACCGCTCGGCGTCGTAGCGCCCCGTCGTGCGGTAGACGGTAACGTCAAGTCCCTGTTCTTTTCCGAGCGCCCGGATCTCCCGCTCCAGACCGTCCGGCTTGTCGCCCTGTCCGGCCGCGGGATTGAGTACGAAGTAATATTTCATGCTTTCCCCTTGTTTTTGACGTTCTCCCAGTAGAGCTTCGCGGCGGTCTCCGCCTTGCTCTCTCCGGGAACGTAGTAGGTCCTGTTTTTCAGATCGTCTGGCAGATACTGCTGCCGGACGTAATGGTCGGGATAGTCGTGCGGATAGAGATACCCCTCAAAGAGCGGGCTTTGCAGATGCTTCGGCACCGTCTGTCCAAGCCCCGCGCGCACGTCCCGCTCCGCCGCCGCGTAAGCGGCATGGGCGGCGTTCGACTTCGGCGCCGTGGCAAGCAGGACCGCGGCGTGAGAGAGCGGGAGGGTCGCCTCGGGGAGCCCCAGCTCCTTTGCACTCTCGCAGCAGGCGCGGACAACGGCGGCCGCCAGCGGATAGGCGAGCCCGATATCCTCGTTTGCGATGACCTGAAGACGCCGGCAGGCGGAGAGGATGTCGCCCCCTTCGAGCAGCTTGGCGAGATAAAACACGGCGGCGTCCGGGTCGGAGCCCCGGATGGATTTTTGCAGAGCGGAGAGCAGATCGTAATGGACGTCGTCCTTGCGGTCGAAATTGCCGAGAGAATTGCCGCAGAGCCGGACGACCGAGTCCTCGTCGATCTCCTTTTCGTAGGAAAACCACGCGTTTTCCATCAAACCGACGGCCTTCCGCCCGTCCCCGCCCGCGCGGGCGGCGAGAGCGGCAAGCGCCCCGTCGGTGAGAGTCTTCTCCGTCCCGCGTTCCTCCTCCAGCGCGTTTTTTGCGCGCAGAAGGAGCGTGCGGATCCCCTCCTCGGGGATCGGCAGAAATTCAAAGACCGCGGAACGGGAGAGGACCGCCTTGTAGACGTAATAATAGGGGTTGTCTGTCGTGGAGGCGATCAGAACGACCCTGCCGTCCTCGATATACTCCAGCAGGACCTGCTGCTGCTTGCGGTTGAAATACTGGATCTCGTCGAGATAGAGCAGAACACCGGCGGAACCGAAGATGCTGTCGCTGTCCTCGATGACCGCCTTGACGTCGGAAAGAGAGGCGGTGGTGGCGTTGAGACGCCGGAGGGTCAATCCGGACGTTTTGGCGATGATGTTCGCCGCCGTCGTCTTCCCCGTCCCCGGCGGGCCGTAAAAGATCATATTGCCGATCCTGCCGGACTCGATCAGGCGGCGGAGCGTGCCGTTTGCCCCAAAAAGATGCTCCTGCCCGACGATGTCCTCGAGCCGCTCGGGCCGCAGACGGTCGGCGAGGGGGCGGGCGTTCGGTTTTTCCGGCAAAAGATCACCTCCTTAATTCATTTTCGACGGATCCGCGTCGGCAAAGGAAAGGACCGACGCGCGGAGCAGGGCGTGCTCCGGAGCGGTGAGACCGGGATCGGATTTGGCGAGCAGAGCCGCTTCCTCCTCCGCGGCGGTAAAGGTCGCGGTATCCTCCCATTTGGCGGCGAGGCGGAGCCCCGGATCCCCGTGCTGACGGATCGGCGCGCCCGCGCGGCAGAAAAAGTCGCCCGGTCCGCGCAGGCGGAGATCGCGTTCCGCGATCTCGTACCCGTCGTTTGTGCTCGTCATCGTTTTCAGCCGTTCGGCGGCCGGGCCGCCTTTTGCGTCGGAGACAAGGACGCAGTAGGATTTTTTCGTTCCGCGGCCGACGCGTCCGCGCAGCTGATGCAGCTGGGAAAGCCCGAAGCGCTCGGCGTTTTCCACGACCATCAGGGTAGCCGCCGGCACGTTGACGCCGACCTCGATCACCGTGGTGGAAACGAGGATCTTCGTCCGGCCCGCGACAAAGTCCGCCATCGCGGCGTCCTTTTCCGCGCTTTTCATCCTGCCGTGCAGAAAGCCGACCGGCAGATCGGGAAAGACGTTCTCCCGGAGGTTTTTCGCGTATTCGGCGGCGGTCTTGAGCTTCGGTTTTTCCTCGGCGGCAAAGAGAAGGTCGCCGAGCTCGACCCCGGCGCCCTCCTCGTCTTCCTCCTCCGGCGCGCTCTCCTCGATCGCCGGGCAGACGATATAGACCTGCCCGCCCTCCTCCGCGTTTTTGCGGATAAAGGCGTTCAGACGGTCCCGGTAGCTCTCATCCACGGCGAAGGTGCCGACCTTCTGCCGCCCGGCGGGCATCTCGTCGATCCGGCTGACGTCCAGATCGCCGTAGAGCGCGAGGGAAAGAGTGCGGGGAATGGGCGTGGCGCTCATCACGAGCGTGTGGGGGAGCCGGTCTCCCCTCTCCGCAAGGGCGGAGCGCTGGGAAACGCCGAAACGGTGCTGCTCGTCCGTAACGATCAGCCCGAGGCGCTCGCAGGCGACCTGCGGGGAGATGAGGGCGTGCGTGCCGACCACGAGATCGACGCGCAGGAGAGGATCGTCGCTTGTCATTCCCTCGTAAACGAGACGTTTTTCCCGTTCTCTCAGCGAGCCGCAAAGAAGCGCGACGCGAAAGCCGAGTGTTTCAAAGAGCGGGCGCATCTCCGCGTAATGCTGGCGGGCGAGGATCTCGGTCGGCGCCATCATCACGGCGCGGTATCCGTTTTTGAGCGCGAGATAAAGCGCCCCCTCCGCGCAGGCGGTCTTGCCGCTGCCGACGTCGCCGACGACGATGCGGTTCATCGGGGGGAAGTCCCCTTCCCTCCCCTCGCCGAGATCGCGGCAAATCTCCGCAAGCGTGCGCTTCTGGGCGCCGGTCAGAGGAAAGGGGAGGCGGGAAACAAACGGAGAGAGATCGGTATCGGGAAAGCGGATGCCGCCGCTCGTTTTGCGGTTGGCGGAGGAGAGTCCGATCGCAAGGAGCTGGTAGAGTACTTCGTCAAAGACGAGCCGTCCGGCCGAGCGGCGCAGCGTTTCCCTGTCCTCGGGCTCGTGGACGCCGCGCAGGGCGGCGGTGAGCGTGGGGAGGGAGCGGCGGCGGCGGATCTCCTCCGGGAGCGGATCTTCCAGGGAGGGCAGCAGCGCGTCGAGCGCCGCTTTTACCGCGTCTCCGAGCGTTTTGCGCCGGATCCCCTTCGGGAGCCGGTAAACGGGGACGAGGTCGGCGAGCGGGAGATCGGGCGAGAGACGTTCGCGGACCGGCGAAACGAGGCGGAGAACGCCCTTCGTTTCGGTCACTCTGCCGAAAAACCGGTATTCCTCGCCGACGGCGATCTGTTTATCGAGATACGGCTGATTGAAATAGAGGACCTCGATGGAGCCGCTTTCGTCGAACGCGCGGAACTTTGTGATCGTCATCCTGCCCCGGAGCCGGACGGAACGGGGGACGGTGCCGACGGTAAGCAGCATGGAAACGGTATCTCCCGCGCGGGCGAGGGTGATCGGGCGGATCTCCCCCCGGTTCTGGTAGGCGCGGGGATAGAAAGTGAGGAGATCGCCGACGGTGCGGATCCCGACGGAGGCGAGCGCTTCCGCGCCGGTTTTTCCGATCCCTTTCAGATCGGTCAAAGGGCTTTGCCGTGTCAGCATAACTCCTCCTCTCAGCGTCCGAGACCGAGGGCGAGCTTGGACAGCGCGGCGGAATCGGTCACGGTGTCGAGCCCGCAGAGGATGAGGACGGCGGCGGGCTTTTCCTCCTCGATCAGCCGGGCGACCGACTCGTTATAGTAACGCGGGTCGATCAGATCGAGATCAAAGTGGCGCGCGAGAAAAGGCGCGAGGGAGTGAAAATAACTGTCCTTGACGACGAGGAGAAGCGGCCGCTCCTCCCCTTCCCCGCGGATCGTCACGCGGGCGTTGTTGCCGGAGAGGAAGGAGGCGTACTTATCCTTTCCCTCGAGATAGGAGCGGTCGTAAAACCCGGCAAAGGAAACGCCGGTATCGGCGATCCGGGTGGTAAACGTTTCGTCCCCCCCGTACCGGAAATACTCCATCGTATCGGGCACGGTGAAGGGCGCGAGGGTTTTTGAGTAGGTGGTACCGTAAAACGCGTCGCTCGCCGTCTCGCGGGTGAAGTCGGCGATCGGGTACGGCGTAACGCCGAGCGCCTCCGCGACGGCGGCGTAGGCGAGATAGGCGCCCTCGGTCGTCCAATGGTGGTCGGTGCGGTAGTAGAGATACTTTCCCCCGTTTATCCCCTGAAGGATCGTCTCCCGCAAGTCAATCGCGTAGGGCGCGGCGGAAAAGAGCGCCTCGCGCTCGTCTGCGAGCTCCTCGCCGGTATAGGCGGAGGGGTAGTACCGGACCAGCACGTCCGCGGGGCGCGGCGCGACGGCGAAGACGAGGGGGATCCCCTCCTCCCCGAGCGTCTCCCGCAACAGGGAGATCGCCGCGACGTTCCGGGCGGTGGCGGTGTCGCTTGTCTGCGCGGGACGGGGGATCTGGTAGCCGGAGGTGCCGTAGATCACGCCGTTCGTTTCCATCCGGACCAGCGCAACGTCGGAGAGCGTTTTGACCTTGAGCATCGTTTCCCGCAGGGGAAACTGATCCCGGAAATAGTCGCCCGCGTCCGCTTCAAAGCTCCCGTCGAACACGCGGGCCGCCGTGTTGCCGGCAAACAGCCGCTCTCCCGTCATCAGGGTGCGGTTTTCGTTCGGCGAAAAGGCGCGAGCGGGCAGCACGACCGTCAGTACCCCCGCCGCGATCAGAAAAAGGCAGAACAGGGCGGCGGTAACGCGGTCGGCAAGCGTGCCTTTGGTAAAAAGGTCGGTGATCTTGCCTTTGATAGCCGGTATCTTCATATCAGAACCTCGTATAAAGGAAGGGGCTGTAATCGGAAGCGACGAGCGCGGCGACCGAGAAGAAGAAAACGAGAAAGACGAGAACGGTCACGGCGGCCTCCGCCGGCCGGCCCCGCCGGGCGCGGAACGCGGCGAGCGCCCGGCGCGGGTAAGGCGTGGAAAAGAGGGCGAGCAGGAGCAGCACGACGACCGAGCGCAGCACGTCGTAGGCGGCGGTCCCGCCCGAGAAGAGAGAGGCGAGATACCCGGCGGGCGACGCGAGATCGGCGGAGGCAAAGATAAACCAGCCGAACACGACGAGCGTGAGCGTGTAGAGGTGCCGGAGGATCTTCGGCGCTTTGGAAAGCGCCTTGCCCCAGAGATACTTTTCCAAAATCAGAAAGACGCCGTAGTAAACGCCCCACAGCACGAAGTTCCAGCTTGCGCCGTGCCAGAGACCGGTGAGAAGCCAGACGGTCATCAGATTGAGGACGTGGCGGGCGCGGGTCACGCGGTTGCCGCCGAGGGGGATATAGACGTAATCGCGGAACCAGGTGGAAAGCGAGATGTGCCAGCGGCGCCAGAAGTCGGTCACGCTCTCGGCGATATAGGGATAATTGAAGTTTTCGCAGAACTCAAAGCCGAGCATCCGCCCGAGCCCGATCGCCATATCCGAATAGCCGGAAAAATCGAAATAGATCTGGAAGGTAAAGAAAAGAAGACCGAGGATCGCGCCGGCGCTTCCCCGCTCCCCGTCCGGGAGGGAGGAAAAATACCGCCAGTAGCTCCCTGCCGTATCGGCGAGCAGCGTTTTTTTGGCAAGTCCGAGAACGAAGCGGCGCACACCGGAGGCAAACTTCTCCGACGAGAGGGTGCGGCTCTCCAGCTGCTGCGCAATATCCTTATACCGGACGATCGGTCCGGCGATCAGCTGCGGGAAAAGCGCAACGTAGGTGCAGAAGGAGAGCGGGTTTTTCTGATAGGAAGCGTCCCCGCGGTACACGTCGATCACGTAGGACATCGCCTGGAAGGTATAAAAGGAGATCCCGATGGGGAGAGAGACGGAAAGAACCGGCACAAGCTCCCGCCCGGCGAGCGCGTTGACGGTGCCGGCAAAAAAGTCGAAATATTTGAAAAAGGCGAGGATGCCGAGATTGAAAACGCAGGAAAGGATCAAAAAGAGGCGGGCGCGCCGGGGCCTGTCCGCGGCGCGGTGGACGAGAAAGCCGAACAGCCAGTCCCCCGCCAGGGTAAAAAGCATCAAAAAGACGTAAGAGGGCTCCCCCCAGCCGTAAAACAGGATGCTGAAGAGAAGGAGCACGGGATTACGGAACGCGGAGGGGAGGAGATAGTAGACGAGCAGCGTGACCGGCAGGAAGGCGATCAAAAACTCAAGACTGGAAAACAGCATGACGGCTCCCGAAAAAAACGTTACATTTAGTATACACCATTCTTCGACAGAAATAAAGAGGTTTTACGGAAAAAGTATAGTTTGGGCAAATCGGGGGACGCTATGGACGGAATAAGGAAAATAGAAAGGGGACCGCGATGCAGCAGATCCGCAAACTGTGTGAAAAAACCAAAAAAGCATGGAAAAAGATGGACAAACCCGTCCTGAAGGTCTCGGCTCAGGGGGACGCCTCCCTCTGCGGGGAAAGCGGAACCGGCGTCTCCTTTTCAAAAAGCGGGACGGTCGGGATCCTCTCCCTTGTGCTTGCCGCCGCCGCGCTTCTGATCGGCGCGCACTGTCTCTTCTTCCGGCTCCGGCGAAAGCTCTCGGGAAAAGAGAAAAAAGATCCGTCGCATGCCGAGTGTTCTTAAGGACACTCGGCAAATGATGCATTCCGCTTGCGCGGAATAGGATGAGCGCTTACGCGCATGATGATCGGCTGGCGCCGAATGATGAGCGCCTACGCGCACGGGCGGAATGCATCTCATCATTGCGACTGAAAGGAGCATCATCATTTTTGCCGTAAGGCAAAATCATCATTTGCCCGTCAGGGCAAACATCATGATTTTTGACGTTTGGCACACAAACGTCCTGCTTGCGCCGATCAGCGACAAAAACCGACTGAAATAAGGATGATGTTCCTTACTCAGCCGGTTTTTATCAACTGTCCTTAAGAGTCCCCCGTTTAACGGCGGATCTTTTTCCTTTTATCCATCAATTTCCGTTTCAGTTTTTCTTTTTCTTGGCGAGGATGGCGCCGCAGGCGATCGCCGCGGCGGCGACGACGCCGACGATCGCCCAGACGTAAGCGGGGATCCCTTTGTCGCTGCCCGACTGTCCCGCCGGCTTGGTGCCGGTCGCCTCGGTGCCGGCCGCGGCCTTGGTATCGTTCGCCTTCGTTTCCGCGGCCTTGGTTTCGGCGGCTTTCGTTTCGGCGGGCCGGGTCTCGCCTATCGCTTCCGTTTCAGCGGGAGCGGTTTCATCCTGCCCCGCGGTCTCGGGGGTCTCCGTCTCGGGGGCTTCCGTTTCCGCGGCGGCCCCGCCGGAAGTCAGCGCGGTTACCTTGAAATTATCAAAGTAAACGTTGTCGATATTGCTCTCGCTGCCGTTCGTCAGCTTCACGCGCAGACCGAAGGAGCCCTCGGTCCAGTTGGTATCGTAGCAGGTCACGTCGTAAAGGACCGCCTTGTCGGAGGGGTCGGAGATCACGAGACGGAGCACGTCGTCCTTCAAAGAAAAGCAGAGGTGCGCGTTGCAGCCCGGCTCGAGCCCCGTGGCCAGCACGGAGCTTTGCCCGTACATATCGGTAAAGTTGCCGAGATAGCCGGAAACGTCCTCCGGCTTTGAGCCGCCCATCGCGCCGCTTTTCCCGTTGTTGGAGATAAAACCGATGTAACCGGCGAAGTGGTTGTTGGACTCGCCGCCGACCAGATCCATATCGGCGCGGGCGACGATCCCGGCGGCGGTACGGAAGTTATAGACGTCCACGTCGACCTGATAGTCCTTGACCGCGACGTCTTTGTTGTAGATCAGCCAGCCGAACGAGGCGATATCGATCCCTTCAGCGGGACCGGCGACGTAGAGCGCGCCGTCTCTGATCTCAAAGTTCACGCGGTACTGGTTGAAATCGGCCAGCGTGGCGGGGTCGGAAAAATCGTTCTCATAGATCACTTCCCCTTCGTCCGCCGCCGCGGCAAAGGGAACCGCGCAAAGAAGCAGCAAAAGGGAGAGCGCAAGGCAGATAATCCTGGCAAGTTTCATGATCGTTTCCTCCGTTTATTTTCGGTATTATGATTGTACTTTAGCATACGGCCGCGGTTTTTTCAATGCAAAAATGACTTTGAAACATACAAAAAAGCCATATTCCCCCAAAAAAAGCGGTTTCCCGCTCCCTTCCGGGGAGCGGGAAACGTTTTTTTGCGTGAAATCTTACTGAAAATCCGCCTCGGACGCCTCGGTGTCCTTCGGCACGGTCTCCTCTTCCTCGGTGAACAGGCTGAGCGCGTCGTCGTCCAGATCCATGTCCTCGTCGGTCAGAAAGTCTTCGCCGAACTGCGCTTCATACTCTTTTTCATCCTGCCGGTGCTGCCAGACGAGATACCCGCCGGCGGCGCCCTCCATCGCAGCGACCGCGAGGAAAGCGGCCGCGAGGCTCTTTTTCTTCGCCGCGAGGATGATGAACATGATCACAAAGGAAAAAGCCTGAACGAGCAGCGCGATCCCGACGTAAAGCCTTGTTTTTTTCATGATTTCTTCTCCTTCCGATATAAAAAATTAGGATTTGTTTTCCGCTTGGTTTTTGGCGTTCCATTTCAGGTACGCGTTGATGAAACCGTCGATCTCTCCGTCCATCACGGCGACGACGTTGCCGTCCTCGTACCCGGTGCGCGTATCCTTGACGAGCGTGTAGGGCATGAACACGTAGGACCGGATCTGCGCTCCCCACTCGATATTGGTCTTGACGCCCTGGATATCCTCGATCTTATCGAGCTTTTCGCGCAGCTTGATCTCCATCAGCTTTGCCTTGAGCATCCGCAGCGCCGTTTCCTTGTTCTGGAGCTGGCTGCGCTCGGTCTGACAGCCGACGATGATGCCGGTCGGCTTATGGACGATGCGGATCGCGGAGTCGGTCTTGTTGATGTGCTGTCCGCCGGCGCCGCTGCTGCGGTGCGCGGTCACCTCGATGTCCTCGTCCCGGATCTCGATCTTGCCGTCTTCTTCAAACTCGGGCATCACCTCAACGGAGGTAAAGGAGGTCTGTCTCCTGCCCGCCGCGTCGAACGGAGAGACGCGGACCAGGCGGTGAACGCCGTTTTCGCTTTTGAGATAGCCGTAGGCGTTCTCCCCTTCGATCGTGATGGTGGCGCTCTTGATCCCCGCGCCGTCGCCGTCGAGCCAGTCGATCAGCTTGACCTTGTAGCCGTGGCGCTCCGCCCACCGCGTATAGAGGCGGTAGAGCATCTGCGCCCAGTCCTGCGCCTCCGTCCCGCCCGCGCCGGGGTGGAAGGAGAGGATCGCGTTGCTGTGATCGTATTCGCCGGAGAGGAGCGTCTCCAGACGCCGTCTTTCCTCTTCCTCGCGGATCTCGGCGAGCTCCTTCTGCACTTCGGGAACGTAACTCTCGTCGTTTTCCTCGATCGCCATCTCCGCCAGCGTCACCGCGTCCTCGAGCTTCGCTTGGAGCGCCTCGTACGCGGCGATCGTGTCTTTTTTCCGTTTAATCGTCTGCAGGACCTTGCCGGAATTTTCCTGATCGTTCCAAAAGCCGTCCGCGAGAGTCTGTTTTTCCAGCTCTTCGACGTTTTTGCGTTCCTCGTCCACGCGGAGCGCGCTTCCGAGATCCGCGACCTTGGCCCGACAGGAGATCAGCTCGCGTCTTGCTTCTTCCAATGCAATGATCAAATGAGCCTCCGATACCGTACGTGTTTTCGGGCGGTCATACCGTCCCGAGGATATGATAGCATAAAACTTGTTTTATTGCAAGTACAATTTGCATTTATTATTCATTTTATGCGCCCCGCTCAAAAAGCGGCAATCCTTTCCTTGAATGTGAGATCCCGGAAAAGCGCGCGCTTTTTTCCGGGATAGACGCCTCGCTTTTGCGCACACTAAACCCGTGCCCGTCGGGGGTCTCTTGCCCGCGGGGCACAAATCTGAAGCACCGCACTTGTGCGGCAACAGGAGCCATGCAAAGAACAGAAAACCGGATCAGACAACGTTTTCTCGCGCTTGCCGCGGCCGTTCTCTTCCTCTTTTCCTTTTGCGCAGCGCCCGTCTTTGCGGACGGAGGCCGGACGGTCCTGCCGGGCGGCTTTCCGTTCGGCGCGGAGCTGTACGCCGACGGCGTGCTCGTCGCTTCCCTGCCGGGAGCGGACGAACCGTCTCCGGCCAGGGACGCGGGGATCCTCCCCGGCGATCTGATCGTGGCCGCAAACGGCGAAAAAGTCCTCTCCCTTGAGGATCTGACGCGGCTTCTTGAAAGCCGGGAGGACGGGGAGATCACGCTCACCCTCAAACGCGGGAACGCCCTGCGCGAGGTGAAGCTGAACGCGGTCCTCGGCGAGACGGGAGAACGGCGGATCGGCGTTTCCGTCCGGGATAAGGCCGCGGGCATCGGTACCGTGACCTTCCTTCTGCCGGAAACGCTCTCCTTCGGAGGGCTGGGGCACGGGATCTGCACGGAAAGCGGAACGCTCCTCCCCATCCGGCGCGGCACGGTATGCGGCGTCAGACTGACAGGGATCCGCAAAGGGAAAACCGGCGAACCCGGGGAGCTTGAGGGGATCCTGACTCCTCTGCGGGAAGGAAGCATCGTCACAAACGAAAACACAGGCGTCTTCGGTCTGTACGCGAGCCTTCCTTCCTCGCAGAAATACGGCCCCGTGGAAACGGCCGCTCCCGAAGAGGTAAAAACGGGAAAAGCGACCGTCCTTTCCACGGTGGACGGCGAGGGGATCCGCGAATACGGGATCGAGATCGTCTCGATCCCGGAACCGCGGGGAGAGAGCCTCAAAAGCTTCTCCATCCGGGTAACCGATCCCGCGCTGATCGAAAAGACCGGCGGGATCGTGCAGGGAATGAGCGGAAGCCCCATCCTGCAGGGAGGCAAACTGGTCGGGGCCGTGACCCACGTGATGGTAAACGACCCGCTCTCCGGCTACGGGATCTTCATCGATACCATGCTGGAAAGTATGCCGGACCTGCTGAGATGAAAAAACGGCGCGCGCGGCGCGCCGTTTTTTTCTCTTTTTTGCGTTTTTTTCTTGCAATACGGAAACGGATGTGGTAAGATGAAACCGTTGACCGGAGATCCGGCGCGAAACGCCTATTTCAGAAAGGGTTTTCTTTATGGAACACAACGTCAAACGCAACAAAAAGTATTTTGAACAAAAAAAGACCTCGCCCCTGATGATCGTGGGGATCGTCTTTGCCGCGATCGCGGTCTTTCTTCTCCTTTTCCCGCAGCTGCTCGGTGAGATCGGCGTCTACGTCACCCTCGTCGCCGCCGTTGCCGCGATCGTTCTGATCCTTGTCGCCTCCAGCAAGACCGTCCGTGACGACGAGATCGAGCTGCAGCGCACGCAGCTGATGCGGGAGCTCGATCACAGTCTGACCGAGATCTGCCATCTCTCCAAGGGCGAGCGCGAAGAGGAACGGCATCTCGTCTGCGGCTACGACTTTTCCAAGCCGGACGCGCACTTCTTCCGCACCGAGGAGGGCGGCGACCGCTGCCAGTACATCTACGCCGGCGCTTTCATGGTAACGAACATCCACTTCTTCGTCGTCCTCAAGGAGTACAACCTCTGGGAGGAAGAGGAACCGAAGGAATCGGTCTGGAGCTTCCAGAACCGCACGATGCGCGGCTTTGAGCTCAAGCGCGAGACCTTCCAGTTCGGCGAACGCAGCGTGGAAATGGTCTTCGGCGATATCTTTGACGACGCCGGCAAACATATCCTTCTCCCTCTCCAGAACGACGCGGAGATCGACAACGTCACAAACCGCCTCAACAAAAAATTCAAACGCAACGGGCAGAGCGCCTTCTGATCCCGAACCGATCTGACGAAAGCAGACGCAAAAACGTCTGCTTTCTTTTTTTCTTACCCCGCGAAAAGAACCCGCCGCGCCGGAAGCGTGAGTCTTTGTCCGTTTTTTTTGAGGGAACGCTTGCAAAGACCGTCTCCGTCCGTTATACTGTATAATAGTTTATGATCATTTCCGATCAAAAGGAGGCGATTCTGTTGTTTTGTCCCAAATGCGGGAAAACGCTGAAGGACGGCGCTTTATTCTGCGCCGGCTGCGGCAGCCCGATCGACGAAAGCGGTCCCGCGGAGAGCCCGCGCAAAACGGCTCCCCGGCCGGCGGCCGGTCTTCCCCAAGCGGCGGCGGCCGCTCTGACCGGTCAGCTCGCGTCCTCTCAGCCGGGAGAGGTCGTTCTCGGCGACTTCGGAAAACTTTCCGGCTCCGTTTCCTCCGCCGCGGGCGTCCTCAGCCCGCTCAAAACGGCGCTGTCCGGGATCCGCTCCCTCGCGCAGAACGCCGTCGGGCTCTTCAAAAACAAACAATGGATCAAACTGGCGGCCGCCGGCGCGATCGCGGTTATCTGGATCGTTTTGATGATCCTCTCCCGCGCCGGGATCAACGTCGGCGCACTGAACTGGCTCACCTTTGCCCAGGGTGGCGCCGGGCGCGGCGTGTTCGGCTGGATCGGAGGACTGTTAGGAAAAACAACCGTGGCGGCGGCGTTCTTCTCCCTCTTTTCGGGCGGCTTCCGGTCTCTCGGGAGCGGCGCGCGGCGGCTCTTTTCCGGGACAAACTTCAAAGGCGACTCTCTCGGCGCGTTTCTTTTCGGCGCAGGCGGCGCCCTTGCCGTTTATCAGTTTTTTGCGGGAAGCGCCGCATGGACCGACGGTATGGCGGCGATTTCCGGCGCGCTCCTTTCCCTTACGGCGCTCGGGCGGGGCGGCGGTTTTCTCTTTGAGATGGCGCGCTCCCTGACGGCAAAAAAGGCGGGCAAGGCGCGTTCTCCGCAAACGAAAAAGGCAAACGGGCTGCTCTCCGGCATGACCTGCGGCTTTACGCTCGGCGCGCTTGTCTCGGCGATCCCGTTCGGCTGGACACCGGTGATCCTCGGCGGCGCCTCTCTTGCCGCGGGGATCGTGCTTTCGGTTTTATCCGGCAAAAAAAAGGAGGTGAGCGCGGTATGAAACGAGGTTTCGTCTGTTTGCTGGCGGCGCTCGTTCTGGTCCCTTTCCTCGCGCTCGCCGTATCCGCCGCGATCGACCCCTCCCCCTATCTGAACGACAGCGGATACCGGGTCACGCTCGGCGGCTTCCAGCGCACCTTTGAAGAACATCTGCGCCCCGGCGCGGATCATTCCTACGTCACCAATATCAAGATCGAAAATACGATGAAGAAAAGCAGGATTTCGTCGATTTCCAGAAACAAAGGATCGAGATCCACGTCCCGGAGCTGAACAAGCTCTTCTTTAACGGGACCGCGACGGAATGGACCAAGTCGGTAAACGCCGACGGCACCGTGACAAAAGACGAAAAGAAGGTAAACGATCGGGAAAACAGCTGGACCTACGACCTTCGCACCGGCCGGCAGGTCTACGTGGAAGGCAGCTTTACCGGATCCTATTACAACGCGGCGAACTTTGAGTTTACGATCAAAAACGTCCGTTATCAGGTCTACAATCTCCAAAGCGAGCATCCGACCATCGAGGCGTACGCCGACAGTGTCCACTGGCAGCACGGCGAAAACGACACGTACCGGAGATCGGTCGAGAAAAAAGGAAACGCGACCGTCGTTACGCTTTACAACGGCGGCGCGGAAGACGACTGGGAAGGAACAACCGAGTTCGGGTATTACGATTATTTCGTGACAAACGACGCCGGCATCGTGCAGCGGCGGGAGTCCGCCAATCTTCCCTATCATCAAGTCCACCGTTACCTGAACCGGGGCCAGGCCTGGTGGTTCTATCCCGTCAGCGGACTGCCGTCGTACTATTTCGTGATCATGTACGATTTTTCCTACCTCTACTCGACCGAGGTCCCCGAGGACGCGGACAAGATCCTTCCGGAGCTCAAAAGCTTTGAAGAGGATTACGCCAAAGCGAAAAAGGCGTGGGACGCAGCCATGGCGGAGCTGGAAGCGGTCACGATCCATACGACCGGCGGTCCGATCGTAACCCCCGAGGGCGAGATCGAAGACCCGAACGCCGACAGCAAAAAGACCGACGTGACCGTCGACACCCCCGCGGGGACGACCGCCGGCGAGGACGCTGGCACGACGATCCCCGCGATCATCATTCTCGGCACGCTCGGCGCCGCCGCGGCCCTCGCGGGCGCCGCGGGCGGAGAGAGCGGCGAGGACGACAAAAAGAAGCGCTCGCAGTTCCGGATGTACATAAGCAAGAACTTCGGCGCCGCGCTCAAAAAGGGCGCGCCGCCGCAGGAGGTCTACGCGCGCATCGCCGAGATCACCCCGGAGGGACGGGAGATCCCCCGCCCCGATCTGACAGAGGAGATACGGGTCTATTCCTCCGACGATTCGCTGATCGTCAAGGACGGCGGCACGGCGAACGGTTACCGACGCGCCGTGGTTTCTGTTTACGATACTGAGGACCAGCCCCCGGAAGGCAAGGTCAGTTTCTTCTTTGAGGGCGAGGGCGGCACGTTCACGCAGAACGTCATTTTCAACATCACCGTGCCGGGGATCAAATTCTTCCAGGAGAATCTGACTCTCCCCGCGGGAATTTTAGAGGAACCGGAATTTTTGCCCTTTGAAGTTTCTGAAATGGGCGATAAGTACGAGATCGAACTTTCCTAC
>JAFSSQ010000079.1 GCA_017450965.1 Clostridia bacterium
CCTCTAGCGTGACAGGCTAGCGCTCTAACCAGCTGAGCTACCGGGCCACTTGGCTGCCTCACAGGCAAGTGGTGGGAACAATAGGGCTCGAACCTATGACCCCCTGCTTGTAAGGCAGGTGCTCTCCCAGCTGAGCTATGCTCCCCAAAATAACAGACCGCTCGTTCAGCGGCTTTGTTATTATAACACGGGGGTTTTTGTTTGTCAACATTTTTTTCGGATTTTTTTCAGGGCCCCGGGAAAAGGCGGCGGACGGGCGTTTTTTACCGTTTTTTGCCGCGGGAAGCGCCCCCGCGCTTCTTTTTCCCGGCGGAAACGCCGATATGCGCCAGTTTTTTGCCGAGGGCATAGTAGTCCCCGTGCAGAAACGCCGCCAAGCCCGCGCGCTCCATGCGCAGGGCGTTTTTTTCGTCAAAGAGGCCCTCCTCTGCGTCGATTGCGACGATCTCGCAAAGAAAGAGATCGTGCGAGCCGAGGCGTTTTACCTCCTTTACCCGGCATTCGAGCGCAAGCGGGCACTCCGCGATCAGCGGGGCGCCGATCTTTTCCGCCTTTTCCTCGGTAAAGCCGCAGGCGGCGAACTTGTCGACCTTGACGCCGGTGTAGGTGCCGCACCAGTCCGCCTCCCGAACGAGCGAGGCGGGAACGGGATGCAAAGCGAGCTCCCCCGTCTCCGAGATCAGCGCGTGGGAATAGCGCGAGGGGCGGACGGAAACGTACGCCATCGGCGGCGCGGTGCAGACCGTGCCGGTCCACGCGGCGGTAAATACGTTGGCCCGTCCGTCCTTCCCCCGGCAGGTAACGAGCACGACCGGCAGCGGACCGAGCTGCGCCGAGCCCTTCATCGCGATCTTCATACGCCCTCCTCCGGCCGTTTGGTCACGTCGACCCAGCAGACCGGGCGCGCGGCCCGCTCCAGCTCCTCCAGGGAGAGGCGGACGGCGCTCTGCGCCGTTCCCGCCGCAGGATAGACCGTATCAAAGCGTTTGAGGCTTTCGTCAAGATAAACCTCCACGCCCCCGGCTGGCGCGAAGGGGCAGACCGCGCCGCAGGGGTACCCGGTCAGCGCTTCGGTCTCCTCGCGCCGCAGCATCTCCGCCTTGGCGCCGAAAAACGTTTTGAACTTCTTATTTTCCACGCGCGCGTCTCCCGCCGCCACGATCAACACGGTCTTCCCCCGTACCGAAAACGCAAGGGTCTTGGCGATGCGCTCCGGCTCGCAGCCGATCGCACGCGCGGCTTCCTCCACCGTGGCGCTCGACTCGGGAAACTCCAGGATCCGTCCCTCCAGCCCGAGAGGGGCGAGCGCGGTCTTTACTCGTTCGATACTCATCTAATGTTCCTTTCTTTTGCCGTCAGCCGTTCCGAGCGGTTTCCACCGTCCCGCGCGGGACGACCGGGAAACCCCCGGATCACGCGCTTTTTCCGGCCGTGACAACTTTAATATTCTTTTACGATTATAAAACGTTTAATTCGACGATTGTCGAAGTATCTCCAAAATCCTTTCAAAATTCGGCGGGAGCGGCGCGGTAAAACGCATCGTTTCCCCCGTTGCGGGGTGAACGAGCTCCAGCTCGCCCGCGTGCAGAAGCTGCCCGGGGAGCAGATCCCTGTGCTGCGTCTCAAAGCGGGTCGGCGCGCCGCCGTAAACGCGGTCTCCCATCAGAGGATGCCCGATCGAGGAGAGATGCACGCGGATCTGATGCGTGCGGCCGGTCTCCAGATCGAGCCGCAGAAGGGTCCAGCCGGGGTAGCGCTCCAGCACGGTATAGCGGGTGGCGGCGCTGCGGCCCTTGTCCGCGGGGACGACCGCCATTTTTTTCCGGTCCTTCGGGCTGCGGCCGATCGGCTTGTCGATCCGTCCGCTGTCGGCGGAAAAACCGCCCGCCGCGACGGCCCGGTAGACGCGGCGCATCGTTTTGTCCTTCAGTTGGGCGGAGAGCGCGAGGTGCGCTTTGTCGTTTTTGGCGACGGCGATCAGGCCGCTCGTTTCCTTATCGATGCGGTGGACGATCCCGGGGCGCAGCTCGCCGCCGATCCCCGAAAGCGACTCCCCGCAATGCGCGAGCAGGGCGTTGACGAGCGTTCCGTCCGGGTTGCCCGCCGCGGGATGGACGACCATACCGGCGGGCTTGTTGACGATCACGAGATCCGCGTCCTCGTAGACGATATCCAGCGGGATCTCCTCCGCCTCCGCCTTGCAGGGCTCGGGCGGCAGGGGAGAAAACTCGACCGTCTGACCGGCGCTGACCCGGCTTTTTTTATCGGCGGGGGCGCCGTCGAGCAGGGCTCTCCCCTCCTCGATATGCCGGGCGGCGAGGCTGCGGCTGATTTCCGCCGCCTCCGCGAGATAGAGATCGAGGCGCATCCCCTCCTGCGCCTCGTTTACGGTATATTTCATGTCGGATCCTCCGGCGGCCCGTCGGGCGCGGCGCCTTTTTTCTTCTTCCCTTTCCCGCGGGAGGCGGGCAGGTCGATAAAGAGCGCCCAGCAGAAAAACAGCGCGGCGCCGACCGTTACGAAAGAGTCCGCCGCGTTGAAAACGGCGAAGCGGATCAGGACGACGTCGACGAAATCGACGACGTATCCCATCAACACGCGGTCGATCATATTGCCGATCCCGCCGGAGATCACCAGAGCGAGCCCCCAGCGGAGAAGCGGGTGGAGCGTTTTGTACTTGCGGACGAACAAAACGAACAGCGCGGCGATCGCGACGGTCGAGACGATGAGAAAGACCCAGCGCTTGTCCTGCAGGATGCCGAAAGCGGCTCCGCGGTTCTCCACGTAGGTAAGCTGCAGCGCCCCCGGGATCAAAACGAAGGACTCCCCGCCCCGCAGAAAGGTAACGGCGAGCCATTTGGTGAGCTGATCGAGCCAGATGCCGAGAACGATGACGAGAAGATAGAGAAACATCGGATCCTCCGTTTCTGGGGTATCGGCGCGCCGTCCGCCTCTCGGCGGACGGCGCTCGTTTTTGTTATTTGCCGAGCACGGCGCGGCAGCGGGGGCAGAGCTTCCCTTCCCCGTCGGCCGTCGTTTCGGTCGAGTTCATCCAGCAGCGGTCGCATTTCTCGCCCGGGGCGATCTCCACCCTGACGGCGAGTCTCGCGCCCTCGATCGCCTCGGTCCGCTCGGGCATCGCGTCGGCGAGCGCGCAGTCGGAAACGATGAAGATCGTGCGGAGGGTATCGGCGTCGAAGGAGCGGAGGACGGCGTTTGCCTCCTTGTCGGCGGTGTAGACGGTGATCTTTGCCTCGAGGGACTTGCCGATCGTTTTTTCCGCCCGCGCGAGCTCCAGCGCCTTCATCACGTCGTCCCGCAGCTCAAAGAGCGCGTCGAAGCGTTTTTCTTCCGCTTCGTCCTCCTCGAGGGCGGGATCGTACGCGGGCATATCGGCGAGCAGGACGTGATCGGTCTTTTCCTCCGGCGTGTGAGGCATCGCGCCCCAGATCTCGTTGGAGGTAAAGGCGAGGATCGGCGCCAGCAGCCGCGTGATCGCGCTGAGAACGAGGTACATCGCGGTCTGCGCGCTGCGGCGCTCGCGCGAGGTCCGGCCGCCGCAGTAGAGGCGGTCTTTTGTAATGTCGATATAGAGCTTGGAAAGCTCCACGGTGCAGAAATCGTTGATCTCGTGATAGACGGTGTGGAACTCGTAGTTATCGTACGCCTCGCGGCAGACGCGGACGAGGCGGTTGGTCTTCGCGAGGATCCAGCGGTCAAGCGGGAGCATCTCGGCGACGGGGACCTGATCCCGCGCGGGATCGAAATCGCTGCCGTCGTCCCCGAGGTTGGCAAGCAGGATGCGCGCGGTGTTGCGGATCTTGCGGTAGGTCTCGGAGAGCTGAGAGAAGATCGCGTCGCTGACGCGGACGTCCACCCGGTAGTCGCTGGAGGCGACCCAGAGACGGACGAGATCGGCGCCGTACTTCGGGATCAGCTCGGAGGGAGAAACGGAATTGCCGAGGGATTTGTGCATCTGCTTCCCCTCTCCGTCCACGACCCAGCCGTGCGTGAGCACCTGCTTGTAGGGCGCGCTGCCGCATCCCGCGCCGATCGCGGTGAGCAGAGAGGACTGGAACCAGCCGCGGTACTGATCGCCGCCCTCGAGGTAGAGGTCCGCCGGGAACCGGTGGTATTCCCGCTCCAGCACGGAAAAATGCGTGGAACCGGAGTCAAACCACCCGTCGAGGGTATCGGTCTCTTTGGCAAAACGCTTGCCGCCGCAATGCGGGCAGACGAAGCCGTCCGGCAGAAGATCCGCCGCCTCGCGCTCGAACCACGCGTTCGAGCCCGCCTCCGCGAAGATCGCGGAGACGCGGTCGATCGTCTCGCCGGTGCAGACGGGCTTGCCGCAGTCCTCGCAGTAAAAGACGGGGATCGGGAGACCCCAGTGGCGCTGGCGGGAGATGCACCAGTCGGCGCGCTCGCGCACCATCTGGATCATCCTCTCCTCGCCCCACGCGGGGATCCAGTCCACCTTGCGGCACGCCTCGGTCGCTGCGTCGCGGAAATCGGCGACCGAGCAGAACCACTGCGGGGTCGCGCGGAAGATCACGGGGGATTTGCAGCGCCAGCAGTGAGGATAAGAGTGGGTCAGTTCCTCGGAAGCGAACAGGGCGCCGCTCTCCTTCAGATCGGCGAGGATCACCTCGCCGGATTCGGCGTAATAGAGCCCGGCGTACTTGCCGGCGTCCGCGGTCTGATAGCCGCGGTCGTCCACGGGAACGATGACGTCGATCCCGTACGCCTTGCAGGTGCGGTAGTCGTCCGCGCCGAAGCCGGGCGCGGTATGGACGCAGCCGGTGCCGCTGTCCATCGTCACGTAGTCGGCGTTGAGCAAAACGCTCTTGCGGTCAAGGAACGGGTGCGCCGCCTCCATATATTCCAGCTCCTTGCCGGACAGGGTGGCGAGGATCTCTTCCGTCTCGAGACCCCCCGCCTTCATCGTTTTGTCCAGGAGCGCCTCGGCGACGATATAGTTGTTTTTGTCGGAAGCGCGGGCGACGACGTAGCTCTCGCGCGGATGGACGGCGATGGCGACGTTGCCGGGGAGGGTCCAGGTGGTCGTGGTCCAGATGATGAAATAGGTGTTCTCGGGGGAGACGCCGGGCAGGCGCCCCTTGTCGTCGGTGAGGCGGAACTTGACGTAGATCGAGGTGCAGGGATCGTCCTGATACTCGATCTCCGCCTCCGCGAGGGCGGTCTCGTCCTTCGGGCACCAGTAAACGGGCTTGAGGCCCTTATAGATGTAGCCGGCCTCGTACATTTTGCCGAAGACCCTGACCTCTCTCGCCTCCATCTCGCGGGACATCGTGAGGTAAGGATGCGCCCAGTCGCCGACGACGCCGAGCCGGCGGAACTCCTCCATCTGCACGTCGACGAAGTGGCGGGCGAACGCCTCGCAGGCGGACCGGAACTCCGGGATCGTCATCTTCTTGCGGTCGAGTTTGTTCTTTTTGATGATCGCGCTCTCGATCGGCATCCCGTGGTTATCCCAGCCGGGGACGTAAGGCGCGCAGAACCCGGTCATCGCCTTATACTTGATGATAAAATCCTTTAAGATCTTATTCATCGCCGTCCCCATGTGGATCCCGTTGTTGGAGAAGGGGGGACCGTCGTGGAGGATAAAGAGCGGGTTGTTTTCGTTCTTTTTCAGCAGTTTGTGATAGAGATCGCTCTCCTCGTCGCGGGCGAGCATCTCCGGCTCGCGGGCGGGAAGGTTCGCGCGCATGGAAAACCCGGTTTTGGGAAGATTCAAGGTGCTTGTGTAATCGGCAGACATAATACTCTCCTGTCGTATGTGGATTTCAGATAAACTTCTGCGGCTTCACCGTTTGTTCCGCCGCGGTCGGCATCGCTTTTTCCAGCCGCTCTCTCACGTCCTCGAAGCGGCGCTCGCGGCTTGCCTGTCCGACAGGCTCGCGGGTCACCTTCAGCCCGGCGGAAAAGAGCCCGTTCTTTTTTTGCGGCGCGGCTTCCTCGCCCGGTACTTTGACCGGCGGGATCGTCTCCCCGGCGGCACGGCCGAAGTCAAAGGAGATCTCCCGCGTTCCCTCCGGCTCCTTTTCGCGCTTCAGCTCGCGGGAAAGCGATCCGAACAGGGCGTCCTCCTCATCGGCGTCTTCCCCTTCGACAGCGAGCTCCGGTCCGTCGGCCGCCTCGGGAAGGGGGGCCTCCTCGGGCGCGGGCTCCGGCTCGGGCTCCGGGATGACCGCCGCGCTCAACTCTTCCCGCGGCAAGAGACCGTCCAGGCGGGCGGCGTGATCCTGCAGACGGGTACGGAAAAAGGAGAGCTCGTCCAAAAGGGCGTTTTTTGCTTTTTCCAGCGCGGCCTTTTCCCCGCGGAGGGAGGAAGTCTCCCCCGCGAGCAGCGTTTTCTGCGCGCGGACGGTATCCCGCTCGGCGCGCAGCTCCTCGCAGGAGGAAAGCAGCGCGGCGTATTCGCTTTTTAATTCTTCCAAACGGGCTTCCTGCCCGGCGATCTCTGCGGCGGCGGCGCGTTTTTCCTCTTCCGCGCTCTCTTTTGCTTTGCGGACCTGACTCTTGATGGTATCCTCCGCCAGGCGCACTTCCTTTTCCGCTCTTTCCTTTGCCTCCGCGATGATCCCGTCGGCCCGGATCTGCGCTTCTTTTTCCGTCTTCTGCGCTTTTTGCCGGATCTCCTCGTTTTCCGCGGCAAGGCGGGTCAGCTTGTCCGCCAGCGCGGCGTTTTCGTTATACAGCTTGTCGTATTTTTCGAGGAGCAGCTCAATATAATCCTCCACCTCCTGGATCTTGTAGCCGCGCAGACCGGTGGAAAACTCCTTGTTGCGGATCTCTTCCGGCAGATTCATACTTTCTCCTTCGGCATCAGCCTATCGGTATTGGCGGGCAAGCAAGCGGTACCTGCCCTTTTTGTTTTGTTCCGAGAGCGAGAGGATCTCAAACTTCCCGCTTCCGCGGATCGAAAGGATCTCCCCCTCGCAAACGGTCCGGTCCGGCTTTTCGCAGACCAGACCCCCTACGCGCACGTTCCCGCCTGCGACCGCCGCCTTCGCCTTTTCCCGCGCCAGACGGCAGAGGGAACCGACGACGGCGTCCAGCCGGGCGGACGGAACGGTATCGCTGCAAAGCGTATATTCACGCGCGGGCACGGAGGCTTCCCACTCTCCGGCGGAGAGCTCCGCGACGCGGACGGCGTCCGCCCCGACGCGGGAAAGCTCCTCCCCGATCAGTCCGGCGACCGTCCTCTCGCAGACGAGAAGCGCCGCGCGGTCTCCGACCGTGCGGACGTCCCCGATCGCGTCGCGCTCGATCCCCAGCGCAAGGACGGCGCCGAGCCAGTCCCGGTGGGAAAGCGAGCGGTAGCCGCTCCCCTCCAGAGAGAGAAAGGCGAGCGGCGAGCGGAACGCTTCCTCTAAAAAAGCGTTGATCCCCTCCTCCGGCGCCGGCCGAAACCGCTCCGGCAGGAAAAACGCCTTTTTCCGTTCCGCGTCCGGGTATCCGCCCCACAAAAGAAGCGGCGAGCGGGGTCCCCGCCCCGCGAGAGAAAGAACGAGCTCCTGCTCCCCCTCCGAGAGGAAGGGCCCGGCGCAGGGGACGCCCCGATCCGCGCGGGCGATCAGATCAGCGACGCGCGAACGAAGCAAAGCGCCGCCGGAAGAAACATCCTGCCCGCTCATAGAAACGCCGAAAGGAGGACAAGAAAAAAGAGCGAGGCAAGGAACGGCAGATCGATCATCGAGTCCTCCCCGATCCCGAACCGGTCAAAGATCGCCCGCATCGGCGCGACGACGATCTCCGTTACCGCGATCGAAAAGGCAAAGAGCCGGTTCTCCTCCGGCACCAGAAAAAACTGCATCAGGACCCGCAAGAGAAAAAGCAGCATCAGGACCGTGAGGATCCCGTTGGAGAGATGGTCCAGAAGATACAAAAGATTGGTATGCACGGCAAACTCCGTTATCCGGACGCGGTAAAAAGCCGCGCCGCCCGTTCCGATATTCAGCGGGCGGCGCGGGACTTTTACGCAAAATCAAAATCTGTAGGTATTCTCTTCTTCCTCGGCGTTCTCTTCCGTCCCCTTTGCCGCCTCGGTCATCGGGTCGCCGGTCACGGTCACGTTGCCGGGCGTGATAACGTAGGTGTTGTTGGAGACCTTGCGGATATCGCCCTTGATGGCGAACGCAACGCCGGAGAGGAAGTCGATCAGCCGTTTGGCGGTGTCCTTGGCGGTCGCCTCCAGGTTGAGGACCACGGTGCGGCGGGCAAGCAGATGCTCCGCGATCTGATCCGCGTTTTTGAAGCTCTCGGGGCGGACGACCTTCAGCTCGATCGCGCTGCCGGAGATGTTGACCGGCGCGGGAGAGGACTCAACGGGAGAGGTGTACTCCGCTTCCGCCGCGCCGTTATCCTCTTCGGTCTGATCGCCGTAGCCGCCGGTATACTCGTCGGCATACCCGTCCTGCTCGTAAGCGTCGTCATCCTTGAATCCTTTGAACAAATCTTTCAGTCCCATTTTCATCCTCCGAAAATATATCGTTTTTGTTTTTTCACTTGGCAAACGCCGCCCGTCCGAGGCGGACCAGATTGGCGCCTTCTTCCACAGCGATCTCAAAGCTGTCGCTCATCCCCATGGAAAGAATAGAGGTATTATTATAACTACCTATATTATGGCGTTTTTTTTCGAAAATGTCAATAAAAATCTGATAAGTTTCCCGAAAATATTTTCGGTACTCCTCCTTTTCCCTGCAAACGGGCGCCATCGTCATCAGCCCGCGCACGCGAAGATGGGAAAAGGCGAACGCTTCGTCGAGAAAACGGTCGGCCTCCTCGGGTAGGATCCCGCCTTTGTTTTCCTCCCGGCCGCTGTTGATCTCCACCAGAACGTCCTGCACGATCCCGCGCTTGGCCGCCTGTTTTTCGATCTCTTCAGCCAGTTTCAGCGAGTCGAGCGAATGGATCAGCGCCACCCGTCCGACGACGTATTTTGCCTTGTTCGTCTGCAGGGAGCCGATGAAATGCAGTTCCCCGCCTGCGAGATCGAGCCGGTCGATCTTCTCGAGCAGCGCGGGAACGCGGTTCTCCCCGAAGAGGCGCACGCCCGCCGCCGCGCAGTAGTTCATCTCCTCCGCCGTGGCGTACTTGGAGGCGAGCAGGAGCCGCGGCTCCTGCCCGTAAGGCGAGCGGGCGGCCGCCGCCGCGAGTTTTTGCCGGATCTGCGCCAGATTCCGGTCCAGATAGGAAAAATCCCGTGTCTCTTCCATCGTTTCTCCCGATCAGTCAAAAATCAGTCCGTCGTAAAGTCCGGTGCCGGATACGATCACCTCGTCGTAAAGCTGCAGCGCGCCGTAGACCGTCTCGATCCGGGCGTTCTCCGGGACGCGCCCCTCGCTCTCCCCTTCCGCGGGCGGCAGGGTGTCAAGCGGCTCTCCCCGCTCGTCGATCAGCCGGGTCACGGGCGCGGTCTTCGCGCTGATATAGGCGTAGCCGTCCACGGTGCCGATCACGTCGGCGACGCGGAAAAGAACGGTATTGCCGAAGCGGGCGTAGACGCCGGTATAACCGTCCACAAACCGGAGCGCGGAGCGCGGGACGCGCAGCCCGTCGTACGACGCTACCTGCACGGCAACGCTGTGCCGCCGGATGGTCTCCGGTCCGTTTTTCTGTTCGTCGGAGGAATAGACGAGCAGGAGCCGGTCTCCCTCCGGAACGGCGTTCTCCAGCTTCATCTCAAGCGAGAGGTCTCCGCAGTCGGTGAAGGTGATCTTTCTCTTTTCCCCGATCCGGAAGCGGTCGCTTTCCGCCGCGTCGAGCGTCAGGGCGAGATACCACATCCGCGAGGACGCCAGCTTGCCGACGGCGGCCGGATCCTTCTCCGCCGGGAGCGCCGCCAGTTCGTCGAGACGGGAGGGGGTCAGCCCCTCCAGCGCCGCGGCGGTAAAGACGCTCTCATAGCCGTCGGTATCGGAATAAAAGATCCCCGGATAGGGCGCGCGGACCTCGGCGCTCCGGCCGGTCAGGGTCGCCGCCAGCCGCGTCCGCTCGGCCGTGAGCGCCTCCACTTCCGCCGCGTAATCGGTGCGGGAATCGACGATCAGCGCCTTGCGGTTGAGGGAAACGAGCAGCTCGTCCGTCAAAGCGAGCGCGCGGGAGGGGTCCCCCGCCGCCAGTTGTTGATAATAGCGGGTCAGCGCGGAGGAAACGGTGTTCTCCAGCGCTTTGGTATAGGAAAGCGAGGGATTACTGCCGACCGAGGAGTTTTCCAGAACGGCGATCTCCGCGTCCATCTTTTTTAAGCGGGCGGTGATCCCCGCGCTGTCGGTATTTTCGTAGGTAACGGCCAGCAGTTCGCCCGCGGCGGCCCGCTTCCCGTCTCCCATCCGGTAGTCCGCCGCGCCCCGGTAAACGGAGGTCAGCGCCGTCTCGTCCCGGAAAAGAAACCCGGACGCCGGGATCGTCTCCTCCGCCGAGGCGAAGAGCGCCGTCTGCGTGGCGATGCCGGACTCAAAGCCGCCCGTCACGTGCCAGACGATATAAAACGCGATCCCCAGAACGAGCAAAACGGAAAAAACGCCGAGGATCACGCCGCGCAGATACGCGGTGTCGAAATAATCGGAAAGCTTCCGCCCCGGTCTTTTTTTCGCCGTGTTCGTTTCGTTTCTGCTTTCGTCCATCCCGTTCACTCAAAAAGCAGCGCCACCGCCTCGTCGGCGAGGCGCGCCGTTTCCTTCATTTTTCCGTTTTCGTCCGCGAAAAGCCACCGGACGTAGGGCATCGACGCGTACCACGTCTGCTGGCGCTTGGCGTAGCGGCGGGTCGCCGCCGCCAGCCGCGCGATCGCTTCCTCCTCCCCCTCCTCGCCGTCGAGGTAGGGAAAGAGCTCCTTATACCCGATCGCCTGCGCCGCGGCGGCGCAGGAATCGAAAAAGCCCCGGCGGCGCAGCGCCGCCGTCTCCGCGGGCAGTCCCGCCGCGAACATCGCGCGCACGCGCGCCTCGATACGGGCGGCGCGCGCCTCGGGCGAGGAAAAGCGCAGGGCGATCACCCGGTAGTCCCGCACCGTCCGCCCCTGCGGAGTCAGACGGTCAAGTTCGGTCTTGGTCTTTTCATTGGCGAGGCAAAGCCCGATCGCCCGCAGGACCCTGCGGGTGTTGTTTTCGTGGATCCGCTGTGCCGCCGCCGGATCGAGCGCGCGCAGTTTTTCGTGCATGGCTGCGGCGCCTTTTTCGGCAAGCTCCGCTTCGAGAGCGGCGAAAAGGTCCGGCGGGACTTCCTTTTTTTCCTCGGGATAGCCCCCGCGCAGGAAGCTGTCGAGATAGAGCCCCGTTCCGCCGCAGAGGATCGGGATCCTCCCACGGGAGAGGATCTCCCGCTCGGCCGCCTCCGCCTCCCGCACGAAATCTCCGGCGGAAAACGGCTCGTTTGCCTCACGGATATCGATCAGGTGATGGGGGATCCCCCGTCTCTCCTCTTTTGTCGGTTTGGCGGTCCCGATATCGGCGCCGCGGTAGACGAGCATCGAGTCGCAGGAAATGATCTCGCCGGAGAAGCGGAGCGCCAGTTCAACGGCGAGCGCGCTTTTGCCGGACGCCGTTACGCCCGCCACGGCGATCCCGGTCATCCGATCCGCGCCTCCATCCAGCCGATGAGTTCGGCGATCCGTTCCTTCCGGTCGGTCTCGTTGTGGACCTCGTGCCGGTCGCCCTCGCAGAGGGTAAGGGTGAGGTCGGTCACGCCCGCCTCGCGCAGACGGCGGGCGACCTCCTCCGGCCCCTTGCCGTAGGCGCCGACGGGGTCCTCCGCGCCGGAGAGGATCAGGGTGGGCAGGGCGGCGGGATAAGAGGCAAACCACCCCGGCTCCGAGACAGCCGCGAGCAGGTCGGAGAGAACGTAAAAGCCCTCCGCCGTGAAAAGATAATTACAGTACGGATCTTTATCGTAACGGGCGACGATCTCGGCGTCCTTGGTCAGCCAGTCGTGCTTGGACGCCGGGTTTTCGATCCGCTTGTTATAGGCGCCGAAAGCGATGGAATCGAGCATTTTGCTGCGGTGCCGCCCGCCCTTCAGAGAAGCGACGAGGGACGCCGCCGTCTTCCCCGCTTTAGCCGCGGGGTTCGGGCCTCCCGTGCCGGAGATGACGAAGCCGGCAAGCCCCTCTCCGTGCCGGACGGCGTACAGCCGGGCGATAAAAGATCCCATACTGTGTCCGAAGAGAAAAACGGGCAGCCCGGGCAGGCGGTTTGTGAGGATCCCGCGCATCGTGTGCAGATCCTCGCAGAGGATCTCTTTTCCGTCTTTTTTGGGCAGATAGCCGAGCTCCTGCGCGTCCCTGGCGGTGTCGCCGTGGCCGATATGGTCCGCCCCGCCGAAGGCGAAGCCCGCCTCCGCAAACGCTGCGGCGACCTCCTCATAACGACCGACGTACTCGCACATCCCGTGCGAGAGGAGCACGGCCGCTTTGGGCGCTCCCTCCGGCAGAAAGATCTTGTACGCCGAGGCGCTTTTTCCGTCCGCGGACGGGAAGGTTCCGGTTTCTCTGATCATAACGCACTCCTTCGGACCGGGCGGTCCTTTTGTTTTTTACAGAATGTTACGCTTGCGGCAGTACGCCTCGATCTCCCGCGGATGCGGAAGATCCGCCGCCGAGCCGGCGCGTTTTTCCGAGAGGATCGCGGCGACGTTGGCGAAACGGCAGGCCGTTTCCGCCTCTCTTGTCGCGTCGTAGGCGTAAACGAAGGCGCCGAGAAAGCACGCCGCCGTCCCGGGAAGGTCGAGCGTCCGCTCCTCCGGCGGCGCGATAAGGCTCTGGTAGGTCCCGTCGTAGAGGAAGACCCCCCGCTCCCGGAGGCGGATGATATAATAGCGGGCTTTGACATAGGAGGAAAGCTTCATCGCCGCGGCGAGGCACCCGTCCATCGTATCGGGTGAAACGCGGGTGGCGCGGCCGGCCTCCTCCTCGGTGAGCACGAGCGCCTCGCACCGTCCGATCTGGCCGAGGACGGTCGCGTTGCGCATCCGGTCCGCCGTGAGAAAGAGCGCGGCGCCCTGCTCGTCCGCCGTTTCGGCGACGTATTCGAGAAGTCCGACGGGCAGCGAGGTCGCGGCGCAGACGGACGCGGGACGGGAGGCGAACGCCTCCTCCGCGTACTGACGGCGGAAGGCGCCGTAAGCGCCGGGAAAGTAAAAACTGCGTTCTTTTTCGCCGCTCTCCGCGAGGTGGAGGCGGAGCGCGGTCTTCTCGGCGGGGTCGGCATAAAACCACGGGGAGTCAAATCCCCGTTTTTCCGCCAGGCGGCGGATCGCCGCGCCGGCGGCGTCCTCCCCGACGGCGGAACAGAGCCGCGCCTCCGCGCCGCAGAGCGCGATCTGCGCCGCGGCGAGCAGGCCAAAGCCGGACATCGCGCTCTCCCAGCCGCCGTATTCGGTTGTCGTTTCCCCGAGCAGGGGGATCTGATCGACGCGGCAGGTGATCTCTTCCTCGCAGGCGCCGAAGACGACGATTTGCTTTTCGCTTGCCATGCTTTCTCCCTCCGGGAAAATCGTTCGCTTTGCTTTGATTATACTCTCCTTTTCCGTATAAATCAAGCCTTTCCCGCGACGCCGGGGAAAAAGATAAAAATTCACAATCTGCCGCTTGCATTGTTTTGCCGGTTTTGTTACACTATAAGAGGGAAAACCGGAAAGGGGTGAACGATATGTGTAAAAACAAACAAAACAAATCCGGCGCGATCAAGACCGTGCTCCTGATCATCGGCGCTCTGACCGTGGTCTGCGGGATCATCGCCGCGATCAAGGCTCTGGAGCCGAAGATCAAGTCTCTCTTTTCCTGCTGCCGCATGGAAGACGACGAGGAAAAGGAGAAGGACGAAGACGGAACGGGCGCGGCAGAAGCGCTTGAAGACGCGGCGGAAAAGATCGCCGAGGAGGCAAAGGACGCCGCAGAAGCAATCGGCGACGCCGCCGAAGACCTCGTGAAAAACGACTGACAGCAAAAAAGAAGGGGACCGCCGTCCGGCGTTCCCCTTCTTTTTTTATCTGTTTTCCCGCGTCTTGTTCTTTTCTTCCTCTTTCATCTTGGCAAAGAACGCCGCCCGGTCCATCGGGTACTGCTCGCCGACGCGGTTGCGGACGGAAACGGAGTTCCCCTCCACCTCCTTGTCGCCGATGATCAGCATATAAGGGATCTTGTCCATCTGGGCGCTGCGGATCTTCCAGCCGGTCTTCTCCGAGCGTTTGTCCACCGTTACGCGGAAGCCCTCGGCCGAGAGGTCGGCGGCGAGCGCGTCGCAGTATTCGTTGTGGCTGTCGGAGATCGGGAGGATGCGGATCTGCTCGGGCGCCATCCACATCGGCAGCGCGCCGGCGTACTTTTCCAGCAGCAGGGCGAGGGTGCGCTCGTAGCAGCCGATCGAGGTGCGGTGGATGATATAGGGGCGCTTCTTTACCCCGTCGCGGTCGGTGTATTCCATCCCGAACTTTTCCGCGAGGAACTGGTCGATCTGGATCGTGATCAGCGTGTCTTCCTTGCCGAAGACGTTTTTGATCTGGATATCGAGCTTCGGTCCGTAGAAGGCGGCCTCCCCGATCCCGATCTTGTAGGGGATCTGCAGGTCGTCGAGGATCTTTTTCATCACGCCCTGCGCCTCGTCCCAGTCCGCCTGCGTGCCGATATACTTCTTCGTGTCGTTCGGATCCCACTGGGAGAAGCGGTAGGAAACGTCGTCGTAGAGCCCGACGGTTTTCAGCATATAGATCGCCAGCTCCAGGCAGGAGGCGAACTCGTCCTCGAGCTGCTCGGGGGTGCACATCAGGTGCCCCTCGGAGATCGTGAACTGCCGGACGCGGATCAGCCCGTGCATCTCGCCCGAGTCCTCGTTGCGGAAGAGGGTGGACGTTTCGTCGTAGCGGAGCGGCAGGTCGCGGTAGGAACGCGCGCGGTTGAGGTAGCACTGGTACTGGAAGGGACAGGTCATCGGCCGGAGAGCAAAGCACTCCTTCGTCTCGTCGGCGGGATCGCCGAGGACGAACATCCCGTCCAGATAGTGATCCCAGTGGCCGGAGATCTTATAGAGCTCTCTCTTCGCCATATACGGGGTCTTGGTGAGCTGCCAGCCGCGGCGCGCCTCCTCGTCCTCGACGAAGCGGGAGAGGATCTGGATGACCTTGGCGCCCTTGGGGAGCAGGATCGGCAGACCCTGCCCGATATAGTCGACGGTAGTGAAATACTCGAGCTCCCGTCCGATCTTGTTGTGGTCGCGCTTCTGCGCCTCCTCCATCTGCGCGAGGTGCGCGTCGAGCTCCGCCTTTTTCGGGAAGGCGACGCCGTACACGCGCTTGAGGACCTGGTTTTTCGCGTCTCCCTCCCAGTAGGCGCCGGTGCACTGGAGCAGCTTGAACGCCTTGACGGCGCCGGTGGAAAAGAGGTGCGGGCCGGCGCAGAGATCGGTGAACTCGCCCTGACGGTAGAAGGAGATCTCCTCCCCCTCCGGCACGCGGTCGATGAGAAGGACCTTCCACGGCTCGCCCTTCTCCCGCATCAGGGCCTTCGCCTCCTCGCGGGGCAGGGTGAAGCGCTCGATCTTCAGGTTTTCCTTCACGATCTTCGCCATCTCCCCCTCGATTTGCGCGAGCTGGTCGGGGCCCATCGGCTCCTCCGTGTCGAAGTCGTAGTAAAAGCCGCTCTCCGTCGCCGGGCCGATGGTCAGCTTGGTCGCGGGAAAGAGACGCTTGACCGCCTGCGCGAGGATATGGGACGCCGTGTGCCAGAAGGTCTTCTTCCCTTCCGGATCTTCAAACGTGTAAAGCGAGATGGCGGCGTCCGCCGTGAGCGGAGTCGTCAGATCGACTGTCTCCCCGCCGATCCCGGCGGACAGCACGTCGCGGGAGATCGCTTCCGCCGCGCGGGCGGCTTCATAGACGGTCGTTCCCCGCTCGACGGAGACGGCCTTTTCACCGAATGTGATCTGGATCATGATCGTAATTCCTTTCTGTATCTTCAGTCTTTCTTTTTTATTTCAGATTGCGGTCGACCAGGCGGGCGAGAACGGGCTGTTTGACCGAGATCGCGCCCTGCGGGCACATTTCCTGGCAGCAAAAGCACCGGATGCAGCGCTTGTAGTCGTAGGCGGGAAGGCGCTTTCCCTCCGGCATCGCAAGGGCTTTGGGGTAGAGCGGACAGGCGCGGACGCAGATCCCGCACCCCACGCAGCGTTCCGGGTCGACGCGGGGACGCTTTTTGAGCAGCGGGGAGAGGAAGCGGAGCTGTTTGATATTTCCGCGGTCCGCTTTGCCCCGGTAAACGTCGAAGCTTTCGTCTCCAAAACGCGCCCGCACCTCGGCGGGGGCGAGCCGCTCGCCGTCCGCCCAGACGTCGATCCGGGCGGGATCGTCGATCCCGACGCCGCCCATCGCGCCCCTGCGATTGGTGGGGACGAGCGCGGGATCCAGCGCGATCAGCGAGCAGGCGACCGTGTCGAGCGCGACCGGGTCGGTCGAAACGAGGAGCTTGCCGAGGTGCTTTTTCGTGCCGCTCGAGGGACCGTTTCCCTCCATCGCGTCCACCGCGTCCATCACGTGCAAAACGGGCGGGAAGGCGCGGTTAAGGTCGGCGAGCATCCCCGCGAACTCCGCGGCGTTCGGATGCTTGACGTGGCAGGCGCCCTTATTTAAGCCGTAGACGATGCCGAAGAGGTTTTTCTGCGCGCCGGTCATCCGTTCGAGCATATGGGTCTTGAGCTTGCAGAGATTGACGATCCGGTCGCAGGAAAGGACCCCGTTTGCGATGATAAAGCTTTTTGCCGTTTTCCCGTCGGGGAAAGCATACTCGCGCCCGCCGGAAAAGTCCGCCTGCCGGGCGCCCCACGGCTCCGCCGCCGCGGTGATCCCGCACGCCTGTGCGATCTTATCCGCGCCCGGATAGGGCACGCCGGGCGAATCGCCGAAAAAGAGACGTTCATAGCCCGCCCGCTTCAGCGAGGCGCAGACGGCGCCGAACACGGCGGGGTGCGTGGTGACCGCGCGGTCCGGATCGGCTTTGGTGAGCAGGTTCGGCTTGAGGAGGATCCGCTCCCCCTTGTCCGGCAGCAGCGCCTCCCACCCGCCGAGGGCGGCGAGAGCCGCGGCGAACGCTTTTTCGACCGTCTCCGTCCCGTAGTCGGGGCAGTCGATCAGATAGACGGCGGCGCGGCCGTTTTTTTCCGTCATAGGTCCCTCCGAAAAAGAAAAACCCGAAGGCATCTCTGCCTTCGGGGTGTGGATCAGTTTCCGCACGGTTCCACCCGAATTTGTTCTCTTGCGCGTATGCGGTTGTGTCCGGAGTTTACCGGTAGAACGGCGGTACCCCAGACGCCTGCCGGAAAGTCTCGCAGCCGATGGACTCTCTCTCTGTACGGCGGTGGGAAAGGGACGTGTCCGTTCCACTTATGCAGGGATTATACACCCCTTTTTTCCCGTTGTCAAGTCTTTGCTTCTTTTTCCTTCTCCGCTTCGGCCTTGCGGCGGAGATTGTAGGCGGAGCGGGGGTTGACGATCTCGCGGTAGTCGAGATCCCCGCGCTGGAGCGCGCAGATCAGGACCTCCGCCGTCGCGATATTCGTGGCGACGGGAACGTTATGGATGTCGCAGAGGCGGAGCAGCTGGTATTCCGGCTCGTCCCACTCGGTCTTCTGCGCGGTGGAGCGAAAATAAAGAAGGATATCGATCTCGTTGAAGGCGATCCGCGAGGCGATCTGCTGCTCGCCGCCGCCGTGACCGGACAGGAGCTTTTCGATCTTCAGGCCGGTGGCTTCTTCAATATAATTACCCGTGATCTGCGTCGCGCACAGGTTGTGCTGGCTCAGGATCCCGCAGTAGGCGATGCAGAATTGGGTCATCAGTTCTTTTTTCGTATCGCTGGCAATGATGGCGATTTCCATCGTTTTCTGTCCTTTCTTTTCTCTCTCATCCTTCTCCGCGTCCCGCCAGGAGAAGCTTTTTTCTTTTTTTCACGCCGGCAACGCCGAAAAGAAGCGGCACGTTTTCCCCGCACAGGCGGGCGGCGATATTGGAAAAGGCGGCGGCGCTGTCCGGCCGTTTTCCCGCGGCGACGGCCGCTTCGCCCCGCTCGGTGCAGAGCGCGAGCCGTTCGTCCTCCGGCACGATGCCGATAACGCGGACCGCCGTGCGGTCGATCATCTCGCTGACGCCGAGATGCTCTTTTGCTTTTTTGATCTCCCTCTCCATCCGGTTGACGACCAGGCCGCAGTCGGAGATCCCGAACTCAAACAGAAGATCGCCGGATTTTTCCGCCGCGCGGACGGCGGAGGGCGCCGGCGTGGTCACGATGACGGCATAGGAGGAACAGGCAGCGCACAGGCGGACCGAACAGTCCGCGCCGCCGGAGGTATCGAGAAGGGTAACGTCCGCCCCGGCGAGCGCCTCGAGCTCGGAGAGCGCCTTTTCCAGCGTTTCCTCGGTGAGCGTCCCGTCGTACCGATAAGGGGCGGGACAGAAGAAAAGCGGCGCGTCGGGGAGGGGAGAAAGCGTTACCTTGCCGGCGGGAGCGCGGCCCGCCGCCAGATCGGAAATATCAAAAAGGGCGCCGCCCTCCACGCCGAGCATAATATCCAGACTGCGGTTGCCGAGATCCATATCGACAAGCAGCGTCCGTTTCCCGCGGACGGCAAGCGCGCAGGCGAGATTGGCCGCTACCGTGGATTTTCCGACCCCGCCCTTGCAGGAGGTCACGAGTATCCGTTTGCTTTTTTCCATTGTCGATCCCCGTCTCCCCCCTATAAAATACCATGATGATTTTATCACAGGACCCCGCCGATGTCAAGAAACCTGCAAAGAATTTCTCTTTCCTCTTTTTGCTTTTTTCTTCTGCTTTTGTTTTTTTCTGTTTTTCTTGTTTCCGTCTTGTAAAACCGGGATGCGTATGTTACAATAAAGGATAAGTGAAAAGAAACGGGGGTTACCATGATCCGGGAGCAAATCGACGCGCTGACGCGCTATGACGGAGAAGTCGGAGAGATCATCCGGCGGGAATACGACAGGATGCAGGACGGGCTGGAGCTGATCGCCTCCGAGAACGTCACGAGCGAGGCGGTCCTTCTTGCCGCCGGCAGCATCCTGACCAACAAATACGCGGAGGGCTTTCCGGGGCACCGTTACTACGGCGGCTGCGTCCACATCGACGAGATGGAGGAGCTGGCCCGGACGCGCGCCTGCAAACTTTTTTGCGCCGAGCACGCCAACGTCCAGCCGCACAGCGGCGCCCAGGCAAACCTGGCCGTTTACGCCGCTCTTTTGCAGCCGGGCGATCCCGTCCTCGGGATGAGTCTGGCGGACGGCGGGCATCTGACCCACGGTTCTCCCGTCAATCTGTCCGGGATGCACTACCGGTTCGCCTCCTACGGGGTCGACCCGGAGACCGGTCTGCTCGATTACGACGAGCTGGACAAAAAAGCAAAGGAATACCGCCCGAAGCTGATCGTGGCGGGCGCCTCCGCCTATCCCCGCGTGATCGACTTCGCCCGCATCGCCAAAACGGCGCGGGAGGTCGGCGCCTATTTCATGGTGGATATGGCGCACATCGCCGGGCTCGTCGCCGCGGGACTGCACCCCTCTCCCGTTCCCTATGCGGACGTGGTCACGACCACGACCCACAAAACGCTGCGCGGACCGCGCGGCGGGATGATCCTCTGCAAAAAAGAACTGGCGAAGGTCATCGACAAGGGGATCTTCCCCGGCACGCAGGGCGGACCGCTCGAGCATATCATCGCCGCGAAGGCGGTGTGCTTCGGCGAAGCGCTCACCCCCGCCTTCGTCGAATACCAGAAAAAGATCCTCTCCAACGCAAAAGCGCTTGCCGCCGGACTGACGGAGGAAGGCTTTGATCTCGTCTCCGGCGGGACGGACAACCATCTGATGCTCCTCGATCTCCGTTCGGCGAACATCACCGGCAAGGAGCTGGAAACGCGGCTCGACGCCGTGCATATCACCGCAAACAAAAACGCCGTCCCCGGCGACCCGCTCTCGCCCTTTATCACGAGCGGCCTGCGCCTCGGCACGCCCGCCGTTACCACAAGAGGGCTGAACGAGGAGGAAATGCGCGAGATCGCGCACGATATCCGGCTTGCCGCCGTGGATTTCGAGAACCGGGCAGAAGAGATCCGCGCAAGCGTTGCCGCTCTCTGCGCGAAGCACCCGCTCTTTGTCTGATATGAAACGCGAACTTTCCCTTTCCGGCGCCGCGCGGCGGCTCGTTTCCCTCCTGATCCGGCGGGATAAGACCTTTGCCGCGGCGGAGTCCTGTACCGGGGGACTGATCGCGTCCGCCGCCGTCGGCGTGCCGGGCGCCTCCCGCTGCTTTTCCGGCGGAGCGGTCTCCTATTCCGACGAAGCGAAAACCGTCCTCGCCGGCGTACCCGCCGATACGGTGCGGCTCTGCACCGCCGTCTCCCCGGAAACGGCCGCCGCGATGGCGAAGGGGATCCGGGAAAAGCTCGGCGCCGACTACGGCGTGGCGACGACCGGCTTTGCCGGTCCCGGCGGGGGAACGGAGCGCGACCCCGTCGGCGCCGTCTATCTCGCCGTTTCCTCCCGCGAAGGAGAAACGGCGGAGCGCCGCCTTTACGCGGGCGGCCGCCGCGCGATCCGTCTGGCCGCCGCGCGGGACGCGATCCTGCTCCTCTGCAAGACCGCAGAAAAAGAAGAAAAAACAACGATCGGCGCCGACCGGTGACCGACGCGGAGGAAACAGTTATGGTAAAACAGAACACCCCTAAAAAAATCGGGATCCTGACCTCGGGCGGGGACGCCCCGGGCATGAACGCCGCGATCCGCGCCGTGACCCGTTCCGCCCTGAACCGCGGGATCGCCGTCGCCGGCATCTACCGCGGATACAGCGGACTGATCGACGGATCGATCAGGGATTTCCAGATGCGGGACGTCTCCAACATCGTCAACCACGGCGGCACGATCCTCTACAGCGACCGCTGCGCGGAATTCGCCACCGAGCCGGGGATGCAGAAGGCGATCGCCACATGCCGGGCGCCCGGCATCGACGGCATCGTGGCCATCGGCGGAGACGGGACCTTCCGCGGCGCCTGCGACCTGACCAATCACGGCATCCCCTGCATCGGGCTGCCCGGCACGATCGACAACGACATCACCTGCACCGACTATACCATCGGCTTTGACACCGCGGTCAATACCACGGTGGAGATGGTGGACCGTCTGCGCGATACCTGCGAGTCCCACGCACGCTGCAACGTCGTGGAGGTGATGGGACGCAACGCGGGGCATATCGCCCTGCACGCCGGCATCGCGACCGGCGCCGCCACCATCCTCATTCCCGAGATCCCCTTTGACGAGGACGAGATCATCCGCAAGATGATCGAGGGGCGGAAGGACGGAAAACGGCAGTTTATCGTGATGGTAAGCGAAGGGATCGCCGGTTACGCGGAAAAGCTGGCGAAGATCATCCCCGAAAAGACGGGGATCGAGACCCGCTACGCCTGCCTCGGGCACGTCGTCCGCGGCGGCTCTCCGACCCTGCGCGACCGTCTGCTCGGCGCCGAGATGGGCGCCGCCGCCGTCGACTGTCTTTTGGAGGGAAAGAGCAATCTCGTCATCTGCGAGCGGGACGACCGGATCGTCCCGATGGACATCAACCTCGCGCTCATCCTCGACCGTCTCTACAAGGACAAATCCCTGCCGGGCGAGCTGGAAGCGCTCCCCCAGAAGGAGCTGGACGAGATCTATACCCTCCTGACCCGCAAGCGCTCCAAAATGTATAAGCTTTACAACACCGCTCTTGAGATCTCCAAATAAAAGAGAACCGGCCGCCGCTCCTTTCCGGAGCGGCGGTTTTTTTATCCCGTCCGGCGGATCCGGACGATGCAGACGCTGCGGTCGTCGGAGCCGGAGCCGTACTTCTCCGCTTCGTCGAGGATGCGGGCGCACATCCGTCCGGCGTCGTCGTCCCAGGAGCGGGAGAGAAGACGGAAAAGCCACGGGCACTCCTCCCCGCCCTGCGCCACGCCGTCGCTCTGGAGGATCACGCAGTCGCCGTCCTCGGCGAGAAAGCCCACCCGCTCGGCGTCCGCCGCCTTCATGATCCCGATGGGCATGGTCTTTGAGCGGATACGGTACAGCCTGCCGTCCCGCCGCACGAAGGAGGGCGCGGCGCCGCTTTTCACAAAGGAGGCGCGGCCGGTGAGCAGATCCAGCACAAAAAGATCGACGGTGGCGCTGCACTCGCCGTCCGAGGTGCGGATCAGATCGTTGAGCATACAGAGCGACGTGTTTTTCGCGTTGCCGGCCGTGAGCATCGTCCGCAGAAACGCGGAACAGACGCTGCTGATCAGCGCCGCCTCCTCGCCGCTCCCCATCCCGTCCGAGATCATCGCGTAAAAAAAGTCCTCGCGGTTTTCAAAACCGGCGACGGTATCTCCGCACGCCCGCTCCCGCTCCTTCGGCCGGCAGAGAGAGAAGACCTCCGCCCGGAAGCGGCGGACCGCCTTCATCGTAAGGGCAAGTTCTCCCCCGCGGATCTCGTAGCGCGGGGCGGAAAGCGAACAGCCGAGCAGCTTTTCGCATCCCCGGCGGACCGTTTGGGCGTCCGGAAGGGTCTTTCCCGCCGCAAAGCCGTCGGCCGTGACCGTTTTTTTGCGTCGGCCGGTCACGCGCGCGTTCCCCTCGCCGGGAAAGAGCGTACGCAAAAAGCGCGTCGTCTTTTCCGCGAGAGCGGGCTCCTCCTCGCCCTCCCGGCGCACGTCCTCCAGCGCTTCCCCGATCAGGGAAGCGACCGACTCGTAATCCATCGCAAAGATCTCGCTCCGGTCGCCGTTCATCCGTCGGCGGACGAGGGCGCTCGCCCCCGCGTTGATCTCCCCGACGATCCGGTCCACGCTCGGGCAGCGGGAGACGAAAGACGGGGGAAAGCTCCCCCTCGTCACGCACTTGCCGTCCGCCATGCTCTCCGCCGCGCGCCCGAGCGCCGTTTTCGTTTCGTCGTACTTTTTGCTCCAGCAGAGCGCGGCGTGCGGACAGCGGCCGCAAAAACGGTCGCAGACGGAGTCAAAGAGCTCCCGCAGCTCTCCCGCGTTCGGTTTTTTGGCGCGTTCGGAGAGCGCGTAGCACATCTCGGAGAGAGAAGAAAAGGAGCGGGAAAGCGCCCTCATCCGCTCCTCGCCCGCGCGTTCCCGCGCGCGCTCCCGCTCCTTCGGCTCCCCTTCCGCCGCGCCGAAAAACCGCGCGGGGATCCGGAAGCGGGAAAGGGTCAGGGCGATCGCCGTGCCGGTGGCAAGCTCCGGCAAAACGGCGGGAAAGGCGCTCGCCCCGCCGACAAGGAAGACGGAAAACACGGCGGAGACGAGCGACGCGGCGGCGGAAAGCGGCAGAGGGAGGCGGGCAAGCGCCCCGCAGACCAGCCCCGCCGCCGCGAGCGCGGGGGAGTGGAGCGGGAACGCCGCAAGGCCCGAGAGAAGCCCCGCCAGCGTCCCGGGAAGCACTCCCCGCTCCCGCCCGGCAAGCAGCGTCAGCGCCATCGCCGCGACGAGGGCGGGCGTCCTGCCGACGGGACCGAGGCGGGAAAGGGAAAACAGGACCGCGGCGCACAGGGCGGCGGCGGAAAGGAGACGGCGGCGGGTCAGCGCCTCTCCCCGCGCCGGAAGGAAGGAAAGCGCCCACGTCCCGAGCGGGCAGCCGAGCACGAGAAGAAAGCTGCCGAAGAGATCGTAATACGTATAGCCGCCCGCGATGATCTGATAAACGCCGACGGCAAAGCCGCCGAGGCAGGCGCTTGCCGTCCGCAGGCGGACGTCCTCGCAAAAGAGGACGCGCCGCCGTCCCTCCCCCTCCGGCAGAAAGGTAAAGGACCGCTTGTCCGAAAAGAGCGAGGCGGCGAGACGGACCGTCAGAAGAAAGACGGCGGTAAAGGAGTAGACGGTCCCGCCCTCTCCGAGCGAGAGACCGCCCGCGAACACCCCGAGCCCGACGAGGGGGGCGTACCGCTCCGCGGCGCAGAGGAGCGCGATCCCGAGCGGATAGGCGCCGAAGAGCGTATCGGCGCGGGAGAACAGGATCCCGCAAAGAAACGCGGCGAGCGCCCGCAAAAAGACGGAAAACGGCTCGATCCCGATCGCGGGCAGCGCGGCTTCCGCCGCACGCGCCCCCTCCCCGCCCGGCGAGCGGGAAAGAGGGAGAGCCGTCTCCGTCTCCCTCTCCCGCCGGCGTTTCGGCTCCGCCGCTTTCTTCTTTTTTTGCAGAAAAACGCCGAACGCCCCGCTCTGGCGCCTTTTTTGCCTTTTTCCCCCTTTTGTTCCGTTTTTCTTGCGCTCTGCGGCTTTTTCTCCCGGTCCGGATCTTGTTTTTTTCGTGTTCACGGCTTCCTCTTTTCCCCGCCGGACGGCGGTACGACGTTTCAGGTACCAGAATTATAACGGAGGGAAAGATCAAAACCTGTCGAAGCGCGTAGCGGAGAAAAGGTTTTTCCTCTTTTCGGCAAAAGGACGCTCCTTCGTCTCTTTGCGGAAAAACGCGCCCCCTTTTTCCGGAAAATTCGACAATTCGCCTCTTGACAATCCCCTCCCGCCGGCATACAATAAAAAGCAGAAACTTGGTCTACGGGGCGGGGTGCGATTCCCCACCGGCGGTATAGTCCGCGAAACACGCCAGCGTGTCCGAACCGGTGAGATTCCGGTACCGACGGTACAGTCCGGATGGAAGAGACCGTTTGCGAATTTTTCCGGCGCAAGCCATCCCTGTCCTCCGCTCCCGTATGCCGCGGAGGTATTTTTATGCAGTTTGACCGTCAGAAGACCAAGCAGCTCGCCGTGACCGGGATGCTCGCCGCCGTCGCCTATCTTCTCGTTCTCGTGACCCGTTTCCCCATCTTTCCCGCCGCTCCCTTCCTCACCTACGAGCCGAAAGACGCGGTGATCGCGATCGGGGGCTTTCTCTACGGACCGGTGACCTCGCTCCTCCTCGCTCTGCTCGTCTCCTTTCTCGAGATGGTCACGGTCAGCACGACCGCGTGGATCGGCTTTGTGATGAACTTCCTCTCCTCCGCGGCGTTCGCGCTGCCCGCCGCGCTCTTCTACCGCTGCAACCGCAAGCTCTCCGGCGCCGTGATCGGGCTCTCCGGCGGGTGCGTTACGATGACGGCGGTGATGGTCCTCTGGAACTGGCTGCTGACCCCTCTCTATATGCACGTGGACCGCTCCTTGATCGTCGGGATGCTCTTTCCCGTCTTTCTCCCCTTCAACCTCCTCAAGAGCGTCTTGAACGCCGGCTTCGCGATGCTCCTTTACAAACCGGCGGTCAAGGCGCTGCGCGCCGCCCGGATGCTCCCGGAAGAGAAGGGCGCCGCTTCCCTGCATAAAAAGAAATCCCTGCTGGTCCTCGGCTTTTCCCTCGCGGTGATCGCCGCGGTGATCACGCTGATGCTCCTTATCTGGCGGGGGATCTTCTGAAACCGAACGTGAGGTGTTCTTATGGATATGCTGCTTGACGATATCAAGCCCTACGTGCGCTACGCCAAGATCCTGCATATGCCCGGCGACTACCGGTCGACCGATATGCGCGCCTACGACAACCGGATCCTCTACTTTCTGAGCGAAAACGCCTCCCTCACCCTCGACGGCGCCGTTTACCGGCCCGGGCGCGGCGCGCTCTTTCTCTGGTCGCCGGATACCGTCTATTCCCTCTCCTCCCTCTCGCCCGAGGGCTTTGACGTGATGGTCGTCAACTTCGACTACCGCTTTGACGCGCGGAAGATTTCCCTTTGTCTGCCGCCGGTCGTCAGCGACGCGTACGACCCCGGGCGGCGGATCGAGACCGTGCGGTTTTCCGACGCGCCGATCCTTGAGAAGCCCGTCTGCCTCCCGGATATGCATATGCTGGAATACGATATGCACTGCCTCGACAAGGAGTTCGTCAGTCCGCAGCGCAACTACGCGGCGATGCTCTCCGCCGTGCTCGCCAAAATCATCCTCTCCGTCTACCGGCAGGCGATCTCCGCGGGGAGCGGGGGGATCTCCGCCCTGGTGCAGAACGTGATCGCCTATATCCACGAAAATCCGGCGGGCGACCTCTCCAACGCCGCGATCGGGCAGCATTTTTCTTACCATCCCAACTATCTCAACCGCTGTATGCTGCTCAGCACCGGCCAGACGCTCCATCAGTACGTGATCAATACCCGCGTCCTCAAGGCGCTGGAGCTTTTGCAGACGACCGACCTTTCGGTTACCGATATCGCGGCCGCCGTCGGATTTTGTTCGATCAAGCATTTTTCCCAGAGCTTCAAAAAAGCGTACGGCTGCTCGCCGACGCACTTCCGCTGAAAAGGAGAGAGCGATGGAACCCGGACTGAAACGCACGAACACCCTTACCGTAACCGAGCGGGACTGCGCCTCGCAGGTCGGCAGCGGGCTGCTGCCCGTGCTGGCCACGCCCGTAATGGCGGCGCTGATGGAACGCACCGCCGCGGAAAGCGTTGAGCCTTACCTTGAGGAGGGGATGACGACCGTCGGCACCCGGCTGGAGCTGGAGCACCTCGCCGCCGACCCCGTCGGCGTGACCGTGACCTGCGAGAGTGTCTTGACGGAGATCGACCGCCGGCGCCTCACCTTTGAAATCACCGTGCGGGACGGGGAGGAGGTCGTCGGCCGCTGCCGGCACGACCGCTTCATCGTCAGCAAAGAAAGGTTTATGGAAAAGGCAAAGGAAAAAGCCGGGCGTCTCAAAGGATAAAAGAACGGTTCGGACCGCGGTCCGAACCGTTTTTTTATACCATCCGGCAGCAGGAGCCCTCCTCCGCCTCGGGGAACTTGCTTTTGTCGTAGGGGATCCCGTTTCGCTCAAAGTAGTCCCGGATCGCGGAGCGGATCGCCTCCTCCGCCAGCACCGAGCAGTGGAGCTTGTGCGCCGGCAGCCCGCCGAGCGCCTCCACGACCTCTTTGTTCGTAACGGCGAGCGCCTCGTCGATGCTTTTCCCTTTGATCATCTCGGTCGCCATCGAGCTGGAGGCGATCGCCGAGCCGCAGCCGAAGGTCTCGAAGCGGACGTCGGTGATGACGCCGCCCTCGATCTTCAGATACATCTTCATAATATCGCCGCACCGGGCGTTCCCCACCTCACCGACCGCGTCCGCGTCGGAGAGCGACCCGACGTTGCGGGGGTGCAGGAAATGATCCATCACGGTATCGCTGTAAAGCGCCATTTCTTTTTCCTTCCTTTCTTTTCTTTACGGCAGGATGAACGGCTTTTTCCCGGCGAGGCATTCCTGCCAGACCGGGGAGATGCCGCGCAGATACGCGACCGTCTCGCTCACCGCCGCGATCACGCAGTCCGCGTCGTCTTCGCTGAAATCCTCCCCGATCGAGAGACGGAGAGAGCCGTGGGCGACCTCGTGCGGACGTCCGATCGCGAGGAGGACGTGGCTCGGGTCGAGGGACCCGGACGTACAGGCGGAGCCGGAGGACGCGCAGATCCCCTTCTGATCCAGCAAAAGGAGAAGCGACTCGCCCTCGATCCCGTCAAAGCAGAAGTGGACGTTCGAGGGGAGGCGCGCCGTGCGGTCGCCGCTGAGCGCGGCGTGCGGGATCCGGGAAAGCCCCTCGATCAGCCGGTCCCGCAGCGGCAGGAGCCGGGCGGCGACCTCCTCCCGCTTTTCGCACGCTTCCCGCAGCGCCGCCGCCATCCCGACGATCGCGGGGATATTTTCCGTTCCCGCGCGCTTGCCGCGCTCCTGCGCGCCGCCCTCGATGAGAGAAACGAGCGGGACGCCGGTACGGGCATAGAGCACGCCCGCCCCCTTCGGCCCGTGGAACTTGTGCGCGGAAAGCGCGAGCAGGTCGATCCCGTCCTCTCTCACGTTGACCGGCAGATGCCCGACCGCCTGCACCGCGTCGGAGTGAAAGAGCACGCCGCGCGCCCGGCAGACGGCGCCGATCTCCCGGATCGGCTCGATCGTGCCGATCTCGTTGTTTGCGTACATGACGGAGACGAGGCAGGTATCCTCCCGGATCGCCCGCTCCACCTCCTCCGGCGGGATCACGCCGTTTTCGCGCGGCGCGAGCAGGGTAACGGAAAAGCCCTGCTTTTCCAGTTTTCTCAGCGTATGGAGGACGGCGTGATGCTCGATCGCCGTGGAAACGATATGGCGCTTTCCTTTCCGCTCGCCGAGAGCGGCGGCGGAGAGGATCGCCTGATTGTCCGCCTCGCTTCCCCCGGAGGTAAAGACGATCTCCTTCGGCTGTGCGCCGAGGCAGGCCGCAACCTCCTCCCGCGCCCGCCAAAGCGCCTCCGCCGCCTCCTGCCCCGCCGAATGGAGACTGGAGGGATTGGCGTACGCCGTATCCAGATACGGGAGCATCGCGTCGATCGCGCGCCGGCTCATCCGGGTCGTCGCCGCGTTGTCCGCATAGATCCTTGTCATGTTTTTTCCCTTTCTTTTTCCTTGAGGTCCTTGCCGTTTTATTATAGACCGTAAGACCTACCTTGTCAATAGGTTTTTGAGGTTTTTCCGCAGCGCGCCGGCAAACGGCGTTTTCCGGAGAAAAAACGCGAAAACTCTTGAAAAAAGAGGAAAAATATGTTATCGTATCTTCAACGGTCGGCTCACGTTCCGACCTAACTGAAAAAAGGAGATTTCGCCATGTCTACCAAATCCCGTCTCGTTGCTCTTTTGCTCTGCCTGTTTTTAGGAGGTCTCGGCATTCACCGCTTCTACGTCGGGAAGACCGGGACCGGGGTCCTGTGGCTGCTGACTGCGGGTCTGTTCGGGATCGGCGCTCTGGTTGATCTTATCATGATCATCTGCGGCAGCTTCACCGATAAGGCCGGTCTGTTTGTCAAAAACTGGGAGGCCTGAGCAAACCGAAAACCCTTTCGCTTCAAAAAACGCCCGCGGAGAAGGTCTTTCCTTCCCTCGCGGGCGTTTTTATCGTTCCGGCGCGTCAGCGTTTGACGCGTTTGTCGAGACGGGCGGCAAAACGGGTCCCGACGCTCTGGAAAAGCTGCACGAGCAGGATCAGGATCGCCACGGCGATCAGCATCACCAGGTATTTGTAGCGATAATAGCCGTAATTGATCGCGATCTTCCCGAGTCCGCCGCCGCCGATGATGCCGCTCATCGCGGTATAACCGAGGATCGTCGTGATCGCGGTCGTGGCGTTGGAAACGAGCGAGGGGACGCTCTCCGGGATCATCACCTTGCAGATCACCTGCATCGGGGACGCGCCCATGCTCTGCGCCGCCTCGATCACGTTGGGGTCCGTCTCCCGCAGACTGGTCTCCGCCAGCCGCGCGATAAAGGGGAACGCCGCGATCACAAGCGGCACGATCGACGCCGTGGTGCCGACGGAGGTGCCGACCAGCGCGCGGGTCAGGGGGATGACCATGATCATCAGGATCAGGAAGGGGATGGAACGGAGCAGATTGATCACGACGTTGAGCAGCTTCAAGAGCCACGCGGGGATCGGCATCACGCCCTTCTTCTCCCCGACGACGAGCAGCACGCCCAGCGGCAGCCCGATCAGAACGGCGAAAAAGGTCGCCGCCACCGTTACGTAAAAGGTTTCCCAGATGGCAAGCGGGATCTCGTGCAGAAAAATATCGAGCGCTTCCCTGAGTTTTTCCGGCGCGAAAACGTCCGTCATATCATACCACCTCCGCCGTAATGTCGTCCTGCTGCAAAAAGGCGATCGCCCGCGCCGCGGTATCGCCGGCGCTGTCAACGCCGAGCAGCATATTGCCGTACACCCTGTCGCCGATGCAGCGGGTGGAGGCGTAGCGGATGTTCGCCGAGATCCCCTCCTCCATCGCCATCCGGCTGATCAGCGGGGTGGCCGTGGCGAGCGCGCCTTTGAAGACGACGCGCAGAAGCGTTTCTCCGCTCTCCGCGGTACCGTCCGCCGCCCCCTCCGGGAAGACGAGACGCCTGGCGGCGTCTGACTGAGGATGGGCGAACACGGCGGCAACGTCCCCCTCCTCGGCAACGGCGCCGTTATCGAGGATGGCGACCCGGTCGCAAATCTCCTCCACGACGCTCATCTGATGGGTGATGATGATCACGGTGATCCCGAGGCGGCGGTTGATATCCCGGATCAGCTCGAGGATCTGGTGGGTGGTGTTCGGGTCGAGGGCGGAGGTCGCCTCGTCGCAGAGCAGGACCTTCGGATCGGTGGCGAGGGCGCGGGCGATCGCCACGCGCTGCTGCTGACCGCCGGAGAGCTGCGCGGGATAGGCGTGAGCCTTGTCCGGCAGACCGACCGTCTCCAAAAGCTGCGCCGCGCGTTCTTTCGCTTCCGCGCGTTTCATACCCGCCAGCTCCAGCGGGAAACAGACGTTCGAGAGGCAGTCCCGCTGCATTAAGAGGTTAAAGCCCTGGAAGATCATCGTGACCCGGCGGCGCACCTCGCGCAGCTCCGCCTCGCCGAGTGCCCCGACGTCGGTCCCGTCGATCAGGACGGTTCCCTCCGTCGGCCTCTCCAGCAGGTTGATGCAGCGCACCAGCGTGCTTTTTCCGGCGCCGCTCATCCCGATCACGCCGTAGATCTCCCCTTCGCGGACGGTCAGGTTGATATGCCGGAGCGCGTCCACCCTGCCGTCCGCGGTGGAAAAGGTTTTGGAAAGATTTTTGATCTCGATCATAAAAGCCCCTGAGCGCAAAATACTGCCGTGCTCGGCACGGCAGCGTTTTGCTTTTTTCTTCCGGTCTTACTTTTTCAGGTTGTTCCAGCCCGACTCCGTCGCGCTGTAAACGCCCATCGGCTCGTGATGGACTTCCAGAACGCTGACGATATGGGTTCCGTTTTCCTTGTTGAAGTCGTTGAGGTAGGGGACGTGCTGGAAGTAGTTGGCGTCCACTTCTCCGCTCTCCACCACGTTGTTCGGCTGGACGTAGTCGGTGTACTCGATGATATCCAGCGTGATCTCCTTGGCGGCGAGGATCTCTTTTGCGTTCTTCAGAATGTCCGCGTGCGGCGTGGGAGAGGCGGCGATGCTGATCTTCGTCCCCTTCAGCGCGTCGTAGTTGACGGAGGCGTCGTACCCGTCGCCGACGGCGCCGAGATCGCAGACGATCGCGCCCTTATAGGTGTTATTGATGTAATCCTTGACCTTCTGGCTGTTGATCGCGGCGACGAGGGCCTTCGTCTTATCGGTGTTCTGCTGGCCGTCCTTGACGCAGATGATGTTCGGATAGGAAACGTCCGTCCCTTCCGTGACGAACGGGGTCAGCCCGGCGCCGATCGCGTAGTTGGAGTTGATCACGGCGTAGGTCACGTCCTTGAGGACGCTCGGGATCTGGGCGGCTTCCACTTCAAGGAACTTCACGTTGTAGGGATTTTCGGCGATATCCTTGACCGTGGCCAGGACGTCCCCGGTATCCTTCAGTTTGATGATCCCCTGGACCTCGAGAAGCTGCAGCGCGCGCGCTTCGTTGGTGGAGTCGTTCGGGACTGCGATCTTCACCTCGCCGGACTTGCCGCAGGAGGTAAAGAGCAGGGTGAGCGCGAGGGTAAAGACAAAGAAAAGGGAAAGTGCTTTTTTCATCGTTTTCGTTCTCCGTGTTCTCGGGTGGTTCCCGTTTTTTCAACGGCACTATCTTACCACGGCCAGGCCGATTTGTAAAATACCAAAAACTGATATTTAGGTATAGATTTTTTCTATATCATCCGGGGCGACGTGTTCGGTGAGATAGCGTTTCAGCTCGCTGACGTAAAGCGACCCCATCCGGCTCGGCGCGGTGTTTTTGCGGGTCACGTAGCCGATCTTCATCCGGCTGTCGGGGGTCTCGCCGTCGGAGGCGAGGGGGAGGGCGACGTAGTCGTCGCCGTTGAGCTCCTCGCAGATGATGCCGGAGCAGAGGATGAAGCCGCCGAGCCCCACCATCAGGTTGAGGACCGTCGCCCGGTCGGTGACCTTGATCTCCCGCTCGTAGCTGCGGGCGCTGAAGATCTCTTCGGCAAGGTAGAAGGTGGCGCCGTCCCCCTGCTCAAAGGAGAGGCAGGGATAGGGGCGGAGATCCTCCATCGAGACGGACTTTTTTCCGGCGAGGGGGTGTTTGCGCCAGAGATAGACGTACGCCCGGCAGTCGATCAGCGGCGTGAAGACCAGGTTGTGAGAGGAAAACAGTTTTTCCATCGCGCGATGATTGAACTCGGAGAGATAGAGGATGCCGATCTCGCTGCGCATCGTGCTCACGTCGGTGATCACGTCCATCGTCTTCGTCTCCCGGACGGCAAACTCGTACTCAGTCATATCGTACTCGCGCACCATCTCCACGAACGCCTTGACGGCGAAGGAGTAATGCTGCGCCGAAACGCCGAACTTTTTCTTCCGGGCGCCGGAGGAGCCGTACTTTTCGAGGACGGACTCGTACTGCCCGTAGAGCTGGCGGGCGTAGAGGAGAAACTCTTCCCCGTCCGCCGTCAGCGTCACGCCTTTGCCCGTGCGGTGAAAGATCGTCACGCCGAGCTCCTTTTCCAGCTCGCGCAGAGAAGCGGTCAGCGAGGGCTGCGCCATATAGAGCTGCTCGGAGGCGCGGCTGAGAGAGCCCGTCTCCGCGATCACGATCATATAACGAAGCTGCTGGAGCGTCATACCCGTTCTCCTTTTTTCGCTTTTTGCGGAGACCGGCGGCCGCCGGAAGCTCCTTTTCCTCTTTTTTCAGCGGAGGGCGATATTATGGTCGTAGATCCGGTAGGACCAGAGAGAGGAGGAGCCCTCGATCGACATCGTATAATAAACGGTCAGATAATCCCCGCTTGCCAGGTGTCCGTACTCGTTTCTCACCAGTCCGACGTTGTGGTTGCGGGCAAAGCCGGTCTCCTCCGGCCCCACGACCGCGAGATTGGTCCAGGAGGCGTTCGTATCCGTGAAGGCGTAGAGCGTGCCGGAGACCTTTTTGCCGGTCAGTTTCCCCACCCGGAAGGAGGAGGAGATAAAATTGGGGTCGCTTGCCGGATTGGGGTGGCAGTCGGACGCGCTGTAAAAGACGTTGGCGGTCGGATCGTAGAGGAAATCGGCGTTGTTGAGATAATCCTTCCCGCCGTTGAGATTTGTGAGGCCGGTCACGGAAACGCGCTTTTCGGTGCCAAGGACGGGCGCGGAAAGATCGGAAAAGTCGCACTCGCGGACGATCGTGCGGGTGCCGTTTTTATCTCCTTTGGTATAAAAGAGCCAGACCTTGCCCGCCTTGTCGATGCTGACGACGCTCGGCTGGCCGACGCCCCATTGGAAGACGTCCGGGGAAACGGAAGGATCCTTCACAAAATCCACGATCGGCGCGCTCCCGACCCGGACAAAGGGTCCGTCCGGCGTTTTGGCCACGGCGAGCCCTACCTTGTTTTCCTGATTGTCGCTCGACGTGCAGCCGAGGTACGCCATCAGATAGGAGTAGGTCTCTCCCTGATAAGAAAAGACGCCGCGGATCACCGAGGGATCGCAGGTGTGGCGGGCGTCCCAGTTGCCCGCCGTGGGGGAGAGCACGATCGTTTCCTCCCCGTAGGTATAGGTCCCGTCCGCGTTCGGCGTGCCCTTCCGGCAGCCGATGTAGTCGGTAACGTTATAGGACTTTTTGTTGGTGCAGTAGTAGACGTACCGGGTGCCGTCCGCTTCCTCGATGACCGTCGGACAGTAGTTGTAGATCCCGGATTTGGTCGGAGAAAAGAGAAGATTTCCGTCCGACGGGAGCACGACCGGCTCCGGGGACGCTTCCGTTTCGGCGGCCGTCGTATCCGGCGCCTTCGTCGTATCGGGCGCCTTGGTCGTGTCGGCCGCCTTGGTCGTGTCGGCCGCCTTGGTCGTGTCGGCCGCCTTTGTCGTATCGGGCGTGCCGGTTGTATCGGGCGTGCCGGTCGTGCCGGTCGTGTCGGGCGCGTCCGTCCCCGGCGCGGCGGTCTCCGTCTCTTTCACGGTTTCGGGCGTTTTGACCGTTTCCGGCGCGCCGGTCGTATCGGACGCTTCCGTGAGCGGCGCTCCCGTCCCCGGCGCGGGATCGGCCGTTTCCCCGCCGCAGGAAGCAAAAGAAGAAAGAAGCAAAAGCGTGAGAAGAAAAGAAAGAATTCGTTTCATAACGTTCTCCGTTGATTTATTTTGTCCGGGTACCGCGGGAAAACAGAACGAGGATCGGGAAGATCTCCAGCCGTCCCGCGAGCAGATCGAGGATCAGCGTCCCCTTCGGGAAAACGCTGTACGCTCCGCCTGTTTTTTCAGCCGGGTCAGCCGGGGAGATGCGCGTCGGAGACGAAGAGGATCTCCGGCTCCGGATCGAGGTAGAGCTTGCTTGCGCTGAAGACGAGGGAAACGGTGTTTTCCCCCTTTTTGAGCGGGACGGGGAGGTAGACGCAGTCCTCG